>CATKFO010000035.1 GCA_949747515.1 uncultured Eubacteriales bacterium
AGTTATTGTGCTTCTTGCGCCAAACTGCATAAACGGTCTGCCGTCCTGAGTCAGAACATAATCTTCAAGATCATCGAATATATCGAGTTTCTCATCATGTTCCGGCGCTGCGTTTACCGCCGTGGTTAAAACCATGCTCATCAGCATAGACAACACAAGCAGTAAACTTAGTACTCGCCTTTTCATTTTCTTCCTCCATAAATTGAAAAAAATTTGTTACGATCAAGTAACTACTTATATAGTAGCATATATTTGGAAATAAATCAATACCTCTCGCAACGTTTTATCAATATTTTTCTTATTTGTTCATTATTTTTGTTCATTATTCCAATGGTTCAAAAGTTTTTTTGACATTATGCTATAAAAGTTATATCGTAATTTGTATATCTTGCATAATATTAACGCTGTTATATTTTATTTTAAATATAGCTGCAACATTAACAGCGCTAATTCAAGAGCAAGTAATTAACAAAAACAAGGCCCTTAATTTGTGCATATACACAATTAAGGGCGTAACAACAGGTATATTCAACCTAACAATCATCTTCATAAATTTATGCAAGGCCGCCGAGCTTTTCCGAGGCATTGGAACAAATTAGCGTTCCATGCTCTGAAAGGACGTGATAATAGCGACAGTCGCACTTACTGCCTCCGTATTCGCCGGGAATATAGCTATCTCTGTCAAGAACAAGAAAATATCCTATTTTCCCGAAGTTATCGCCGCCGTCAGTATATAACATACTTACGCCTTCATATTGCTCTTTTTTTAGAGCGGAACATGAGAGAAGCGCTTCATTCATGCAATCAAACGTATATATTATGTACTCCGTCCTGTATTTTCGGCCTTTGTCTGAAATATCCGCAATGCCTCGCTGTCTGTTCTCTTCGTTCTTCATTTTCTCCGAATTGTCTTGCTCGGAAATATCCGAATCTACAAAGTTTTTTAAATTTTCGCAAAGCTCCGATCTTTCAAAAAATTCTGATTTTTCGCAAAGCTCTGTCTTTCCGGAAAGCTTAGTAACGAACATTTCTCCGCCGCCGGATTTAGATGGATAATACTGAACGAACACCCTATCTCCAACCGCGTCGAAACCGCACTGTTCCCGAGCCTCGTGTAATATACTTCTAAAGGCGCTGCGAGAGCTTATATCCGCGCAGTCCTCCGGGTCAAAACTGTATTTTTCCATATCCTCGGCTGACAGCATTACCTTCAACTTAGTATTGCTGATCATTATTACTTCCATTTACACATCCGCCTTTCAAGCAATAACGAGGGCGTTTTTACTCCTCATTTCTATTATAAGCGCTTGCGGAAAATTTGCAACCGATAAATTTGTGGAAGAACTGTTACTCTAAGGCAGGACGATAAATAAACAAAGAAAAAGCCGCGGATAACCACGGCGTTTATCTTAAAATTACTTATATTTGCGCTTTCTTGCTGCTTCGGATTTCTTCTTTCTTTTAACGCTCGGCTTTTCGTAGCATTCTCTCTTGCGAAGCTCGGCCTGAATACCCGAACGCTGGCACTGTCTCTTAAAACGACGAAGCGCGCTGTCAAGCGATTCATTTTCTTTTACTCTGATCTCAGCCATCTGAATTCCCTCCCTTCGCATATGACAAAAGATAAATATTGATTATGATTCTTAAATATTATACATCAAAAAACATTTTTTGTCAATATGCAAAAAGGAGTTTTTTGAAATAATCTGCTTCTATTTCGCCACTATATTTACAATTCTGCCCGGAACGCAGATTTCTTTAATTATTGTTTTTCCATCAAGAATCGCGGCTATTTTTTCGTTAGCCTTAGCGGCGGCGATTACCTCCGACGCAGGAGCGTCGACCGGAACGGTTATGGTACCTCTAACTTTTCCGCAAATCTGGACCGCTATTTCAGCCATGCTGTCGACAACTTTATTTTCATCAAATTTCGGCCATTCGGCTAAAGAAGCGTAACCTGAGAATCCGAGTTTCTCCCACATTTCTTCCGCTATGTGGGGCGCGAACGGGCAGATAAGTCTTACGAGCACGGCAAGTTCATTTTTTGTAATACTTCCGGCGTCGTATATTTTGTTTACCAAAGACATCATAGCTGCGATAGCGGTATTGAACTTCATTTCTTCAATGTCGGACGATACCTTTTTAACGGTTTTATGGAGGTCGGAATCGATAACTTCCGTAACTGCTCCTTGCCCAATCATATCCATAAGTCCCGCGAATCTTTCTATAAAGCGCTTACATCCCTTTACGCCGTTTTCAGACCACGGAGCCGCCGCGCCATAGTCTCCCATGAAAAGTATATACATGCGAAGAACGTCCGCGCCGTACGTATCGACCACGTCGTTAGGATCTACGACGTTTCCTTTGGACTTTGACATTTTTTCGCCGTCGGGGCCGAGAATAAGCCCCTGTGCGGTACGCTTGGCATAAGGCTCTGAAACGGGAACTTCTCCTATGTCGTAGAGGAATTTATACCAGAATCTTGAATATATAAGGTGGCGCGTAACGTGCTCCATTCCGCCGTTATACCAGTCCACCGGCATCCAATATTTCAGCTTATCGGAGTCTGCGAAGCGTTCCGCGTTATGCGGATCAATATAGCGAAGGAAGTACCACGACGAACCGGCCCATTGAGGCATAGTGTCGGTCTCACGCTTTGCCGGAGCGCCGCATTTCGGACAAATACAGTTGACAAATGATTCAACCTTTGCAAGAGGGCTTTCACCGCCTTCTCCAGGTTCAAAATTTTCCATGTCTGGCAGACGCAGAGGCAAGTCTTCATACGGAATCGGCGTCATACCGCAATGAGGGCAATGCACTATCGGAATAGGTTCTCCCCAGTATCTTTGCCGGTTAAACGCCCAGTCTTTCATTTTATACTGAACGCCCGCGCGGCCTATTCCCTTCTCGACCAAATTATCGATCATCCGGTCTATGGATTCCTTTTTATTAGTATAACCGTTGAGAAAATCTGAATTTATCATCTCTCCGTCGCCGGCATACGCGGCCTCGTCTATGTTTCCGCCTTTTATTACCTCGACTATGTCTATTCCAAATTTTTTTGCAAAGTCATAGTCGCGTTCGTCGTGGGCTGGAACCGCCATAATAGCTCCCGTTCCGTATCCCATCATTACATAGTCGGAAATATAAATGGGAATTTCCTTTCCGCTGACTGGATTTACCGCGGACAATCCGTCTACGCGCGCGCCCGTTTTATCTTTAACAAGCTGAGTGCGCTCGAATTCCGTCTTTTTCGAGCAGATATCGCGATAATTTTCTATTTCTGAGAAATTTGAAATTTGATCTCTATATTTATCGAGAAGAGGATGTTCCGGAGCCATTACCATAAACGTAACGCCGAAAAGGGTATCCGGTCTAGTAGTATACACGGTAAGCTTTTCATCCGTCCCGCTCAAAGTAAAATCAACGAACGCGCCTCTCGATTTTCCTATCCAGTTAATCTGCTGAGCCTTAACGTTAGCGGGATAATCCACTTCGTTCAGCCCCTCTAGAAGCTTATCGGCATATTCGGTTATACGCAAGTACCAAACGTCCTTTGAACGCTGAACAATGTCGCTGTGGCATATATCGCATTTCCCACCCTGGCTGTCCTCGTTTGAGAGCACAACCTTGCATGAAGGACAGTAATTAACAAGGGTTTTATCGCGGAACACAAGTCCTTTCTCAAACATTTTTATAAAAATCCACTGAGTCCATTTGTAATAGTCCTCGTTGGTAGTGTCCACCGTTCTCGTCCAGTCAAAGGAAAAACCTACGCGCTTCATCTGGGAAGTAAACTTAGCTATGTTAGTATCCGTTACCTTTCGCGGATGAATACCGGTTTTTATCGCGTAATTTTCAGTAGGAAGACCGAACGCGTCAAAGCCTAATGGGAAAAGAACGTTGTAACCTTCCATTCTTCTCTTACGGGATATTACTTCAAGACCGGAATACGCCTTTATATGTCCGACGTGCATACCCGCGCCGCTGGGATATGGAAATTCGACCAAAGCGTAAAACTTTTTCTTATCCGAATCGTCCTTAGCGTGGAATACGCCGTCCTCTTCCCACTTTTTTTGCCATTTAGCCTCAATATTTTTAAAATCATATTTCATATTTCGTTCATGCCTTTCATCCGTAGTTATTCGCGCGCAATTTATTCGGTAACTATATCCGATATATCGACGTTAGACGTTCCGTCGTAAAGGTTCTCCAGCTTATAAAAATCTCTTGCCTGAGCGCTGAATACATGAAGTATCACGCCGCCGTAATCTTTAAGCGCCCAAACTCCGGAATCCATCCCCTCAGTATGAGAAGGAGTAATTCCAGACGGTTCCAGACGAAAATCTACTTCGTCGGCGAGCGCCCTGATCTGTGTTCTTGATCCGCCCGAACAAATTACAAAATAGTCGGCGATCACCGTCTGCTCCTCAACGTGAAGCAGTTTTATATCCTTTGCTTTTTTTGCGTCGAGCACAGAAACAATATATTCAGCCACCGCTCTTGAATCGGATGGATCTACGATCTTCATGTTCATTACATCATTATCTTTCATATTTATTTTCCCTTTTTTCTCGGTATATTTATTTCGCCTCCAACAGTGTCTCCGCCATAGATCTTTTCGTCGTAAATATCAGATCCGTAATATATGCCGCTGATCGACGGGTCTCCGGAATTGTTGAAAAGCTGCGCTGAGTCAAACACCGCCCCGCTAATGTCTCCGTCCTTATTGGTATTCAAGTCCTCGTTTACCGCGCGTAACGCCTCCGCTCGATTCAAAACATAGTGGTTCATCCCGGCTTCGGTAAATCCGGGCATTGTTCTCAGCTTTATTCCGCTTAAATCGCAGTTAAGCAACATTCGAGCGTAAAGAACCATGTCTCCGACGCTCATATCCGTTTCTAAATTCTTCAATATTTCTCCGGCAATATCCGTAACGTTAGATACGCTCACAGTACTTTTAAGCCTCTCGAAAAACGCGGTTAAAAATAGTTTTTGCGCGTTAACGCGTCCCATATCTCCCTGAGCGTATCCGTCCCTGTATCTGACGAATCCCTCCGCGTTCTTCCCGTCCAGAACCTGACGTCCGGCTGGAATATTTATATAAAGATTCTGCGCGCCGTCAGTATAATTCATAGCTGCGGGAACGTCGATCGGGACTCCTCCGATTATATCGACGATATTTACGAATCCGCTAAGATCCATAAGAGCCGCCTCATGTATGGTAACGCATAGACTTTTTCTCAGCGTTTCTTTCACAAATTCTATGGCCGCCTTCGAGTCGTATCCATGCGAATTATAATAATCGGCGTAAAGCTCGTTTATCTTATGAGTACGGCTCGTTATTCCCGGAGCCCCTGAAATATAAGTATCGCGGGGAATTTGAATCACGTTTATTTTATGAGCGTTGTCGCTTATATGCACGAGCATCATAACGTCGGTGAGCATCGCTTCTTTGTCCATTCCAAGAACAAGAATATTATACTCGCCGTCTTCGGGAGTCACAGTTTGAGTAATCGTATTGCCGTTTTCGTCGGTTGCGGTATACGTCTCACGCATTCCCGCGGAAGGCCTTCCGAGAAATACGAAAGATACGACCGACAGAATAACCGTATACAGAACAACTACCGCTCCGAACGCGAGTTTTTGTCCTTTGGACATGCGTCCGCGACGGCGCGAATTTGCTCGGGTATAATTATCCATAAATATATTCTTCTTTCGCCATATCGAATCGCAAGTAAAAGTTATTTGTGATCCAGTAAATATACATGATTTTAAATTGAATTATCAGTGTATTTCTATAGAGTTTTCGTCCACGTCCTTGCCGTTATACACGTTAGAATCATACATTTTCTCCGCGGGAGCATTATACTCTTGATTTATCGCATAATTCGCCGTATTGTTAAACAATCCGTTTGAATCGAAGGAGGCGAGAGGTATATCCTTGTCAAAAACGTTAAAATTGCTGTTTATAACGTCGAGCGTAGCCTCGCGGTTCATAACGTAATAACCGCTCGCAAGGTTTCCAGGCATCGTAAGCATGTTTATATCCGACAAGTCGCATTCAAGGAACGCCTGAACAAAATAAGGCGCGTCTGAAATCTTGAAATCGGTTACGACATTGCTAAGCATCTGATCAGACAGCTTTATTGCGGTTGAAACTCCGAGCGAGCTCTTAATCTGATCAAAAAACGCGACCATAAAACGCTTTTGGGCGTTTTGCCGTCCCAAATCCGCAGTGAGGTATATAGATCTGATTCGAACGAATCCCTCGGCCTGGTTTCCGTTCAAACGCTGTACTCCCGACGGCAGATCAATATACAAGCCCTGCGCCGGATCGTTGTAAGTCATTCCCGGAGGAACGTCAATCTCAACGCCTCCAATAATATCGACTATGTTGATAAAACCGTCGAGGTCCATAATAGCCGACGCGTGAATTCCTATGTTAAGCGTTTTTTCAAGAGTTTCCGCCAGATCCGTCAACGCGTGAAGATATGCTTCGTCGCTGTCCTCTCCGTCTCTTATATAGCTGTAATAATACGTGGAGAAGACCGCGTTGATTTTATTTGTCGGCACGCCGTATCCGTTATGATCGGAGAACCATGTGTCTCGGGGAATCTGCATTATCGTGATCCGTCCGCTATTAGCGTCCAGGTTCATAATCATAAACACGTCCGTAAGCATTGCGGCGCGGTCGTGACCCAAAACAAGAAAATTATAGTTTCCGTCGATGTGTTCGACTTTGTCTTCTACCACTTTTATTTGTACATTTCCGTCGGAATCAAAATATGTTTCCGTATAAGAAATCGTTCTGGGAGCTTCTTTCGTAGGTCTGTAAAACACGACGAAAGAAGTCGCGAGCAGCACGACTACGTAAAGGACCAAAAGCACGCTTATCGCCGCCTTTTTACCGACGGAGAGCTTTCCCTTTCGGTTCTTAGGAATCTTATTTCCCTTCTTGCGCCTGATTCTTTTTTCTTTTTTCGGATTCATAATTAACAAAGTCTCCTTTGCCCAATTTGCTCGATATAATTCGCAGTAGACGGCGATTAAATTGCAACGCGAAAAAGTATGACCGCGTGAAACTTATCTTAGCCCGCGCCAACG
The DNA here is from genome assembly GCA_949747515.1 of uncultured Eubacteriales bacterium. Lineage (GTDB taxonomy): Bacteria > Bacillota > Clostridia > Oscillospirales > CAG-272 > RUG11130. Next base: position 7,108 of record CATKFO010000035.1, read on the forward strand.
TTTTCCCCCATAAGAACAAGAATTTTCTTTATCTTTAGATTTCTCCTGAAAGAAGATTCAAAAAATAATTTCTTGCCTCCACCGTATCTCTGTCTACGGGAGCTCCTTCGTCAAGCAGCTGACTTATCGTCATATCAAAGGATTTCACGACCGTGCGCCGGAAATGCTCCTCCGCGTTTTTTCCGGATGAAACGCCGTTCCAGAAATACTCTCTCAAACGAACGCAGTCGGGAAACGTTCTTGTTTCCTCAATATAATCCGCAAGATACACGACGGATTCAAACGCGGTCATTCCGTCTCTGCCCGTAGTGTGATATCTTACTCCCGAAATAATTTCTTCGTCCGAAAACTCGGGAAAATCGCGGGATATCATTGCTGCGGCCGTCTTGGCATGAAAAAGTTTAGGAGAGCGAATATCTGAATTACTGATTATTATACCAAATTCTACACAATATTGCAACTGTTTTTCTATATCGTCCTTTTTCGTAATATCATGAAGCAGTCCCGCGGCGCGAAGTTTATTTACTTTTTCTGGCAAAAGAAGAGTTCCTATGCGAGCGCATTCTTTTTCAACGGCAAGAGCGTGGGCGTATCTTTTCGCCGTATGATATGGACGTATTTTTTCGCGAAGAGCCTCGATCTCATACTCGGTTATTATCTTTTCCAAAATATAATCCTTTTTTTCATGAGAAAATTACACATATAATTTGTTTTTTTCTATAAATTCAGCGACGCTTTGAGGTAAAAATTTTGAGCAGTCGAGCCCGTTACGAAGTTTTTCTCTGATATAAGTTGAAGAGACGGGATACGGCTCGGATGTTATAACGGTAGCTCGCGCGCCAAAACGACGCGAATATTCTTCAGCTTTTTTTTCAAGTTCCCTTACTTCCATATCGCTTCTCCTTATTCCTACAACGCGGGCAAGACTAAATATCGTCTCCGGACGGCACCATTGGTCGAGAGTAAGAAACATGTCGGCTCCGCAAAGAAGAAATAGTTCGGTATCGTCCGACGCGAAATGTTCTAAGGTATCGGAAGTATAGCTAACTCCGCTCTTGTCTATCTCATACGTTGAAACCTCAGTTCTCTCCATTTTTTCAAACGCTAGGCGGCACATTTCAAATCGAGTGTGAGGATCGTCGCTATCTTCACTTCTTTTGTGCGGTGGAATGTTCGCCGGCATAATAATAAGTCTGTCGAGATTTAACGCGCGCAGAAATTCCTCCGCGGCGTGCAAATGCCCGTTGTGAGGAGGAGAAAACGTTCCTCCATATATGCCGAGTCTGAATTTACCGATCATTTAAGTTTCAGCTCCGCGGACACTTTCCTGTTTTCAGGCTTTTCTGAAATTTTAAAAAGAACGAACTTTCGTCCTATTACCGATACTACGTCGGAGCCCATGTGCTCGGCCACAGCGTCGGCGGCTTCGCGCGCGGTTGAATCGGACGTTTCAAGAACGGATATTTTAATAAGCTCTCTCGCTTCGATAGCCTGAGCCGCCGCCCGGCAAACTTCTTCCGTCACGCCTCCCTTTCCAATTTGAAAAACCGGCTGCATATTGTTTGCAAGCCCTCTTAGTTTTGCTCTCTGTTTACTGTTCAGCATATTTTTCCTCGTACTTAATTATTCATGCGAATTTGCCAATAGTTCTATAAGACGAACAAGCGTGCTCATAGCGCGTCCGCGGTGGCTCGCGCCGTTCTTTTCCTCGGGCGACGCCTCTCCAAATGATTTTTCAAGATCTGAAGAATAGAACAAGACGTCGTATCCAAAGCCTCCGTCTCCGCGCTCTTGTTCAAGGATGCGGCCCGCGCACTCTCCGCGAACAAGACCGGTTTTTATTCTCGAAACTCCGGCGGCATTCGCCGTATCTTCCGAAGGCTTAAATTCGTCCGGGATCGTATAAACGGAGTTTTCCGGAAGCACGATAGAGGCGACGCATACGAATTTAGCGCCTCTCTTCTCCTCAGGAACTCCGTCAAGCTCTCGGAGCAGCTTTTGACGATTTGATTTATCGTCACCGTGATCGCCGGCGTATCTTGCTGAATAAACGCCCGGAGCTCCGTTAAGATAATCTACGCAAAGACCGGAATCGTCGGCGATTCCTATATATCCCAGTGAAGCAGGAACGGAAGCTTTAATTATTGAATTTTCTTCAAAGCTTGATCCGTACTCGTCTATATCCCCGGAAAAACCGACGTCTCTCAGAGAAAGTATTCTTACTCCTCCGTTTATCGAAGAGAGCATAGTTTCAAGCTCCGCTATCTTTTTTTTGTTGTTTGACGCAAGCGCTATTTCAATCATAAATCTCCCCTTTTTTATTAGTTGGCCTATTCGCCTAAAAGAGCGTTCACGAACATTTCAGCGTCGAAAGGCTCCATGTCGTCGATCTGCTCTCCAACTCCTATATACTTAACCGGCAATCCCACGGTACGACGAATTGAAAAAACAGCTCCGCCCTTGGCTGTTCCGTCAAGCTTTGTCAGGACCAGACCCGTTATTTCGCATGACGATCCGAATTCTTTTGCCTGCAAAACCGCGTTTTGACCGGTCGTGGAATCAAGAACAAGCAGCGTTTCCTTAGACGCTCCCGGCAGCTCTCTGTCAAGAATACGTCCTATTTTCGACAATTCGTCCATAAGATTTTTTTTGTTGTGGAGTCTTCCGGCGGTATCCACTATAAGCACGTCCGCGTTTCGTTTTTTCGCCGCGGCGACGGCGTCGTAAACCACGGCCGCCGGATCGGAGCCCTCATTCTGACGAATAAGTTCGACGTCGGCCCTTTCGCACCAGACTGCGAGCTGTTCGATCGCCGCCGCGCGAAAGGTATCCGCCGCCGCGACGACGACGCGCTTTCCCTGCCTTTTCAAATTAGCCGCTATCTTTCCAATAGAGGTGGTTTTTCCAACGCCGTTAACGCCGATAACAAGAATAACGGATGGAGAAGTTTCCAAATTTAAAGGTTCTCCCTCTCCGACAAGCTCTCGCAGAATACCGGCGAGCGCGGTCTTTACGTCGTCGGCTTCTTTAATTTTTCCTTCTTTTATCCGGAGTCTGAGCTCGCTTATAATATATTCGGTCGTTTCCGCGCCTACGTCGGAACAAATCAGTATCTCCTCAAGCTCCTCAAGAAGTTCCTCGTCGACCTTCTTGAAGGAACGTATAACGTCCTCTACCTGTCCCATAACGGCGGTTCTGGTTTTTTTGAGTCCGTTTTTCAGCTTTTCAAAAAACGCCATATTTATACCTCTTCCTTACGCTTTATTTTTATCGTTTAGAAATTCCTCGTTCTCCGCTTTGCGGTTAACGTCGAGAGTAAACACCTTTGAAACTCCGCTTTTCGGCATAGTCACCCCGTATAGAGTGTCCGCTATATCCATAGTGCCGCGTCGATGAGTTATCATAATAATCTGCATCTCGCTTGAATATCGGCGAACATAGTTCGCTACTCTCGCCACGTTTACCTCGTCGAGGGCAGCCTCGATCTCGTCGAATATACAGAACGGAGCCGGATTAAATTTCACAAGAGCAAATATCAGCGCGATCGCAATAAAGGCTTGTTCACCGCCGGAAAGGAGACTGAGACTTTTTATCGACTTTCCCGGAGGCGCGGCGCTTATTTCAATTCCGGACGTAAGAACGTCGTCCGGATCAGTTAAAATCAGTTCCGCGCGTCCTCCTCCGAACAAGTCCCGGAATACCTCTCCAAAATTTTTGTTGATCTTCTCAAATGCGTCGATGAACATACGGCGCATATCGTTTTCAATATCACGTATAACTGACTCAAGCTCTCGTCTAGACGCTTCAAGATCGTCTGTTTGAGCCTTTATGTAATCGTATCTTTCCTTCGTCTCGGCGTACTCTTCAACCGCGGACAAATTTACGTGTCCAAGAGATTTAAGTCGGCTCTTCATCTCGGTCAGTCGCGCTTTCGCCGCGGCGCGTTCAGATTCGGAGAAGTTCTCCAGCTCGCCTGCCTCCGCAAGTTCCGTCGCTCCTCCGTATGTGAGCTCATATTCGTCCCAGAGACGGCCGGTCATTTTATCTATCTCTCCGCGTATGGATTCAAGCTTATTTTCATTCTTGGTATGAGCGATAAACAATATTTCCTTTTTTGCGCTTTGCTCCCTCTCCCGACGTCTGAGTTCGTTCAGTTCTCCTTCTAATCTGTCGCCTTCCGCGTCAAGCGAGGCAAGGCGCTCTTCAAGAATTTTCAACCTAACTTCATTCTCTGCTCCCTCTTCCCGAAGCTCTTCCGTTCTGTGCGACGCCCCCGCTATCTCGCTTTCTAGCCTCTCGGCTTCCGCGCGTCTGCGCGCTATCTCCTCCTTTAAAGCTGAAATACGCCGACCGCACTCTGAAACGGAATTTTCCGCAGACTGCTTGTCCTTAGTCAGCTCTGCTAACCTTATTTGCGCCGCGGACAGATCCTCCGTCAGTTCGTCTGCAAGAACGTCGTATTCGCCTCGCTCTCCGGCTACAGTCTCCCGGCGCTCGATAAGATCCTTAAGCTCAGCCTCGCATCGCGATATCTCGTCGCCGATACGTTTTATGTCCTCAGAGCTCTTCAGCCTGTTATTTTCATATTCGCTCTCGTCGGCGCGCAGGCGAGCAATTAAATCTCCAGTCACCTTGCGCTTCGCTTCAAGTTCGCCTAATCCAGTCCTTTCGACGGAAGCGAGAGATTCCATCAGCCGCCTCTTTTCGTCCGCGTCGGCTCTTTTGATACTCAACTCGGCGCGTTCCTTTTCAGATGAAGAAAGACGATCGGACGCGCGTTTTTCTTCCGAATCAACGCGTTCCTTTTCTTTTCTCAGATCCTCGATTTGAGCCGTGCGGCTGAGCATACCGCTGTCCCTTCTTGCGGAGCCTCCGGTAAACGATCCGCCTGCGTTTATCTGCTGACCGTCAAGCGTAACGGCTCTGATTCTCCATCCGCGAGCTCTCGCCATATTAGAAGCGTTGTCAATATTATCAAAGACGCATACGCGCCCAACGATAGACGAAACTATTCCTCGATATTCGGTATCACATTCTACAAGTTCGTCGGCGAATCCGATAAATCCAGGGCATCCCGCGGCTCCGCTAAGCTCCTCCCCTCTTCTTTGAGCTTTAACAGTAGTCATGGGATAAAACGTGGCGCGACCTGCGTTCGCCGCTTTAAGAGCCGAAATCGCGGCCTTCGCGGAACGTTCGTCTTCAGTCACAATATTTTGAAGCGCGGCCCCAAAAGAAGTCTCCAGAGCCACCGTATATTTACCGTCCGCCTTGATAAGGCTTGAAAGCGGACCTCGTATTCCGGATAGTTTTCCGGCTCCGGCTCGTCCCATAACGAAACGCACGCTGTTGCTATACCCCTCGAAATGCTCAAGCATTCTTTCCATAGCCGAAATTCGGCTCTCAAGAGCCTCAGATCTTGCATGAAGAGAAGCCTTCTCAGCGCGCAGCTTTTCAGAGTAAGAATTATTTTTTTCAAGAGCCTGGGCGGCGCCCGCATAATCCGCCTCGGCGTCTCTTATTCTGCTTTCATAACCGGCTATGGTTTCAGAAACAGACGCGATACGGGATTCAAGGTCTTTAAATTCAGTTTCTCTTTCGCTAATTTCCGCGCCTATATTAACGTTTCTTTTCGACTGGTCGGAAACCATGTTTTTTAGCACGTTGAGACGCACTCTAAGATCGCCGAGCTCGCTTTCTTTTCTCTGTCTGTCTCTAAACAAGGATTCGATAACATCGTCGCGGCTGTTCCGTTCTGAAAGAGCCTTCATACGCTTATCCGACGTTTCCGAGCATTTATCCGCCGCTTCTTCAAGAGAAGCAGTCAGCGCTTTAAGATTTTCGATAAGCGACTCAAAAAGCTCCTCTGAGTCGTACAGCGAAGTCTCCGCTTCCCCGGTCAAACGAATTTCATCCTCGAGACTCCGTTTAGCATGTTGAGTATTGTTCTCAATTAGCCGAGAATCGTTGTCAAGTCTCGCTCTCTCGCCGCGAAGGCCGTTTATTTCCTCACGAAGCCGCTGAGTTTCCTCCTTATTTCCACGGGAACTTTCGTACAGCCTGTCTATTTTCTCCTCAAGCTGTTTCATTGTGTCGTCCGCCATCTCAAGCTCGTGCTCCGACATCTTAGTATCGGTTTCAGTTTTGCTAAGATTTGCGCGGGTTTTGTCCATATCGCTTATCCACAAAGACACGTCGAGCTTTTTTTTCCTGTCGTAAAGCTCAAGATAGCGGCGCGCCTTTTCAGCTTCCCTCTCAAGAGGCCCTATGCGAGCCTCCAGCTCAGAGCGAATGTCCCCTATGCGGATCATATTGTTTTCAGTCTCGCCCAACTTTTTCTGAGCTTCGTTCTTTCTATATCGGTATTTAGTTATGCCCGCGCTTTCTTCAAAGATATTTCTCCTGTCCTCGCTCTTTTTAGATATGATTTCAGCAATTTTACCTTGTCCTATTATTGAATATCCCTCGCGCCCGATACCGGTGTTCATAAAAAGCTCTGTTATATCCTTAAGTCTTACCGGTTTGCGGTTTATAAAATACGCGCTGTCTCCAGATCTATAATATCGTCGTGTAACGGTTATTTCGTCGTATTCGGAATTTATGGATTTCGGCTCTTCGCTATTGTCGAACGTTACGGATACCTCGGCGAATCCCATAGGACGTACTCCGTCCGCTCCGGCAAAAATTACGTCCTCCATCTTATTTCCTCTGAGGCTTTTTGACGACAGCTCGCCGAGAGCCCAGCGCATTGCGTCGGTTATATTTGATTTTCCGCTTCCGTTTGGTCCTACAATTATAGTAGATCCCTGATTGAATTGAAGCGCGGTCTTATCCGGAAACGATTTGAATCCGTGAAGTTCAAGCTTTTTCAAATACATATCCGTCGGACGTCCCCCTTTTCGATATTTTTATCATAAAATCCGCGCTTTCACAGTATCGTAACCTTAACGCAATATTCGCGCAGTTCTGGATCCTCAATAAATTTTATTTCATTTATACCGAAGTTTTCCGCCAAATCGATTCTATTTTTTCCATTATGACCGACGGCAGCCGATATTCCGCCGCGCGGTACTTTTATTTCAGCGCGACTTCCTTTTACTCCATCGAGAGCTTTTTTAATACGACGCGAATATATTTCGCTTTTAACAAGCTCTCCCATGGCAGGGTGGGCGGGTCCGGCGACATACTTAGATTCCGAACGTATCTCCTCGCTCTCGCAAAGGCCGATGCGGCGGCAAGGTATTCCATGTCCGATAAATATCTCGAGAACGTCCGCTGATCTTTTTACGGCTTCATCCAAGCTGAGCGGAGTATAACCCGGCGTTGTCTCAAGCTCCGTTCCGCGAAATACTACGGTAGGATATATTCTTGAAGCGGAAACTCCAAGCAGGCACAGCTTCTCGGCGGTATACTTCTCGTCCTCACCAGATGAACAAGGCAAGCCGATCATCATCTGACCCACGAATCGTATTCCCGCCGAATTTAAAAGCATTGAGGCTCTTTCCGTATCTTCCGGACTGTGCCCGCGTTTCGACGCTTCAAGAACGCGAGACGACATACTCTGAACTCCAAGCTCAACCTCGGAAACAGTATATTTTTTTAGAATGTCGACTATCTCGCCGCTAATATAATCCGGCCTTGTCGACATACGGATAGCAGCGACTTCGCCTAAATTTACATATTTCTGAGCGACGTCCAAAAGACGAAGCATAAGAGAGCGATCGATGCCGGTAAAAGAGCCTCCGAAAAAAGCGATTTCACGTTCGTACCCGGACGACGACGCGATGCAGTCCAGAATTTTGTTTTCAACTTCGCTCTCGTCAAACGCGTTAACTCCTGATATGGCTCTCTGATCGCAAAATACGCACTGATTTGGGCAGCCCATGTGAGGAATAAATATAGGGATGTTTATATGACGACTCATTTGTTTCCTCCGTAAATTTAAGCTGCCGTAGAACTATGCCTCACTCGTTTTCACCAAAAAGGCCGAGGGCTTCCTTAGCGGCGATTTGCTCCGCTTCGCGCTTAGACTTCGCTTTTCCTCTTCCTATTACGTTGCTGTTTAGACGAGCCTCTATCTCGAAGGTTTTATTATGATCAGGGCCGTGTTCGCCTACAAGCGCGTATTCCAGCTTTTCAGTGCCAAACTGCTGAACAATCTGCTGAAGAGCGGTTTTATAATCAAGAAACGTTTCGTTCTTTCCATTTTCAATTTCGTCTATAACGTGCGGAAGCACGAAGTTTCTTATAACGGCTATACTCTCCCCTGAATCCAAATACATAGCCGCTAAAACAGCCTCGAAAGCGTCCGACAAAATCGACGCTCTCTCTCTGCCGCGGTTCATATTCTCTCCGTGCCCAAGAAGAATAAAGTCGCCTAAATTTATTTTAGCGGCAAACTTTGCAAGAGCCTTTTCACATACTACGGCCGCCCTAATCTTAGTAAGGTCGCCTTCTTGAAATTCCTTATATTTTTCGAACAGATAACCCGTTACGGCAAGAGAAAGCACGGAATCTCCGAGAAACTCCAAACGTTCGTTGCATTCCATGCTCGCACCGCGAGCGTTCGCTTCGTTCGCGTAAGAAGAATGGGTGAGGGCCTCCTTCAATAGATCGCGGTTTTTGAAGGAGTATCCGAGACTTGTCTCAAGTCTTTCGTATGAATTATTTTTCTTATTCATTTAAATTCCTTCTTCATATTTCAGTTTAGTCGTCTGCATATCCGCAGACGCTCAATCGTTCCTGCTCTCAAGCGCGCTTTCAACCTTGCCTATAACTTCTGCGCGGCAAAAAGCCTCCGCCTGCCTTACTGAGTTGAAAATCGCTCTCGCGTCGGAGCTGCCGTGAGCCTTTATAACCGGTTTCGCTATTCCAAGAATAGGCGCGCCGCCGTATTCCGAAGCGTCGAACGAATTTTTAAATTCTCGTAGCCTTCCTTTCATAGCGAGGTAAGAGAGCTTAGTCGAGGCGCTGTGAGTAAACATCTTTTTCAGGGATCCAAACATAAATGAAGAAAGTCCTTCGATAAGCTTCAGCGTAACGTTTCCAGTAAAACCGTCTGCCAGAATTACGTCGCAGGCGCCGAACGGAAGCTGTTTCGCTTCCACGTTTCCGCAGAAATTGATTTCCTTCGACTTGGAAAGAATCTGATACGCCTCCCTTTGAAGATCTCCTCCTTTGCACTCCTCCGTACCGATATTCAGAAGACCCACGGTCGGATTCTTTACGTTAAGCGCGTCTCTCATATAAATCGATCCTAAAATCGCCCACTGAAGAAAGTTTTCCGTCGTAACGTTCACGTTAGCGCCGCAGTCCATGAGAAGAGTCGGTCGCTCGAAAGGGATCACAGTCGATATCGCGGCGCGGCGTATGCCTTTTATATTTCTTACAAGCAAAGTGGCTCCCGTATGGAGAGCTCCCGTGCTTCCCGCGCTGATAAAAGCGTCCGCCGACGAGCTTAACAGGCGCAGTCCTTCGGCCATGGAACAATCCTTTTTTCCGCGAACAACGGAAATCGGATCCTCTTCCATTCCGATAACGCTTTCCGCGTGAGCGACGTCTATTTTATCGCCGTCGTATTTATATTCTTCCAGAATTTTTTCTACGACGTCGCGTTTGCCTACCAAAGTCAACTTTGAATCAAAGCGAAGAGAAGCGTCGCATGCCCCCCGTACTATTTCGCGCGGAGCGTTGTCTCCCCCCATTGCGTCGATAATTATGTTCATGTTTACCGCCATGCCTTTACATGTAAATTTATAATATTTTATATACGATCTATTTTGAAATACCGTCGCGCTATGAGTTTAAGTCGACGGCCTCGCGTCTTAGCTCGTCGAGAACGGCGCGCACTTTATCGCACTCGGCCAGAGCGCGCTCCGCATACGCCGCATATCTCGCTCGCTTGCCTCCTTTGACTTTATGCTCCAGAGAAGCGATTATACCGAAATTTGCGTTCATAGGCTGAAAATCGTTCTCTCCACCGGAGGATACGTAATGAGCCATGGCTCCTATCATCATTGTTCGCGGAAAAACGACTCCTTCTTTTTTCTTCACACGAAGAGCGGCGTTTATACCTGCTGAAAATCCTGAAGCCGCCGACTCAATATATCCTTCCACTCCAGTCATCTGACCTGCGAAAAATATTCTTTCGTCGTCTCTCATGGAGTAATCCTGAGAAAGATATTTTGGAGAGTTCAAAAACGTATTTCGGTGCATTACGCCGTATCTCAAAAATTCGGCGTTTTCAAGTCCGGGTATCATTCCGAACACTCTCTTTTGCTCCGGAAACTTTAGATGAGTCTGAAATCCTACAAGATTGTACATAGTTCCGTCGTCGTTTTCACGCCTGAGCTGAACGACGGCGTAATATGTCTCTCCAGTTTTCGGGTTTGTAATTCCAACCGGCTTCATCGGTCCGAAACGGAGCGTGTCTTCTCCGCGCTTCGCCATAACTTCGACGGGCATGCATCCCTCGAACACCTTAATTTTCAAATCCTTGTCAGCGTCATGCAGAGGAGCTTCCTCAGCGTCGACGAGAGCGCGGTAAAACCGAGCGTACTCCTCCGAGTTCATAGGACAATTTATATAATCCGCGTCTCCCTTTCCATAACGCGAAGCAAAAAACGCCTTTGTCATATCTATCGAATCAAACGAAACGATTGGAGCCGCGGCGTCGAAAAAGTAAAGTCCGTCTCCAAGCCGATGGGCAATGTCCTCCGAAAGAGGTTCCGACGTTAGGGGACCGGTAGCGACTACGGCGATAACATCGTCGGGAATACGTCGAACCTCTTCTTCCTCGACGCAAATCAGCGGATTGCTTTTTATTTTATTCGTGATATATTCGGAAAATTTCACTCTGTCCACGGCGAGCGCGCCGCCGGCGGCCACTCTCGACGAGTCGCATGCCTCCATTATAAGAGAACCCATGCGTCGCATCTCTTCTTTAAGAAGTCCGGACGCGTTGGTAACGTCGGCTGAGCGGAGAGAGTTTGAGCAAACCAATTCTGCAAAGGAGTCGGAACGATGCGCGGCCGTCTTTTTTTTAGGCTTCATTTCATGAAGAACAACGCGGACGCCGAGGCCGGCGGCCTGCCACGCCGCTTCGCAGCCGGCGAGTCCCGCTCCTATTACGTGTATTGAATTTTCTTCCATTTTTACTTATCCCGTCCGTCGTCGACAGATTTATATCCGCAGTCCGAGTCTATGCATACGAGGGTATCTCTTCCCTTCTTTTTAAGAAGCATCTTGCCGCATTTAGGACATTTTTCATCCGTAGGAGTGTCCCATGAAGAAAAATCGCATTCCGGATATTTTTCACAACTGAAAAACTGAGTTCTGTTTCTGCCGTATTTAGCAACTATATCCGCACCGCATTTAGGACATTTGACTCCCAGAGGTTTTGCGATTTGTTTTGTAAATTTACACTCCGGGTATTTCGAACAAGCGTAAAAGCTGCCGTATCTGCCCGTGCGTATAACCAGATCGGAGCCGCACTTTTCACATTTTTTTACTTCTCCGTCAGCGTCGGGAACTACGGATGGGGCCGGTTTGCCGCTCTTTGTAAGCGGTTTTGTATTTTTACATTCCGGATAGTTTGGACAAGCCGCGAATTTGCCGTATCGACCGTCCTTTACGATCATTTTCGCGCCGCACTTCTCGCACACGATATCGGTTTCTTCAACCGGAACGTCGATGTCGTCCTTTGAAACGCTTGCTTCGGCAGCTTCGAGCTCGCGTTTAAAGCCGTCGTAAAAAGACGAGAGAACGTCCGACATAGTGGAATCTCCGTCCTCTATTCGGTCCAGATTGTCTTCCATCGAAGCGGTAAACGCGTAATTAACGATATCGGGAAACTGTTCGCACATAAGTTTTGTTATAACCTCTCCAAGAGGAGTCGGTATCAGCGATTTTCCAGAGCGCTTAACATATCCGCGGGTTGTTATTATCGTTATTATAGGGGTGTACGTGCTCGGACGGCCAATACCGCGTTCTTCGAGAAATTTTATAAGAGTAGCTTCGGTGTATCTTGCCGGGGGCTCGGTAAAATGCTGCTCCGGCGTAATTTTATCAGTTTCAAGCAATTCGTCTTCCGATATCTGCGGGAGTCTTGGAGATTTTTCCACCTCTACGTCGGCCGATTCTTCATACAAAGCCATAAATCCGGGAAATTTTACCGTATATCCGCTTGAACGATATACGTATTCTGCGCATCCTATATCGATTTGTACGGTCGACAGCTCCGCGCTCGCCATTTGGCTGGACACAAATCTATCCCAGATCAGCTTATACAGTTTATATTGATCCGGCGTTAATTTAGATCTTATGGCTTGAGGCTCAACTGAAACGCGGGAAGGTCTGATAGATTCGTGGGCGTCCTGCGCTCCTGACTTCGTTTTATAAACTCTTGGATTTTCCGGATAATATTTATCGCCGTAACGCTCGTTTATATATTCCTTCGCCGCAGCTCTCGCCTCGTCGGCGACTCGAAGAGAATCCGTTCTCATATACGTGATAAGACCCTGCACTCCTCCGAATTCCGAACCGAGGTTTATTCCTTCGTATAGCTCCTGAGCCACCTTCATCGTGCGCTGCGACTGAAAGTTCAGCTTACGCGACGCCTCCTGCTGAAGCGTTGACGTTATAAAAGGCGGCGAAGGATTCTTGAATTTTTTTCCTCGTTTTACCTCCCGAACTTTAAACTGCTCGTTTTTGGAGCCGTTCACCACTTCCATGGCCTCGCTTTCGCAGGTAAGTTCCGTTTTTTTGCCGTCGCCTGCCTTTCCATAAAAACGCGCGGTAAGCTTTTTTCCCTTTTCCGTTATAAGATCGGCGTCGACGGTCCAATATTCCTTTGGAACAAAAGCTCGTATTTCGTTTTCTCTGTCCACGATTATTCTTGTGGCCACAGACTGCACGCGTCCGGCCGACAAACCGTTGCGTACTGTTTTCCATAGAAAAGGACTGAGTTTATATCCCACAATACGGTCTAAAATTCGTCTTGCCTGCTGAGAGTTAACAAGATCCATATCTATTCTGCGAGGACGTTTTATAGCGTCCTTTACGGCGGCTTTGGTAATCTCGTTAAATGTAATACGGTTAGCCTCCGTCGGATCTACTCCGAGCGCCGTGGCGAGATGCCATGATATAGCCTCGCCCTCCCGGTCGGGGTCCGTCGCGAGGAAAATCTTATCCGCGGCTTTCGCTTCTTTTTTAAGCTCTCTTATAAGCTCTCCTTTTCCACGTATATTTATATAATGCGCCTCGAAATTATTGTCAACGTCGATGCCGAGCGTCGATTTCGGCAAGTCGCGCACATGACCCTTAGAGGCGACCACCTTATATCCTGATCCAAGATATCCCTTAATAGTATGCGCCTTTGCAGGCGACTCAACTATAACTAACTTCTGCATTTATCAGATTATTCCTTTCCTGTCTTCGCCGCGCGATTCGCAGTTACGTCTCCGCCGCGTTCAATTCTATGTCGTCGGACGATCTGCGGAGAAAATAACCTCCCGCTCCGGCCTCCACCGCTCCCGCAATTTCAAGCGCAGTAAGAGAGCTCAGCACGTCGCTTATACTTGTTTCTTTAGTGACAAGCTCGTCCGCCGTCATTGGAACGTCGGGCTTCATCATGTTATATATGCCGACGCTTATCTCGTCGAGAAAGTCGACGTCGATATGAGGCGCGGCCTCTTGCTTTATATGTTTATTTGCGCCTGTTTTCTTTATGGTATCTTCGCAGGCTTCGCCCAACTTTATTTTATAATCCGCGCTCGCGCGGCTATGGTTTTCAATGTTTTTAGATGTTTTTTCAGCATATGATTTTAGTCTTTTTCCGCCGTACGTGCCTTTTCCGTAGTAATTCCCTCCGCCTCGCGCGGATATACGCATTCGCGCCATAGCGTCCGCAGATTCCGAGTCCAAATCTATTCTTTTCATTGCTCGGTTGAGAGAACGAAGATTTATACTGTGAGGATAAATAAACTCAAATTCTCTAAGCACGTCTTCAGCCTCGGTGGCAATAAGAGCTCCGTCTTTAATAAGTCCGTTTGTTCCCTCGGAACCTGTTGAATGAACGTCTCCGGGAACAGAAAAAAGAGAGCGTCCCTGAAATAACGCGTGACGAGCCGTAATTAAAGCTCCGCTGTTCATATCGGCTTCAATTATAACGGTCGCCGAAGATAGACCGCTGATTATGCGGTTTCTTATCGGAAAATGTCGTCCCTTAGGAGGCGTTCCGGGAGGATACTCTGAAACGACGGCTCCGGATGACAAAATAGTATTATATAAGTTTTCATGATCGCGAGGATATATTACGTCCGCTCCTCCTCCAAGAACTGCGACGGTAGCTCCTCCCGCCGTAATCGCTCCGCACAAAGCCATTCCGTCGGCTCCGAGAGCCATGCCGCTGACCACCGACGCGCCGCCGGAGGCAAGCCCGTATCCAAAAGAAAAAGCATTGCGTCTTCCGCTATCGCTCATCTTACGCGTGCCGACGACGGAAACTGAAAGATCTCGGTCAAAATCAGGGAGACGCCCGAGAACGTAAAGAACCATAGGAGCGTCCCGAAGATTTATAAGTCCGCGTGGAAAATCATAATCCGTAGGCACAAGAACTCTCATAGTAGACGAAATCGCCCGGTCAAGGATCTCTTCCGCCTCGGCGAGAGATTTATTTTCTATGATACGATTTGAAGCCGCCGCTTCTCTAACCGTCAAACCGTCTCCCACCCGTTCAAGATCTTCGGGAGACGCGGCGTATACTGCCGCGGCGTTTCCAAACATATTTACAAGCTTAACGGCAAGCTTGCTCCCTTGTCCCGCGCCTTGAGCAAGCCAGATCCAATATAATCTGTGATCAGTCATGTCAGCTTCCTCTCATTTCAAGTCAGATCTTTTTCGATCTGTACTCCCAAAGTATCACAGCAGCAGCCGCTGCAGCGTTAAGGCTTTCCGTTTTTTCCGTCATCGGTATACGTAAACGATAGGAACATTCCGAAATTATTTCTTCCGATATTCCGTGTCCTTCGTTTCCGATTACGACGCAATCGTCTTCTTTTATATCAAAATTTCCCAGCGTAAGGCTGCTCTCGTCCAACGCCGCCGCGATCGAGCGACGTCCGGCAAGATTTACGGCGCTGATAAAGTCGACTCCGTTATCGGCGGCAATCAGGCGCGTCTTAAACAGAGCCCCCATAGAAGCGCGAACAGCTTTAGGTCCATACGGGTCGGCGCATCTATGCAGTATCACGGTATCTCGTCCAAAGGCGCATGCTCCGCGCAATATCGAACCGAGATTCCCCGGGTCTCTAATAGAATCGAGCATAAGAATAAAATCGTCTGGAAGCCGTCCGTCCCATTTTTTGTGAGATAACGGAAATCTTGAAACGGATATAATTCCCTGAGGAGAGCTCTCGGTAGTTATTTTGTCAAATGCGGAAGAAGAAAGGACGGTTACGTCGGCTCCCGCGCTTCTCGCCGCCGCGGCGATCCAGCAAAGCTCCTCAGCTTTTTCCTCAAGGATAAACGCGTCGGTTATACGTCCAAATCTAACGGCTTCAAGGGTAAGCTTTACTCCCTCGCAAAGAAAAGTTTCGGTTTCATCCCGATATTTTTTATTTGAAAGCTTCGCCGCGGACGCAACCTTGCCGTTTTGGCGCGAAGATATATACGCGGATGAGCCACCGTCGGGAAAAACATATTTTTCCATAGTCTCTTTTCCGGCGTTAACGCCTGATTTTTTGCACTATATTTTCAATTTGTTAAACAAAAAAGTTCCGGAATATACTCAAAGGGCGCTGCGTACGCGCGCAACGCCCTGAATATCGACTTATTACAGAGCGGCCTTAGCCTGCTCCGCGATCGCTGCAAACGCGTCCTTATCGGAAACCGCCAGTTCTGCGAGCATCTTACGGTTAAGATCCACGCCGGCAAGTTTCAGTCCGTGCATAAGCTGCGAATAATTCATACCGCATACCTTTGCCTGCGCGGAAATACGCGTAATCCAAAGAGAACGGAAATCTCTCTTTTTCTGCTTACGACCAATATAAGCGTAATTGCCGCTCTTCATTACGGCTTGCTTCGCCATCTTGAAGTGCTTGCTCTTAGAACCCCAATATCCCTTAGCAGCCTTCAGAACTCTATTTCTTCTTTTGCGCGTCATCATAGCGCCTTTTACTCTTGCCATTTTCTTCAGTTCCTTTCTTAATCTCGGTTAAACGGTTGTCCGGCTCAGTCCTGGCCGATAAGTCTCTTTACGTTCGCAGTCATAGCGGGACTGAGTATCTGGCTGCTGCGGAGATGTCTTTTTCTCTTCTGAGTTTTCTGACCGAGATTATGACGGTGATCGGAATGATATACCTTAACCTTACCTGTGCCCGTTACGGAAAATCTTTTAGCCGAAGCCTTATGCGTCTTGATTTTTCCCATTGTTCTTATATCCTTTCGGTATTTACTAACATTGATCTTGCGGTACGGAATCTAAACGCCGTCCGCGAGCCGTTTATTTAGCCTGATTTTTGATCGGCGCGATAAACATCGTGAGCTGACGTCCCTCAAGCGTAGCTTTTTTATCAACGCTTCCTAATTCTGAGCAAGCCTCGGCGAATTTGTCCAGCATTTCGCGTCCGAGGTCCTGATGAGCGATTTCGCGTCCTTTAAATCTAAGACAAACCCTCACCTTATTTCCATCGGAAAGGAATTTTTTCGCTCTGTTCGCTTTCGTCTCGAAGTCATGAGTGTCGATACGGCATGAAAGCTGCACCTCTTTGACTTCTACCGTCTGCTGTTTTTTTCTCGCCTCTTTTTCTCTCTTGTCCTGCTCATAGCAGTATTTGCCGTAATCCATCGCGCGGCATACCGGAGGCTTTGCCTGCGGTGCGATCAGCACAAGGTCAAGGTCGCGGTCATACGCGTAGCTTTTAGCTGAATCAAGGCTCATGATACCAAGCTGCTCTCCTTTTTCGTCGAGCATGCGAACTTCTCTCGCTCTGATATCATCGTTGATATGCATTTCTTTTGCGCTTATAGGTAGCACCCCCAAAATCAAAAAACGTGCGGAAACTCAAGCCTCCCGCACTCATGTAACGCGACAATGTCGTCTATACCTGATATTAACCGTACGCGCTAAAGCGGTATGGTGAGAACGGAGATGAGTTCTGCTTCTTTTTACTCGTTTATTATACACCGTCGTCAGTCATTTGTCAATACTTTTTTCAAATATTTTCCCTCTCCTATTCTATGTGTTGAACGAGCTCCTCAGAAAATCAAAATTTCCTTCTCTCGTATTGATTTTTAATATAAATAATAGTATAATAAAAGTTGTATATTGTCGTTTGCCCGCTGTATTTTACTATAAACGACCGTTTTTTGGCTAAAGGGGCGAACCACGTTTTATCAGAAAGGCAAGGTTCTGAAATGAAGCGCGTATCAAAGCACAACTACTATCTCGACATAGCTCAGACGGTATCCGAAAGGTCTACTTGTATGAGAAGACGCTTCGGCGCGATAATTGTCTCTAACGACGTAATTATTTCCACCGGTTATAACGGCGCCCCGAGAGGACGCAGGAACTGCACGGACATAGGATCGTGCACCCGCGATAATATGGGCATTCCAAGAGGAGAAAGATACGAGCTTTGCCGCGCCGTGCACGCGGAGGCAAACGCCATTATATCGGCCTCCCGGGAAAATATGCTTGATTCGACTCTGTATATGTGCTGCACCGATCCAACCGACGGTTCGATAATAGAAGGCGTCTGCTCATGTATGATGTGCAAGCGTATGATTATTAACGCCGGCGTAAGCCGCGTCATAATTCGCGAGACCAAAGACGAATATACGGTATACGAAACAAACGACTGGGTAGAAAACGACGATAGTCTCAGCGGAAAGCTCGGATATTAACAGATTCGTAAGAAAGGCAAGAATAATGAAAAACTGCGAAACGCTTCTCTGTCCGAACGAAGAAAAACTTTCGCCGAAAGAAATTAAAAAATCGCAAATTCTTTTCGTCTGCACCGGCAACACATGCCGTTCCCCTATGGCGGCCGCTTTATTTAATCACTTATATACCGAAGGAACAAGGCTCGCCGTGTCGGCGGGAATCGCAGCCGACGGTTCTCCAATAGCAAAATACGCCTGCGAGGCGCTGATGAAGCGCGGCGTTCTTCCGACGGCCGAAAACGATTATCCGCGCCACATATCGCGCGCCGCCGACGATATTTCCATGGAAAACGCCGAGCTTATCGTAGGAATGACAGCCTCGCACGCTAATTCTTTGATTATGAAATATCCGTCTTTCGCAACAAAAATTACGGTTATGCCCGAAGATATCCCAGATCCCTTCGGCGGTTCTCAGGACGATTACGATCGATGCCTTTCGGCGATTGAAAAGGGGCTGACGGACGCTTTCGGAGAAGCAAAAAGCAAAATTATATCGTCGGAATCCTCCGACTGCGATGAATCAGGCGAATTTTTCGATGGAAAAGATATTCACGGCGAAGATGGTTGATCCGATGGAATTCAGCATAGCCGAGGCGGAAAAGTCTCAGTTTTCGTTAATTGCCGACGCGGAAGCCGATATATTTTCAAATCCATGGTCTGAAAAAGACGTCGCCGATACAGCCGACAGAGGTACTGTTCTCGCGGCCGTGAACGGAAGAAATCTGCTTGGATATGCGATCGGGATCTCCGCTGCGGGCGAAGGAGAAATTCTCCGGCTCGGAGTACTGTCCGAATATCGAGGGATTGGTCTTGGAAGAGCTTTACTGACTTTCCTGACGTCTTCTTTATATAAATCTGGCGCCGGCGTCTTATTTCTTGAAGTTCGCGAATCCAATACGCCCGCCCGCGCTCTGTATCTTTCATGCGGCTTTACAGAATGCGGAAGACGTAAAAAATATTACTCGTCTCCAGTCGAGGACGCGGTTATTATGAGTAAGCTTTTAAAAAATCCAAATACGTAAACCGTGAAATCAGAAGAAAGGCTCCTAATAGTTAAATGTTATTTTTTGGAATAGAAAGTTCCTGCGACGATACGGCTGCGTCTGTGATAGACGCTTCTTTTGAAAAAGACGGAATTAAATACAAACTGCTTTCCAATATTGTTTCTTCTCAAACCGACGTCCATGCTTTATATGGCGGAGTTGTGCCGGAGATAGCCAGCCGAGCTCACGCCGAATCAATTTCCGCAGTAGCGGAGACGGCTCTGGAGAAGGCCGGAATTCAGTGGAAAGACATTGAAGCCGTAGCGGTCACTTTCGCTCCGGGCCTCATCGGTTCCCTTCTCGTAGGCGTCGGCTTTGCAAAAGCGCTCGCGTTTTCCCTAAACGTTCCCCTCATTCCGGTAAATCATATCGAAGCTCACGCGGCCGCCGCGTTTCTCGAACATCCGGAATTATCTCCTCCGGCTCTCGCTCTTATAGTATCCGGAGGGCACACGTCGTTTTACAGCATGGACAAGTCATACGCTCTTAATGAAATCGGGGGCACCAGAGACGACGCGGCGGGAGAAGCCTTCGACAAGGTCGGCAGAGTTCTTGGGCTTCCATATCCAGGAGGCGCGGCGCTGGACGCGCTCGCCGCCAGAGGGTTTGAACGTGAGGAATATAAGAAAATAAAGCTGCCGTCGCCGTCTCTTCCCGGAGGCGAGCTTGAATTTTCCTTCAGCGGACTTAAAACTGCCGCTATCAATCAAATTCATAATATTAAACAAAAGCTATCTCTCTCCGAGGACGAAGTTTTGCCTGAGAAAACGCGCGAAGATATAGCCGCTTCCCTTACTAATTCAATAGTAAGCGGCATAGTCGAAAAGCTAAAAACCGCTTTAATAAAAACGGGATATAAACGCGCGATTCTTGCGGGAGGCGTGGCGGCGAATTCTCATCTCAGGGCCGCGGCTCAAGAAGTATGCCGTTCATTGGGAGCAGAGTTATTTGTTCCGTCTATTAGACTTTGCGGAGACAACGGCGCAATGACAGGAGTCGCCGGAGCTATGATGTATAAATGCGGCGTCAAAGCGGGGCTCGATCTTAACGCATACGCGTCGGATGAAGCCGCTAAAGAATATATTGACGATTTAAAGTCAAAACGCGGTATATAAACGATATTTTAATCTGAATTTTTTGTACTTACAAAACGTTGTATATATAGACGATAAAAAGCTTATATTCCCATATATTTTTCAACAGCAGTTTTCAACAGGCTGTTGAAAACTCGGCGTTTTTCCAAGATTCCAGGGCAAAAATCAAACATATGCGGCTGATTTTTCCAAAAAAACTGTTGAAAACCTGAAAATCGGCGTTATGCCGAATATGTTGAAAACTTTTAAATCTTATCCGTTACGCCGCTTCTCAAGTAAATTTTAAATTTATCGTTTATAAATATTAAGCATGATAAAAAAACGAAAGGTCCCCTGCAATATGAAAGTCACGCCACATTACGGCGATTCCGTAATAACTCTACCTGGAAACATACTGTCGTATCTTCGCGGAGACGGAGCTAAGTATGCCCCCGTTCTTATATACGCCGCCGGAAATGAAGAATTTACCGTGTCGCGCGCCGCCGAAGCATTGGAGATAACCGAGGACGAAGTTCTAGCCGCGATAAAGTTTTGGGAGACAACCGGAGTCGTTTCAGCGACTATTACGTCGTTCAAAGAAAAAAATAAGAAACGTAAAGAGACGGAACTTTCCGATACGATACAAATCCCCAATGAAAAAAAGAGGCGAGGCAAGCTATCGCCCCGTCTTCCGGCGTATACTTCCGCGGAAACGGCCGCGTTTCTGGAGTCGCGGGACGGAGTAGCTCTTCTTATTGATTCTTGCGAACAGATTATCGGCAAAATTTTCACAGCCGCCGAAGTCGGAATCATCGTAGGAATGATGGATCATCTGTCTCTAAGCTCGGAATACATACTCCTGTTGTTCGCTCATGCTGCAAAAATCGGTAAGAAAAACGTACGATATATCGAGAGACTCGCCGTTGAGCTCAGCGACAGGGACGTTACGGAATATAACGCTCTAACCGAGGAGCTGTCAAGCAGAGAGAAAACCGAAAGCGCCGTTTCTTTCGTCAGAAGGCTTTACGGCTTAGGCGAACGAGCCCTTACTGAAAAAGAAAAAGGAATGATAAAAAAATGGTGTTCTGATTGGGGATACGGAGACGACGTGATCGGACGCGCCTATGAAATAACCGTCGACAATACTGGGGAAGCGCCGCTTTCATATACCAACGCAGTGCTTGAACGATGGCATGAAAGCGGACTTAAAAGTCTTTCCGACATAGACGCCGATATAGAAAAATATAAAAATGAAAGAGCGGCGAAAGACGAGCGCAAGCGAAGCGGAAGAAAAAAATCCGCGTCTGAAGAAAGCGCTCGTTCTCCGTCCAGTTTCGACACCGACGAATTTTTCGAAGCGGCGATAGAACGATCGTACGGAGAATCGCCGAATACTTTTTAACGGAGGGGATATGGCATACAATAAAGATAATCTAATAAAAGCTCGTGAAACGATATCCGGCCGCCGAAACTCCGCTTTATCAGATTATGAAAGACGTATGGTCGAAACAGAAGAAAAAATACCCGAGCTTGCCGATATACGACGGGACCTTGCGGCCACCGGCTCTAAAATTATGTCGGCCGCCTTATCTCATCGTCTGTCCGACGAGCTCCTCTCAAATATACGACGGGAAAACGAACGTCTGCAGTCGGCCAGATCTGAAATACTCGCGCGTAACGGTTATCCGCACGATTATCTTAACATAAAATACTTCTGTCCGATTTGCTCCGACACCGGATACGCTGGAATAAATATGTGCGAATGCATGAAGCGCGAGCTCGCTCGCCTAGGAGCGGAAAGCTCCGGCCTTTCCGGTCTGCTTGAAAGGCAAACATTCGACTCTTTCGACGTAAATTTCTATGAAGGAGCCGATAAAGTACGCGCTCAGGCAAATTATTCTCTTCTCCTTCGTTTTGCGGAAAATTTCTCCTCAGATTCTCACGAGTCTTGGCTTTTGATGGGAGCCACAGGACTTGGAAAAACGCATCTTTCCACAGCGGTCGCCGGAAAGATAATCGATAAAGGATACGACGTATCGTATTCAAGCGCTCAAGAACTTATCGGAGCATTCGAGTCAAGACGATTTGGCGGAGACTACTCGAGCGACAAAGAAAAACGCTTTGTCGACTGCGACCTTCTTATTATCGACGATCTCGGAACGGAAATAACAAATCAATTTACAGTTTCATGTATATATAACGTTATAAATTCCCGGACGAACAGTCGTAAACCCACGATTATAAATACAAATATTACTCAAAACGAAATACGCGAACGGTATACCGACCGTATCGCAAGCAGACTGTTCGGCGAATTTAGGCCGCTGCTGTTTTCAGGCAGAGACGTAAGAGGACAGAAAATTCGGAAATAAAGCGCGCGCATCTTCACGCTTTCTTCTGATCGCGCGGCGTTACTCTTAATTTTAAGGCAACAATAATTTGCAAATATATTATTTTAACTTGAAAGGTAACAACAATTATGAAACTTGGCGTAATGGCGGAGTCGTTCAGACTTGGATTCAGAAAAGGAGTTGAAAAGGCGGCCGCTCTCGGAGCGAACGGAATTCAGGCGTACGCTACGGACGGCGAGCTCGCTCCCGAAACTATGACTGCAGACAGAATTCGCGAAACCGTCGATATCGTAAAATCAAACGGACTCGTTTTTTCGGCTATTTGCGGCGATTTCGGACACGGTTTTTTCGATCCGGAAAAAAATAAGATATACGTTGAAAAATCTAAAAGAGTTCTCGATCTCGCCGTAAAAATGGACTGTAAAGTCGTTACCACTCACATAGGAACCGTTCCCGAAGAAGAATGCGAGAAAAAGGAAATTATGCGTAAAGCGTGCCGCGAACTCGCTCTTTACGCCGACTCGGTAGGCGCGGCTTTCGCGGTGGAAACAGGTCCCGAAAAAGGCAAAACCCTCGCGGAATTTCTCGATAGTCTCGGAGCCGGAGGAGTTCGCGTAAACTTCGACCCTGCAAACCTTATTATGTGCGTTGACGAACGTCCCGAAGAAGCGCTTAAATATCTTGGCAAATACGTTGTTCACACGCACGCGAAAGACGGCGTTATGCTTCAGAAGAAGATAGACGAGGCTCTCAAAATCGGAGCCGAGGCAAAAGAGCACGCGGCTCTGGCTGCAATGGGTGAAAAATATCTCGAGCTTCCTCTCGGCGAGGGCGACGTGAACTTCGACGTTTATCTCCCCGCTCTTAAGGCTACCGGATACGACGGATTCCTTACTATCGAAAGAGAGGTCGGAGATAATCCCGAAGCGGATATTTCTCTGGCGGCAGACTTCATCCGCGACAAAATGGCTAAGTTTTCTCTTTGAAAAATACGCGATTGCAGAAGGGATTATTTATGAAGCTGTTTATTGCGTCCGATATACACGGCTCCGCCTACTTTACCGATCTTTTGATCGACAGGTTTAAAAAAAGCGGAGCGGAAAAATTATTGCTTCTTGGAGATATTCTATACCACGGTCCTCGTAACGATCTTCCGAGAGAATACGATCCTAAGAGAGTATCTCTTTCTCTAAACAAAATCGCCGACAAGATATTTGCCGTTCGGGGAAACTGCGAATCCGAGGTAGATTCTATGGTTTTAGACTTTAATACGGCGTCGGATTATATGCTGTACTCCGACGGAAGCGTTTCGCTCTGCGCGACCCACGGACATCGCTCGGTTCCGCCTATGTCTGGGATAAACGCGCTTTTGTGCGGCCACACGCATATTCCGGCTATGGAAAGAAGAAACGGGTACGTTTATATAAACCCGGGATCGGTATCCATACCTAAAGAAGCTTCCCCACACAGTTACTTAACTCTTGAAAACGGATTGTTCAAATGGCGCGACCTTAACACTGAAGAAACGTATATGGAATACAGTTTCCGATAATATTGTCTTTTCTTCGTATTCGTCAAACTTCACAAAATTACTCTAAGATAATATATGTTTGTCACAATTGACCGCTCGTCTCTTTTAATATATAATTATTATAACGATAAATTGTATGACAAATTTTATCAAAAGGAGTAGCTTATGAAGTTCAAAAGAATAGTTTCATTATCGCTTGTCTTAGTAATGCTTACGGGCCTATTTGCATCCGGAGCGTCCGCGGCAAGCGATATCCCTTTTACGGACGTAAAAGAGAGCCAATGGTTTTATAGCGCGGTAAAGGACGTATACCAAAACGATCTAATGCTCGGCGTTGAACCGACTGTTTTCGCGCCGAACGACGTTATATCCCGCGCTATGTTTATTACTATCCTCGGACGGCTTTCCGGAGAATCGGGAGAAGCGACGAACGCCTTCCCTGACGCGAGCACGGACGCATGGTACAGCCCTTACGTAGGATGGGCCGTAAAATGCGGGGTGATAAAAGGCTACGACGATGGTACTCTAAGACCGGACGTTCCTTTGACACGCGCTGAAATGGCTACGGCAATGGCTCGTTATATAAACGCGTACTCTATACGGCTCCCTCGCGTTGGAACAGCCCCGGAAGTTTTTGCCGACAACGAACAAATAGCCGCGTGGTCGTCGGACTATGTGGAAATACTGCGCCGCGCAGGGATTACCAATGGAGACGAATCAGGCAATTACTGTCCGGAACAAAACTTAACCCGAGCCGAAATGGCTAAAGTTATCGTAAATCTTATTGAAGCTAAAAAGAATGCATGGCAGGGATATGAACCGGCTCCGACAGACGACGGATACGCGGTGTACGGAGCTATCCATCTATACTGGAGCGGAACGGCGGTTTCCGGAGGACTCGGAACAGATCTTTCGAAATCGGAGAACGAAGGCTATCCGTCGCTGGAAGCATATCCGGACCAAATCGTGGCGTCGCGTCATGGAACTCCGGCAAATTCCGTCGGGGTTTGCGCATCCGTTTACGAAGATATAGATCTTGATAAAACCCCGGTAGTAAAAATCTGCTATTCCTATTCGGACTACGGCGACGACGTTCCGGATGCCCTCGACGGCCGCTACGTCGTCAATCCTTCGCTGAACGATTGGTCTCAGCAATATTGCAATACGTACGCCGACGAGCCGTTTACCTTTGCAGGCGGCGAGGACGACGAGGGATTTAAGACCGCTTCTTACGATCTTACGCCGCTGCTCAAAAAACATTCGAACGTTATAGACGCAATAGACCTCAGTCATGTTCTTGCCGAGCCCTTCCCCGCCGGATATAATGGCGACGGAAAATTCCTTATCAGATACGTCGGATTTTTTCCGGATCAAAAATCTGCCGACGAGTTTGTATCGGCTGATCAAAAAGATTACCTGATGAACTATCATCTTTATTCCTCCGCAGAGTTCACAGAACTGCCCGAAAACGTCTTAAGCGAATCTGAAAAGCTCATGAAAGACAGAATAAAGGAAATACTCAATTCCGACAGTCAAATAACCGCCGCCGACGTTGCTTCCTCCGAAAATAAATGTTGGTACGTATCATCCCTCCATGGAAACGATTCCAACAACGGCCTGTCTCCCGAAACGGCGTTCAAAACTGTAGACGGTCTTTTTACATGGAAGGCCAACAACACAATAAAATCATTTAAAACAAAGGCTGGAGACGTCGTGCTGTTCGAACGCGGCAGTGAATTTTATCCGCGCCAGTATAATAATAACAGCATGACGAATATGGAGCTTGTAAGCGGAGTTTCTTACGGAGCGTACGGAACAGGCGCGAAACCAGCCTTTTATATGGCGCTTGACTTTACAAATAAAAATAACGGGCGCGGCGTATGGAAAGAATCCGGCTATGAAAACATCTGGGAGCTTGATGAAATAGATTCGAATCCGGAATGGAGAGGCGGACGCTCCGACATAGGCAATATTATATTCAACGGAGGAGAAGCATACGGAATACGAGTCGTCGCGACTAACAATGGAGATCTCGAAGACGACGAACCGCTCTTTGGAGCAGGCAGAGTTTCGGTAGACTACGGAATAATGAGCGGAGACGGAAAAAATTATTTTCACTCCGGAGGAACGTCGCTTGAAAATCCTGCCACGGCTATGCATAACAACTACGAATATATTCACGATTTTCACACAGGAAAGCTGTATCTATATTGGGACAAGGGAAATCCGGGAGAATATTTTAAGGATATAAAATGTTCCCGCGTAGGATATATATTGGCCGGAGGAAGCAAAAATACTCGCATTGACAACATAGCTATAAAGTATTCCTCAACATGGGGGGCCGCGGTAGGCGGAGAAAATCTTACGGTAACCAACTGCGAGTTCGGATTTATTTCCGGAAGCGTCGCTTCCATAGAGAGCGGGATCGAACTATTCGGTTCTTCGAACGGAACGTATATGTACAACAATTACTGCCACGACATAGGGGACGGCCCTCTCTCTCTTCAAAGCACCTCGGACGGTCCCGACAAAGTCGTAACTATTGAAAACGTCACGCTTAAGGACAACGTAATTCTGGCTTGCGGAAACGGCGTTGAAATATGGAACAAGTGCGGTCCGCTGGACGAAAACTATATAGGCCAGAACAAAATCAAAAACGTTCACGTCGTCGACAACATAATGGGATACGTCGGATACGGAACGTGTCAGCGACAGGAAGAAGGACACCGTCTCGGCACCGTTATCTGCACATCCATGGGAGAAATGGAAAATTGCTCTATTGAGAATAATCTCATTATAAAGCCCGCCGGCGAAATGGGAATATGTTTCTTTTCCTCCGACACTCAGAAAAGAGGATGGACGCTCATAGGAAATACCGTTATTTTCAATTCCGACCAGGTAACCTATACCGGACGAAGAGACTGCTTTAACAACGAATACAAAAGCACTCTTGCGTTCTACGGTATACAGGTAATTATCCCGTTCGAGCACAGATACCTTACGTACGTCACGTCGCTCGGCATAGCGATGAGCGAGAAATACTACTATTATACCGATATGAACGAATATGAAAAGCAGGGTTCTTTCTACATGACGGGATATAAGTTTGAAAAATAAAACAACTCAATACTACGTTGAATTAACATATGTCATCAGGATCTCCGGCTTAGCCGGAGGTTTCTGTTGACAATAAAAAAGCTTAAAAAATATATTATATGATTGAGGAGTACAAAATGAACTATAATTATGATAAAAACGCGGACAGATTTTCCGGGAACGCCGATATTTACGAATCGGCCCGCCCAGCTATGCCGACTTTTCCTATTGAAATCATAAAAAAGTATCTTGGACGAAATCCGCGTAACGTTATAGATCTTGGATGCGGAACAGGTTTGTCCACATCGGTTTGGCAGGATCATGCGAAAAAAGTGATCGGGGTGGAGCCAAACGACGATATGAGAGCTGTCGCAGAAAGGAAAGCCAACGACGTTATTTCATTTATTAAAGCGTACTCCCACGATATTCCTGTATCCGACAATTTCGCCGACGCAGTTATATGTTCGCAATCCTTCCACTGGATGGAGCCTAACTCTACGCTCAAGGAAGTTGGAAGAATTCTTACCGACGGAGGAGTTTTCGCCGCAGTAGATTGCGATTGGCCTCCCGTATCCGATTGGAGAGTTGAAAAAGCATATGACGCGCTTTTCGAAAAGGTTAGCGAAATTGAGTCGACAAACCCGCTTATAAAGGAATCGTTTACGCGATACAGCAAGGACGATCATCTTATAAATATAAAAAACTGCGGCCAATTTAGATACGCAAATGAAATTGTATTTTCAAATGTTGAGAATTGCACGTCTGAAAGACTTATAGCGCTGGCTATGTCTCAAGGCGGTTTGCAAAAAATATTAAAAACAGACGACTCGCTGATAAAAAACGACGTTGATTCGTTTATCAGCGTGGTAGACAACGTTTTCGGCGACAAAAATTTTGAAATATATTTCTCTTATAGGATGCGAATAGGGAAAAAATAGTTTATATATAGTAAAACCACATTTCTTAATAATAAAAATTCAATCTGCTACGCGTATTTTATTCGAACGGAAACTAAAATAAAAAGCGTCGATTTTTCTTGTCGTCTAAATATATGTTTCAAAAATAGCGCTATAAATTGATTGTACGTATAACTTACAAGAGCGGCTCTTTAATCCAGAAGGCCGCTCTTGTGTTATTATATCTTGTTTTATGATTGGCGTTAAGTTGATGCTCGAATGCATCGTTTTCAAAAGTTTAAAAATAATAAAATATTTTTATATTATGTCGGTTTTATACGTAAGATCATTTATCCGAGTTATTATTCTTTTTAATGAGCTCTCTGATTTCAGCGAGAATATCTTCGGTCGTCTCTTTATGCTCCTCAGGAGTAGTTTTTTCCTCTGCTTCCTTGGGCTTAATTATCTTGCTTTTCAACGCGAGCAATACTTTTAAGAACACAAATATGGATAAGGCGATCAAAAGAAAATCTATTACGGCTTGAATAAATACTCCGTAAGTAAGCGCGGCTTCGGGGGTTACGACGTTGCCTGCTTCGTCAAGCTTCGCCTGAGAAAACACCCATTTCAGTTCGCTTACATTTGTTCCTCCGGCAATAAGTCCTATAAGCGGCATTATAATGTCGTTGACAAGGCTGGACACTATCTTACTAAAAGCTCCGCCAACGACGACCGCCACAGCCATATCGATCACGTTCCCCTTAGATATAAACTCTCTGAACTCTCTGATAAATTTTTTCATTTTCCTCTCCTAAATTTTCATTATTTCCGGTCTTTTCTCCGGCTTCTCATATTAAGTATATCATTTTAGAAAAAATAAATCAATATGCGGCAAACGTAAGTTTAACGTTTATTTTTACGCTTTAAGTCTGCTTTATCTACAGCTTTACATTATAATGATAAGTCATATAATTTTTAGGTAAGCTCAATATAAAAAACTTTTACTTTAGCGGTTTACAAAAAGCTGTTTTTATTGTATACTAATAGTAGAAAATAGTTTTTCTTCGTACGGATTATTTGAAGCCGTATTATTGGAGCAAGGCTAATATTTATACATCTGACTGTGATCGGGAAGAAAAGAAAATCAATCCGGGAAAAAGAGAGCTGCGTAGTTTGCTGAGAACGCCGCCCCGGTTTCTCTATGTGCGCCCGAGAGTCACCGCGCCGTTTAAGGCTTGGCGTCCCCCGCGTTAAGGGCAGAGCGATAAATAAGAGTGGAACCGCGGACGCCGCCTCTTTTACATGAGGGGCGTTTTTTGTTTTGTAATGTTATTCGACGCGCTTAACGCAATAAATATGTTTTTTATATAGCGGTATCGCAGGCATTGAATTTTATTAATATGAATTTCCAGTTACCTTTATTTACGCGGAGATTAACTATTTTTTCCGGCATGCTCAAATAAGAAAAAATATAACGATGATAATGTCGATAAAACGGAGATAATTTATGAAAAGACGCACCGTTAAAATTAAGAATCCTCTCGTACAAAATGCAATAGTCGCGCTGGATACCACGCTTGGAGAACTAAAAAACGCTTGCGAAAATATAGGCAAACGCGGCGCGGACAGTATGATCAAAGGAATTGAAAAAACAAAAAAAGCCGAAGACGCGTTTCTTAATATAATAGATGAAATACGAATGGATATCGACGCCATATGCCAACGCGACCCGGCCGCAAGGAGCAGAATAGAAGTATTGACGTTGTATTCCGGGCTTCACGCTCTCCTTATGTACAGAGCGGCTCACGCGGCAAATAATAAAGGTCACAGATACATTGCGCGAATGATTTCGCAAAGCGCCAAATTTTTTACCGGAATTGAAATACACCCGGGAGCGAAGATTGGACGCGGGCTGTTTATAGATCATGGAAGCGGAGTAGTCATTGGAGAAACTACGATCATAGGAGACAATTGCACGATATATCAAGGCGTAACTCTCGGAGGAACAGGCAAAGAAACCGGCAAAAGACATCCGACGCTTGGCGACAACGTAATGGTTGGAGCGGGAGCCAAGCTTCTCGGAGCGTTTACGGTCGGATCCAATTCAAAAATCGCCGCCGGCGCCGTGGTTTTACGCGACGTTCCTGAAAACTGCACTGCCGTCGGCATTCCAGCAAAAGTTGTCGTACGTAAAGGCGTAAGAGTAAACGATTGCTCAAATCTCGATCAGGTTCACGTACCCGATCCTACGGAAGATGCGATTGAAAAATTAAGCCATAGAATCTCCGACTTAGAAGAAAAATTTAAAACACAAAACGGAAAAGACGAATGAAACGCTGTGAAAAATGCGGGATGCCCTCGCCGGACGGCGCTAATTTCTGTCAGAGCTGCGAAAATTCTATGATAAACTTTTCTGAGGATACCGTTATGAAATTCACATCAGCCTCAAATGAAAAGGAAGAAACAAGCAAACTTGTTCAGATATCTAAAGTTATCGTGTACGTTTGGACGTTTTTTATAACTCATACGCTTGTCAGAGCCGCTTTTATCGCCGCTTATATGTTACGCAGGATCTCCTCCGTCGCAAGCGAATTCGATCTTGAAAAATTGGAATTAGACGCTGAAAAATTTGCATCAGTCAGTCATCCAGCGCAAAGCATTACGGCGAACATTATTTTTTCCGCCGTCGTTATAGCCTCGGCTCTCATACGGAAACGATCCGTTAAACAATGCTTTCGCCTGCGCCGTTTCGATCAAAAACTTGTTCCGGCGTTTATACTATTCGGATTCTCTTCTAACGTTATACTCAGCTTTATTATGAGCCTGATTCCATGGCCGCAAGAAGTTATAGACGGACGCTCGTACGCGTACTCATTCGTGTCTTTTTCATCCGTAATCCTGATAATATTATCGACCGCCGTCGTTACGGGATTTACGGAAGAACTGCTTTTCCGGTCTGTAATAATTACTCGGATCCGTCCCGCGTTCGGCTCGGTCGCCGCATCCGCGGTATCGTGCGCTGTATTCGCCGTATGTCATGCGGAGCCGGTCGCCATAACATATTCGTTTATATTCTCAATTTTTTTGACCCTATTTTTTATAAAATACGACTCTCTGTGGCCGTCGGTCATAAGCCATATTGTTTTTAATCTCACCGGAATCGCGTTAGAATATTTGCCGAACGACTTTCTTGTCGCCGCGGCTGTTCTGACAGGATCCGCCGCTTTATTTATACTCTCGATGTTTCTGATATTCCGAAAGAATACCAAACCATATATCAAAACAAATACGGAAGGACGTATGAAACTATGAAGCTATATAATTCACTTACAAGACGACGCGACGATTTCGTCACGCATACCCCCGGAATCTGCAACATGTACACCTGCGGTCCTACCGTATATCATTTTGCTCATATCGGTAATCTTCGTTCCTATATTATGGAAGACGTACTTGAAAAATATTTAAGATATACCGGTCTCAAAGTAAACCGCGTCATGAATATTACCGACGTGGGACATCTCTCGAGCGACGCCGACACGGGGGAGGATAAGATGCTTAAGGGCGCTAAGAGAGAGCATAAATCGGTTATGGAAATAGCTAAATTTTACACGGACGCGTTCTTCGCAGACTGCGAAAAGCTGAATATCCGCCGTCCGGACACCGTGCGGCCTGCGACGGGATGCATCGACGATTTTATCGCTATGGTTGAAACTCTTCTCGACAAAGGATACGCCTATATATCCGGAGGAAACGTATACTTCGACACGTCGAAGCTTGAGGAATACTACGTGTTTAACAAGCACGACGCGGAAGACCTTGAGGTCGGAGTCAGAGAAGGAGTTGAAGAAGACTGCGCCAAAAAAAATAAATCGGATTTCGTCCTTTGGTTCACTAAATCAAAATTCGACGATCAGGAACTTAAGTGGGATAGTCCATGGGGAATCGGATATCCCGGATGGCACATAGAATGTTCGGCGATAAGTCTCAAATATAACGGCGAATATCTTGATCTGCACTGCGGCGGAATCGACAACGCGTTCCCGCATCACACGAACGAAATAGCTCAAAGCGAAGCGTGTATCGGTCACAAATGGTGTCCACACTGGTTTCATGTTCTTCATCTCAACACGTCGGGAGGAAAAATGAGCAAATCCTCCGGAGAATTTCTAACCGTTTCCCTTCTCGAAGAAAAAGGCTACGATCCCATCGTATACCGTTTCTTCTGTTTACTTTCTCATTACAGAAAATCTCTTGTATTTTCTTACGACGCGCTCGATAACGCGGCGGCGGCCTACAAAAAGCTGATTGAAAAAATCGCCGCTTTAAGAGCTGATGGAGACGTAATTCCCGAGGATTTCGACAGACTGAAAAAGTTGTTTACTGACGCGCTTGACAACGATCTTAACACTTCTCTCGCAATAACGGCGCTGTACGACGTTATAAAAGCCGATGTAAACGGGGCGACAAAACTTGCGCTTATCGCCGACTTCGACGGAGTGTTGTCCTTGTCTCTTCTGGAAAGCGCCGAGCGCATATCGGCCGACAAAAACAATTCTTTGTCAAACTCAGCCGCAGACGAAAATCTTCAGAATGAAATAGAAGCGCTTATCGCTGAAAGATCGGCGGCTAAAAAAGAGAAAAACTTTGCGAGAGCAGACGAAATCAGAGACGGATTAGCGGCTCGCGGAATCATTTTAAAAGACACCAAGGAAGGGACCGTGTACGAGATCAAAAGCTGAACTTTGTAAGAAAGGATCGAGCTAAAATGAGCAAAAACATAATAATCGGCATAGACGTTGGAGGAAGCACTACAAAAATCGTCGGATTTAACGCGTCCTCCTCACCATGGAATCTTATAAAGCCTCAATTTGTAAGAGCGACGGATCAGCTCACGTCAGCCTTCGGAGCATTCGGTAAATTTCTCGACGACAACGGATTTAGTCTCGGAGATATAGAACGCGTAATGATTACTGGAGCCGGTTCTTCGTTTATTACAAAGCCGCTCTATGGAATTCCCTGCTATAAAGTAGAAGAATTTAACGCCATAGGTCTCGGAGGACTTTACCTGTCCGGCCTTGAAGACGCGATTATCGCTTCCCTTGGAACCGGCACCGCTCTCGTCCATGCAAAGAGCGGACAAATTCCCAATTATCTCGGAGGAACCGGCGTGGGAGGCGGCACGCTCATCGGCCTTTCAAAAAAAATGCTTGGCATGGACACGATCTCGCATATTGAAGAATTAGCTGAAACCGGATCCCTCGATAAAATTGATCTCCATATAGGGGACATGATGAAAAAAACTGATATTCCCGGCTTCACTGACAATACTACCGCTTCTAACTTTGGAAATGTCAGCGATCTTGCAAACAGGCACGATATTGCTCTCGGAATTATAAATATGGTTTTTGAAACTATTGGGATGGTTTCAATATTCGCGGCAAGAGGACGCGGACTAAAAGATATTGTCCTTACGGGAAATCTGTCCGGAGTAAAACAAGCGAAGGAAATATTCGGCACGCTTAACATAATGTTCAACATGAAATTTATTATTCCTGACAACTCGCGCTTTGGTACCGTAATTGGAGCCGCTCTCGCCAAGTCTGAACTTCAAATATAAAAGAGACCGCCGCTTTGCTATATAAGCAA
>CATKFO010000036.1 GCA_949747515.1 uncultured Eubacteriales bacterium
GCTACCTCCTCGACCGACCCGATAGACGCCGCCGCTTCCTCCTCCGTCATTCCGTCCTCAATCATATCTCCGATCATTTCCCTGTAATACTCAAGGGAACCGGATACGGTTTCTTCAGGCAGGCCGGCAAGTCTTCTCTCAAGCTCCGAGAGAAATTCTTTTTCAGTCATATTAAATTCTACTCCTTCCCCATAATATAGTTATATATTGACATGATCTCCTCCCACTCCTCTGCAAAATCCTTTATTCTATCTAGCCCTAATTCTGTAATATGGTAATACTTCCTTAGTCTGCCGTCGTGCTCTACCGGACAAACCGTAAGGCAGCTCGCGTTTTCAAGGCGTCTCAATATAGGATAAAGAGTGGATTCAGACATGGAAACGTACGGCTTCATGTCTTTAATTATTTTATATCCGTACGAATCCTCGTTTTTTATGGCGGCAAGAACGCATATCTCAAGCAGCCCTCGCTTAAGTTGAATATCCATTGCATACCTCCCTCCGCATAATACTATATCACACATAGTATTGTATGTCAATAGTAATTCTATAATTTTAGAAAAAAATATAGCCATATTATTTTCACAAATATTCGGCGTTTCATCTATATTAAAATCCACGCCTGCGGAAGTCCGGCGTGGATTTTTTATGAGCGTTATGCTCCGCTATGTAAGAACAGATTATACGACGTCTTGATCGTTACCGTCTTGATTTGGAACCGCTTTGCCGATACAAGGATTTAAATCTCCCAAGTTCATATCGAGCGCGGACGCGAGCGCAATTATAGTAGACCATTTTGTATCGGCCCCATGTTCCACGTTTGAAATTGTCTTTCCGATCTTGCCGGATTTATCCTCCAGCCCCTCTCTGGACAAGCATTTTTTCTTTCTTAGCTCATATATTATTTGGCCGAGTTCTCTTATATTGTCGTTCATGCTATCACCTCCAGTCTATAATAAAATTCTATGAGGTAACGCGCTTCTCGACAAGGAACGGCGTTTCTAAATATGTCAATATTTGTATAAAAAAGCGTAACGTAAAAGTAAACTTTGCGTATGAATTATTTATTCCCGATTATCTTAAACATAAAAATATAGAAATAAAACGCTACATTTATGTCTCTATTAAAATACTGCGGAACTTAATCATAAAAACATATTGATTTCCAAAGACAGAAAACGATTTTGTTTATTCAGGAATTAACTTTTTACTCTATAGTTCCCACATGTTCCGGATACGTACTTTTCCAATATAAAAAGAGATAAGACGTAAAACGTACGCTCATTATCTCTTTTTATTATATTTATTCCGTCGCGCTGTCAGACGAAGGATTTTCCGGCGCTTCAAACGTCGAGATAAATCCTGAAACGTCGGCTGATGAAACGTCTCCGCCAATAACTCTGTTTTTATACATAATTACGTTAGCGACAACCTTTCCTTCATAACCGGGATAGTTTGTAATATTATATGTATAACGCGTAACCTCTTTTCCCTTATACTTTGTAAGGTCAAGTCCCATCTTCTTCTGAAGTTCATTATAGGAATTCATCACCTTATCAAAATCGGAGGGAATACGCATGGTTACCTCTTCCACGGCCTGCGCGTCCGCCTGCCAGCCGAACTGCGAGAGAAAATTTATTCGATCGTCGTTTGTTTTTATCTTGTCGTACTTATATTCAGCCGTCGCGTTTGCGATAGCCGCCGTCGTTTTTGGGGTGTATTCCGGCAGAAGCATAATCATAGCTACCAACGAGACAACCGCCACTCCTATAATACCGATAAATTTAAGCGTATTTGCTTTGACACTGCATACAAACATTATTTTAACCGTACCCTTTCTATTGCTTTCGATAAATGTATATGTAGAGCAAAACAAAATATTCCTTTTTTTAATTTGCTAATAAAAAAAGAGATATAATAAGAAAATCAAAGAAAATTAGCGGGTAAATCAAATTAACGCCTAAAATCCTTTTGTTTTTGATCTTTATTGACTTTGACTTTCACTGACTATCTGCGTATAATATAATCAAAAGATCAGGAAAGGTCAAAGTATAAGGCAAAAAAATGATAATATCTGACTATATCGCTTCTATTATAGAAGAAATGTTAAACGCGGGCGGCGGAACAACCGAGGTAAAAAGAAACGACCTTGCCGCTCGTATCGGATGCGTGCCAAGTCAAATAAACTATGTTATTACGTCCCGGTTCACGCCCGAGAGAGGATATATAATAGAAAGCAGACGAGGCGGCGGCGGATATATTAGAATTGTTCGCGCTCAAATGACGTCCGACGAATATCTGATGCACTTCTTCCATTCAATTGGAGATTCTATAGAAGAAGGAGAAGCGCGCGCTTATATACGCAGTTTGTCCGACAGAGGACTTGTAAATAAACGGGAAGCGCAGATGATACAGTCCGCAATATGTATGGGATCTCTCGACAAGGTTCCAGCAAACGAAAGAAATACTGTAAGAGCCGACATATTGCGCCACATTATAATATCCATGATGAATTAAAATAAATAAAGTATAACGGGAGGAAAAAAACATGCTTTGCGAAAGATGTAAAAAAAATGAAGCCACGGTGTTTTACAAGGAAACAATAAACGGAAAAACAAAATCATACTCGCTATGCGCCGAGTGCGCTGCGGAAGCTGAAAAAGCGGGAGACATTGAAACTCCGCATATGGACGCGTTCTTCTCGTCTCCTTCGATCGGTGGAATCGACTCCCTATTCGGAAGCTTGTTCAGCGTTCCACACTATGCCAAAAGAGCTCTGTCCGAAGGTAATGCAGAAACAAAGAAATGCAGCCTTTGCGGATCTGCATTCGGAGATCTTGTCAAGAGAGGCAAAGTCGGATGTCCAAAGTGCTACGAGGTATTTGCAGACGAACTTGACGCTACTATTAGAGAAATACACGGCACGACGACTCACACTGGATCTGCTCCTAAACGCTTTAAGCACGATAGAGAACTGAAACAAAAAATTAAAAATCTGGAAGCCGAATTAAAAGAAGCGATAAAAGATGAAAATTACGAAAGAGCCGCCGAGATAAGAGATGAAGTAAAGGCTCTTAAAGAAAAGGAGGAAAACTAATATGATGTGGTACGAGTCGGCAGGCCGTGACAACGACGTAGCGGTATCGTCAAGAGTGCGCCTCGCGCGCAATTTAACCGATTATCCTTTCGGCAGCCTCCTTAACGACGCTTCGGCTAAAGAGATTATCGAGAGAGTTAAAAACGTTTTTGAAGGAGTCGGCGATTATACGTTTACCGACTACTCGGATCTCGAAGAAATCGAACGAAAAGCCGCGGTTGAAAAGCATAAGGTCAGCGCGGAATTCGCATCCTCAAAAAAGCCCCGCGCGCTCATAGAGTCGGAAAGAAAACAGGTTTATATAATGACTCCGGAGGAAGATCATATTAGAATTCAATCCATACTCGCCGGTTTTTCTCTCGAGGAAGCCCTATCACGGGCGCGCGAAGCGGATGAGACGATCGACGGAGCTCTGAACGTCGCTTATAACGACAAGCTTGGATATCTTACGCACTGCCCTACAAATCTTGGAACCGGTATGAGAGCATCCGTCATGTTATTTCTTCCTGCCCTGACTATTTCAGGCGGAATACGCGCGCTTTCGGCGCAGCTTGGAAAGATCGGACTTACAATAAGAGGAATGAGCGGAGAAGGAAGCTCCGCCGACGGATGTCTATACCAGGTGTCCAACCAGATTACTCTTGGAATATCCGAAGAAGAAATCGTATCAAAACTTAGTAAAATTACGGAAAGTATTATAGAAAAGGAAAGAAACCTCAGACAAAAAATAAAAAGCGCCGATAACGGGCGTTTTGAAGATCGCGTCATGCGTTCGTACGGCGTAATGATGTACGCGACTATGATTGATACAAACGAAATGATGCGTCTTTACGCCGACGTAAGGCTTGGAGCCGCTCTGGGAATTATAGACGGGGCGAGCCTGAGCGAGCTTGATAAAATGATGGTTCGAGGAATGGCC
This sequence comes from uncultured Eubacteriales bacterium, assembly GCA_949747515.1. Classification (GTDB taxonomy): domain Bacteria; phylum Bacillota; class Clostridia; order Oscillospirales; family CAG-272; genus RUG11130. Next base: position 4,016 of record CATKFO010000036.1, read on the forward strand.
GCTAATCTAACGTGCGAAAACAAGGAGATAAAAACTCCCGAAGAGCGCGATCGCGCGCGCGCCGAGCTTATCAGACGCATACTTAGCGGCGCAGAATAAAAATAGAAAACATCGAAGAAAGAAGTGAAAAATATGAACATCGGATTTACTCCAAAAGCGCAAAACGCTCTTAACAAAGCTCTATACTGCGCGTCCGAAATGGGACATACATGCGTTGGAACAGAACATATACTGCTTGGACTCATATCCGAAAGCGAAGGAATAGCCTCAAAGGTACTGTCTGAACACGGAGTCAGCTACGACGGGATGAAAAAACTAATAGAGGACAATTCCGGAGTAGGAGAAACGACTAAGCTCAGCGCGGCCGATATGACTCCGCGAACAAAAAAAATCATCGAGGGCGCAGCTAAGGCCGCAATGGCCATGGGTCACGGATATATAGGCACGGAACATATATTGTTAGCCATGACCGACGAGCCGGACTGCTACGCTATACGGATGCTCGCGACTGAGAATGTGGCGGCGTCCGATTTAAAAAGAGATATCATATCATATTTCAGCCGAGGCGATGGAAAAGTAACTTCAGGAAACAATACGGTCCCCGGAAAAAAACACAAAGAAACAATAGAGGGATGTCCTACCCTTTCAAGCTACGGACGCGACTTGTGCCGTATGGCGAGGGAAGGAAAAATAGACCCCATTATAGGCAGAGACAACGAAACGGGAAGAGTAATACAAATTCTATCCCGGCGAACAAAAAACAATCCGTGTCTGATCGGAGAACCCGGCGTAGGAAAGACGGCCGTAGTCGAAGGTCTTGCTCAGCGTATTGTAGACGGTTCGGTGCCGGATACGCTTCGTGAAAAAACAATAGTGACTCTCGATATATCTTCTATGGTAGCCGGAGCAAAATATCGCGGTGAATTTGAAGAAAGAATGAAAAAAGTGATGGACGAAGTAAGAACAAATCCGTCGGTCATTCTCTTCATAGATGAAATCCATACTATCATTGGCGCCGGCGGGGCCGAAGGAGCGGTAGACGCGGCAAACATTATAAAACCGGCTCTTGCAAGAGGCGAAATGCAGGTGATAGGAGCCACTACAATCGACGAATACAGAAAGCATATAGAGCACGACGCCGCTCTTGAACGCCGTTTTCAGTCAGTCATGGTCGGAGAGCCGACTCCCGAAGAGTCAGAGCTCATACTTTTCGGACTCCGCGATAAATATGAAGCGCACCACAAACTAAAAATAAGCGACGAAGCTTTAAGCGCGGCCGTCAAGCTGTCAGTTCGATATATAAGCGACAGATATCTTCCTGATAAAGCTATCGACCTTATCGACGAAGCTGCTTCGAAAAAACGAATTCTTGGATTTACGCCTTCTCCCGAAGTTCGTGAGCTTGAAGAAAAGCTAAAAGCGGTTACAGCTGAAAAAGAGGAAGCAATACTGGGAGAGGATTACGAAGGCGCGGCAAAGCTTCGCGACGATGAAAAACGCTATTCAGAAGAGCTTGATAAATTGAGACGGGAGAGCCGCGGGCGAGAGTCCGACGAAATGACCGTCTCTGAAGACGACGTAGCCGACATAGTAGCCGCTTGGACGGGAATACCGGTCAAAAAGCTTGCCGAAGAGGAAAGCGAAAAGCTCAAAAATCTTGAAGATATACTCAAAGAACGCGTCATAGGACAGGACGACGCCGTTTCCGCCGTAGCGCGAGCAATACGAAGAGGAAGAATGGGCCTTAAAGATCCTAAGAGACCGATAGGTTCGTTTATTTTCCTTGGACCTACCGGCGTAGGCAAAACCGAGCTTAGCAAAGTTCTCGCCGACGTGATGTTTGGAAGCGAAAACGCTATGATACGCGTAGACATGTCTGAATACATGGAAAAACACAGCGTGTCAAAGCTCATCGGTTCCCCTCCGGGATACGTAGGCTTTGACGAAGGCGGGCAGCTTACCGAACGAATCAGACGCAAACCGTATTCGGTAGTGCTTTTCGACGAAATAGAAAAGGCGCATCCCGACGTATTCAACATTCTTCTTCAAATACTCGAGGACGGCATACTAACGGATTCCCAGGGACGCAGAGTAGACTTCAAAAACACGGTCATTATCATGACTTCCAACGTGGGGGCGTCTTCAATAACCGAACCGAGACGACTTGGCTTCTCAGGAACGTCAGATTCCTCGTCTGAAGAAAAGCGAATGAAAGCGGCTGTAAACGACGCGCTTAAGAATACGTTCAAGCCTGAATTTCTCAACAGACTTGACGAAATAATCGTGTTTAACAAGCTGTCGGAGGATAATATAGAAAAGATCTGTAAATTGATGCTTGACGAAGTAAAACGCCGAATTGAAGCCCTTGAAATTAGCATAGATTTTTCAGAGGACGTAGTTAAGAAATTGGCTGCCGAAGGTTTTGATCCGGTATACGGGGCTCGTCCTTTAAGACGCGCGGTCGTTCGAATGATAGAGGATTCTTTCTCTGAATCAATGCTTTCCGGAGATATAAAGGGCGGCGACAGCGTGACGGCCGTTCTTGAGGACGATAAAATAGCGTACAAAAAGAAATAATAGGCTCAAATTTCATCGCTGATCATCCGTTCATAAAGTAAAAAAATCAGCTGTTATTAATACGACGTATTAATAACAGCTGATAAAAATGGGTACAGTTTCTACATCTGTACCCATTTTGCTTGCATGTTAAAGTATAAGGTATTTAAAAATTACACACATAAAAATACAATTGTTTATATATTAGATTGCAATCCACCAGCATACCCCAAATTTATCTATAACGGTCGCACAGCATTTGCTCCACGGAAGTTCCCCGATAGGATGAATTATAACGCCTCCGTTACTCAAAACATTAAACGCATTGTTAACTGATTCTTCGCTACCCATTTCAAAGACGTTAAACGTCATAGTTTCCCATTTCATTTTATGAACCATATTTATATCGCAAGGATTTGAAGCTTCGCTTAACGCCAAGAATTCTTCGCCGTTTACAGACAATTCACAATGAGCATAAGCTGATTTGTCGTCGTTCATTATTTGAAACGTAATTTCTGCGCCGAAGGCTTTACAATATGTTTCTGCCGCTGCCAAACTGTTTTTCACATATACCTGAGCATAATTTTTCATACTTTTTTCATCCTACGACTAAATATAAATATTTTTTTATAAATATACCGATAAGCGGTCAAGACGCCGTACCCTGACCGCTTAATAAACGCTTTGTAGCATAAGATAGCTAAAAAATAATTCTTTATTTTACGAAGAAAATAACTTTAATCTTCCGCCTTATTTATTTCGTTATCGTAATTTTATTGATAACGCCGGCTTTGTCGGGGTCTATACCTCTGACAATAGTCATACGGCAAGCGAGAAGCTGGAAAATAAGAACCGTGAGGAAAGGCGTAATAAGCTCGCATTTCGTCTCGGGAATAACGATACCGGTTGTTCCTTCCGGAACCGCGTTTTTATCATCGGTAATAAAGAGAACGTCGGCCGACACTCCTTTTAGTTTGCCCGTAATCTCAACGGCGTCGCTAAACGTAGCTCCTTTGGGAGCAACAACGAATACGGGATCTCCGGCGTGAAGCTGAGCGATAGGACCGTGATGGAAATCAGAAATCGGATATCCCTTCATCTTAATTTTATTGGTTTCAAGCATCTTAAGGGCCCCTTCGAGAGCTATAGGATAAGAAACTCCACGTCCGAGGATAACCGCTCCAGGCATATTTTGATATTTCTCTGCCAGAGACGAGATCTGCTCGTCAAGGGAAGCGAACAACTCTTCAACTTTCTCAGATACAGATTCAAGTGCGGAAAGGAAATCAGCGTCTTCGGACCATTTAGCCGCAAGAAGAGCGAGCAGCATCATTTGAGACGTAAAGGTTTTGGTAGCTGCTATACTAAGCTCCGGGCCAGCCCCGCAGTACAAATGATACTCGGCCTGCTTCGCCATAGGAGAATCCGCCTCGTTTGTAACAGCGACGGTAACCGCTCCGTCGGCCTTCGCGCTTTTAAGAACCTCAAGCACGTCCTCAGCCTTGCCTGATTGGGAAACGCCTACTACAAGATACTTTGAAAGGTCGATATGAGCTCCATACTTTGTAAATACGGACGGAGTTCCGAGCGAGCACGGCAATCCAGCGAGGATTCCGAAAATATATTGAGCGTAGACGCAAGCGTGATCTGAGGTTCCGCGGGCTACAAAATATATGCCGCAAACATTCTTCGACTTCGCCTCGCTTACGATTTTTTCAGCCGTATCAATATTATTCCGTATAACAGACGCTAATATCGAAGGTTGTTCTTTGATTTCTTTCTCAAGATTGATCATTTGTTTGTACCAGCTTTCATCAAATTAGATTTAGAGTTTTTAATATAAAGATTCCAATAAACAAGGTAGGAATACATAAAATAGTTGTAATCAGAAGTATCTGAGAAGACAGTTCCGCGTCGTTTCCCATACGTTTTGCCATTATATAGCTGGAAACCGCGCTCGGCGAGCCGAACAGTATCAGCACAAGACCAAGCCGTTCGTTTTTGAATCCTATCAAAGCGGCCGCCGTTACGAAAACAGCCGGCAACAGCATGGTTTTACCAATTGAGGAAATTACTGCGTATTTTGCTTTTTCTCTCAATGAATTCTTGGAAAAGGAAGCTCCAAGAGATATCAGAGCTAAAGGAGTCGCAAGATTTCCAACGTAAGACAATGACTTTTGAGCGAACGCCGGTATACTTGCGGACGTAAGCATAAAAGGCAGCGCGAGAACCACGGCGATAATAAGCGGATTCGTAAAAACGTCTTTTGCAAGCCTTAAAAACATTTTTTTTCCCCGAACAGTCTCTCGATCGGAAGAAAATGCCGACAAAAGTATAACAGAATAGGCGTTAAACATAATTATTACGAAAGGCATAAGGATAGATATTAACTCAACCCCAGCTTCTCCAAACATACTTTCAGCAAGAGGAATCCCTAAGACTGCAAAATTAGAGCGACAAAAGCCCTGAGTAAAAGCTCCTATTTTGCTCCTGTCCTTTATTGTAAGCGCGCTTATAACGGAAACGAGTAAAAACGACGCCGTTACCCCCGCAGAGCAAAAAATAATCAAGCAAGGGTTCATGTTTTCAATACTACATCCGGATACTTCTATAAATAATAAAGCCGGGAGGGCTATCTTAAAGACTATCTTGTCCACACATGATATAAAATCGTCGTTTACAAACGAAACGCGTTTCAGAAAAATACCGAAAAAAGCAAGTATCAACGCCGGCAAAATCGTATTTATACTATAGCTCAGATCTGCAAGCACAGCGCCTACCTCCTCCTACTACTGCTTACTATTACCTTTTTCAGCAAAATACGAATCAATACCCTTAGCTATGGACTTTGCGTATTCATTCCGCCACTCTTCGTCAAGCATGTCCTTAGCGTCGTTTTCATTAGTCACAAAGCCCATTTCAATCAACGTTCCGGGAACGGAAATTTCTCTGACGACGGCATAATTTCCGAGCTCTGCGGTCGGCTTTGGCGCTCCGGGAAAATCGCTTTCAATTTGCTTTGCAATCGCCTCGGCTGATTTATATCCGTCGCTTTCGTACGACGACGAGGTCGATCTTTCGTAAAAGTAAACTCGAGTTCCGGAAACGGACGGATCGTCGTAGGAATTGCAATGCAGAGACACAAAATAATTTATCTTGTTTCCAAGTCCGTTCACATAAGAAACTCGCTCGTTCGGATTAAAAACATTATTACCGTCGTCGATAGCCGATTTGGGGAACGTTTGGCCGTCGTGAGTCATTATAACGCCGTATCCCATACTTTTAAGCTCGTCCGCAAGCTTGTTAGACATAGCGATAGTAATATCGTTCTCATGGTATTGACCTAAAAATTCAGATTCAGCTCCCGTATCCGTAAATCCATGTCCGGGATCAATGCAAATCGTCAATTTTTTCGAGGGTACGGAGGGATCGGGCTCCGCGGGTTCAGCGTTTGGAGGCAATATTTGCTTTCCTACTCCTGCGGACGGAGAAAGCTGATTCGCCTCGTCGCCTTCATTTCCGCATCCGCATAGCAATATGCAGGAAATGAAGACGATTAAAGCGAGCGGGAAAAATATTTTTTTATAAGTTAATAAAATAACAACATCACCTTTTTTTGCAAGCAGAAACGAATTTTATCTCTTGGATAGAACATCCGCTTCGTAATTTTTAACTTCCTTAAGCCATTGGTCGCGAACAGGAACGCCGCTGCATTCGCAGTATCTGTCCCAAACGGCGGCGAACGGGAAAGTTTTCAGCTCTTCAAGGTATGCGAGACGAGACGTATAGTCTCCGTTAAGTTCCAGCTCTCTAAGCTTTTCGCGAGGTTCGAGATAAGCCGAAAGCAAAGCCTTGCGCGCGTTTCTGGCTCCTATCGCCCAGCATGCAATGCGGTTTATGCTCGCGTCGAAATAATCGAGGCCTATATGGACTCTGTCTTCGTATCCGCCGCGAACTATCTCGGACATAATCGCCTTGGTTTCGTCGTCCAAGATAACCACGTGGTCGCTGTCCCAGCGAACGGGTCGAGAAACATGAAGAAGGATTCCCTTCATGTACTGCATCGTCGCGCTGATCTTATCTGAAACGACCTCTGTCGGATGATAATGACCCGTATCGAGCGTTATCAGAACGTTGTGCTTCATGGCGCAGCCGATATAAAATTCGTTTGAACCGATAGTGCAGCTTTCAGCTCCTATACCGAACACCTTGCTCTCTACCGCGTCCAGATTATATCTGTCGTCTGTCTTTACAGCGGCAAATATTTCATCGTAAGACTTTGCAAGATTTCCTCGATATATATCCTTGCACACCGGAGTATCCTTAAATCCGTCGGGAACCCAAAGGTTGTTGCAAGAAGTCTCGCCCGTCTCTTTTCCAAAGTACTCCGATATTTTTCTCGATCGGATTCCGTGCTCAACCCAAAAGCTTCTTATTTCTTCGTCGTTATGGCTCAGCGTAAAGCCGTCGGCGGAAAGCGGGTGAGAAAAGAACGTAGGGTTGAAGTCGAGACCGTATTTTCTTTCCTTAGCCCAGCTAACCCAAGTATCGTAATGCTTCGGCTCAATTTCGTTTCTGTCCACCTTTTTTCCGTCGTTGTCGAGATATATAGCGTGAATACTAAACTTTTTCTTGCCTGGAATAAGCTTCGCGGCGAAGTCGAAATCCGCCTTCAGCTCGTCTATCGTCCTCGCCTTTCCCGGGTAATTACCGGTGGTCTGTATACCTCCCGTAAGAGCTCCGTCAGGATTTTCAAATCCTATAACGTCGTCGCCTTGCCAGCACTGGACGGATATCGGAACTTTAGCCGCGTTTTCAATAGCCTTGTCTGTGTCCACGCCTATAGACGCATATATCTCTTTAGCCGCCTCGTACATTTTTTCCGTGTTCATTATAATAATCCTGCCTTTCTTGGCATCCGCGCAACTCTGCGCAAATGGAACGTGAAAAAGTATATTTGGAGTAAGGCTTTCTCCATTTTTCACGCAAAAGTCTCGTTAATTATTCTATATTATTCTCCGATAAGACTGAGAAACCGTCCGTAGGCGTCGTCCCACGCGTCTTTTGAAGAAGTATCGGGCTCGTATGTCTTCGTCTCGAATGAATTGCGGATCGCCGCGCGAGCGTCCCAAATATCCCTAAGTTCTCCGCTCGCCAGCGCCTGCATAGCGATATTTCCAAGAGCCGTGGCTTCGACAGGCCCCGCGGCTACTCTTCTTCCTGAAGCGTCCGCCGCAAATTGAGAAAGCATTTCTTCCTTGGTTCCGCCTCCGACGATGTTGATTACGGGATACTTGCGGGACGTTATCTTTTCAAGTTTTTCAGCCGTCCATCTATATCTTAGCGCAAGGCTTTCAAAAATGCATCTTACTACGGCTCCGTCGCTTTCCGGAACGGGCTGCCCAGTCTTTTGACAGTATTCGCGAATTCTTCTCGGCATGTTTCCCGCCGGAGAGAACATAGGATCGTCGGGATTTATAATAGAACGAAGCGGCTCTGACGCCTCGGCCATAGACGAAAGATCGTCGAACGAATACTCGATTCCCTCTCTTCTCCACTGGCGGCGAGATTCCTGCTCAAGCCAAAGACCCATAATATTTTTCAGCACTCTAATCGTTCCAAATACTCCTCCCTCGTTAGTAAATCCGTATTTCAACGATTCGGAATTTATAACGGGCTCAGGATTTTCAATTCCCATAAGCGACCAGGTTCCGCTCGATATGTATAGAAAATCGGAATTTTCAGCCGGGACAGAAAGCACTGCGCTCGCAGTATCGTGAGACGCCACCTTGACTACCTTAGCCTTAGTATTGCCTGTTTCCTCTTCAATGGCGGGAAGCAGACTTCCAAGCTCCGCGCCTGGAGCAACAAGCTCGCAGAACAATGATTTTTTTATTCCCGCCTTACTTAGCAAATCGTACGCATATCCGCGTTGCTTAGCGTCGAGAATAGCGCCCGTAGACGCTATAGTATACTCTGTCTTCATCTCTCCCGTCAAAAAATATCCGAGAAGGTCGGGCATATTAAGCGCTTTATCGGCGGCTTCCATAAGCCACGGACGATTCAGCCTGTCGGCTATCATCTGATAAATGGTATTAAAATTCATAGACTGAATTCCGGTAACGCCGTAAAGCTCTTCCCATGGGAAAATATTTTTAAAAACGTACTCCGGAATATTGTCGGTACGTGAATCTCTATAATGATACGGATTAGAGAGAAGCGCTCCGGATTTATCTATATATCCATAGTCGACTCCCCACGTGTCTATTCCGAGAGTGTCTATCCCCCCCTCGTGGGAACCTTTGAGGATTGCGTTTTTTATCTCATAAACCAGACGAAGCGTATCCCATGAAAAACCGCTGTTCGTCATAACTGGATCGTTCGAAAAACGGTGTATTTCTTTCAGCGATATGGAATTGCCGTCGTACGAACCGATTATGCCTCGGCCGCTTGATGCTCCAAGGTCTATCGCAAGCATTTTTTTCGACATTATTTGCCCTCCGCGTTTATCAGCAAAATTATGCTGTAATTATGCCAGATTTATTATATTATAACAGAATAGTCCTATTATTTCAATGCTCTTTATTGATATTATGCATTCTCGATACTTTACAATCGCAAAAAGCTTTTTTATTTTTTAAGGTCGACTACCGTTACTCCGTAATCGCCTTCACCATACTGACCGGCTCTGAATTCGGCGACGCGCTTATCCGTTTTCAAAAACTTCCATATCGCGCTTCGGAGAGCGCCGGTTCCCTTTCCGTGTATAATAGTTACGCTTTGAACGCGGGCGATAATAGCCTCGTCAAGATAATTATCCACAATAAAGCAACCGTCTTCTCCCGTCATTCCGCGGATATCGCATTCAGCCTTAAAGTTGCGCGATACCTTAGCCCTATATGATGATTCCGACGATTTCTTTTCAGTTTTGCCCCCATTTTCAATCAAGCGAAGATCTTTTACATTCGCGCGAGTCTTAGCGGCTCCCATACGGACCGTAACCATTCCCTTTTTATCCGGATCGTCGATGAGCGTTCCCTGCACTCCGAGATTTCGGTGTATAACGGCGTCTCCTTTTTTGAGCTCTCTGGGCAAAACGTAGCCGTCGTCTTCAAGCTCGCGCACGGGATTAAGCTCGTTATCATAATCGCGCATTCTCTGCCTTACAGACTTTTTAGCGTTTAAAAGCTTATTTTCAAAGCCTTCTTTGTCGCGAGCTCGCTTAGCTTCGTCGAGTTCAGCGAACACATACTCGCTCGTAGCCCTGGCTCCAACCAAAAGTTGACGAGCCTTTTCCATTAGATTTTCCGCGTCTTTCTGAGCGCGCGCTAATTTTGTTTCGTATTCGACTTTTGATTTTGCAAGAAATTCTTCCGCTTCTATTCTAACGCGCCGCGCGTCCGATTTTTCTTTTTCAAGTTCGACTCTTGAATTTTCAAGCTTCTCGATAATATTTTCAAAGCTTCGAGAATTTTCATCTATAAGCTTATGAGCGCGTTCGACTATATGAACAGGCAGCCCGAGCTTTTCTGAAATTGCAAAAGCGTTCGATTTACCCGGAGTTCCTATGTTAAGCCTATATGTCGGCCGAAGAGTCGCCACGTCAAATTCGCAGGAAGCGTTCATTACTCCTTCGGTCTCTATAGCGTACGCCTTAAGCTCCGCGTAATGCGTCGTAGCCACGCATGAAGCGCCCACGAGACGCACTTCCTCGAGAATCGCGGTCGCTAAAGCCGCTCCTTCGACAGGATCGGTACCGGAGCCCAATTCGTCGAACAACACGAGAGAATTTTCCGTCATGGATTCCACCACGTTGACGATACGCTTCATATGAGACGAAAAAGTAGACAGAGATTGCTCTATGCTTTGCTCGTCGCCTATCTCGGCGTAAACGTCGTCGTAAACGCACACGATTGAATCGTCGTCGGCAGGTATGTGCAGACCAGACTGAGCCATCGCGGAAAGGAGCCCGACAGTCTTCAGAGTTACCGTTTTTCCTCCCGTATTCGGTCCCGTAATAACCAGCATTTTATAATCATGGCCAAGTCTCACGCTGATCGGCACTACTGTCGCGGGATCAAGAAGAGGATGACGCGCGCGATTCAATACGGTTTTTCTTTCGTCAGTAATAACCGGAGGAGCGGCCTTCATTTTTACAGAAAGATCAGCGCAAGCGAAAATAAAATCAATATATACGATATTTTTATAATCGTTTTTTATAATTGTCGAATTTTCTCCTACCATCCCAGACAGCTCGTAAAGAATTCGCTCGATTTCCTGACTTTCCTTCGATTGAAGCGTTCTAAGGTCGTTGTTTGCCTCTACTACGCTCATCGGCTCTATAAAAAGAGTCGATCCGGTTTGAGACGTATCGTGTATGAGTCCTTTAACTTCTCCGCGGTATTCGCTTTTTACCGGAATTACGAACCTTCCGCCTCTTGTAGTAATAATGTTTTCCTGCAAATACCGAGAATCCGACGATACGTATTTTTGAAGAAGATCTCTAATTTTCGAATTTGTTTTTCTGATCTCCCTTCGTATTTCAGCCAAAGCAGGACTCGCGTTGTCGGCCATAACGTCCTCGGCTAAAATGGAAGAAGATATTCTTTCCTCCAGATATCTTATCGGAATAAGTCTTGAAAAAATTTCGTCTATCCTTTTTTCACCGGAACCCGACGAGTAATCGGACAATATTTTAGCGCATCTGAGAACGGCCGCGCATCCAAGCAGATCTCTCATGGAAAGCAAAGCGCCTTTATCCGCCCGCTCGGCGGCGGAAACGACGTCTCGCGCTTCGCCGAGCGAAGGTCTGCCTCTTTCATTTAGTAGAGCTTTGGCCTCGGTCGTCAAAGTTTGCCTATATCTTACCTCGTCTATATCTGTTTCCGGTTCAAGAGACAGCGCCGTTTCCCTGCCGCCGTCTGTCGACGCGCACGAGGCCACAAGCTCTCTTATTTTGTCAAATTCTATTATGTGAAGCGATTTACTATTCATAATTCAGTTCCTGTGTCAATATTCAATTCCCGCCATATCAAGCTTTATATTCGTATAATAATCCAGTGATTTCAGAGAGCGTTCAAAGTGCGATTCAAGATACGTCTCGGTAAATTCGTTGAGAAGTTCAAGATCATCTTCCGGAAGATTAAATGAAAAAACACGTTCAATGGGAGCGAGAGATATATACCTAAGCGCCTCGAGTACCGAGCGCGTAATCTTCGGACATATTACGGCGGTCCCATCCTCGGCGACGTCTCTTTGCCGCAGCGCTTTTCCGCACTTCCCGCACAACAGCGCGCCGTTCATAACGTCTATAAAAACGGTCTCGCCCGCAGCTTCTTCCCCGCAGCCGGCGCATCGATCAAGCATCGGCATATATCCGCCGTCGCATAAGGCTCTAAATTCAAAAGCGGTTTTTATCGTATCTACGGATATTTTCTGTTTCACCGACAGCGCGTAAAGGGAGTTCAGCGTCAATCTGAGAAGCTGAACGTCCGGAGACTCTTCAGCCGCGAGCACGTCGGCGACGTCGCATAAATAAGACGCGAGAGCAAATCTTACCGGATCGTATCTTATTTCATAAAAAGCTTCGATCAGATCGCTGTCTGAAATGTAAAAATACTTCTTTGTTTTTTTCAGAGCCAAGCTGCTGTAAGCAAATACTTTGGCCGAGTTGGTATGACGGTTTCTAAAGCTTGAAACTCCTTTGGCGGTTACGGTCATTTTGCCGTATTCGTCCGTAAGTAAGGTAAGCAGCTTGTCCGACTCGCCATATTCAATTTCTTTGAGCACAACCGCTTTAACTTCACGCAGCTCCATACAGCTCTCCCTTGAAAATCAATCGAGATCCCCTTTATTATATCCGAAAGAGTTGAGAACAAAATCGCTGTCGCGCCAGTTCTCCTTAGTCTTAACCCATAAGTCTAAAAATATCTTTTCACCGAAAAATTCTTCAAGATCTTCCCGCGCATACGAGCCGATCTTCTTTAGCGTCTCTCCCTTTTTTCCGATTATAATTCCCTTATGAGACTGTTTTTCGCAGAATATTTCGGCTCTGATATTAAGAGTACCGTTTTTCATTTTGAATTCTTCAATCATAATAGCCGTTCCGTGCGGCACTTCGTCTGACAGAACTCTCAGAAGCTTTTCCCTTATAACCTCGGACGCGATCTGACGCTCGGGTTGATCGGTAATTGAATCGTCGTCGAACATCCAATCGCCTTCATAAAGAAATTTCGACGATTCCTCAATTACTATATCAACGTTTTTCCCGTTAATGGCGGACGTAGGAACTACCGCGTCAAAGTCGTGAAGCTCCGCGTACTGTGAAATGGTCTTAGCCAATCTTTCGGCGTTTATCATGTCGATTTTGTTCAACACGAGTATCGAAGGAAGACACGATTTTTTTATCTGCCTTATAAGTTCGTTTTCAATGCTCCCAGCAGGAAACCCTGCGTCGGCGATAAGTATTACGGCGTCGGCGCTTCTGACCGTACTGTTTACCGATTTCATCATATACTCTCCCAAGCGATTCTTGGCTTTATGCACTCCGGGAGTGTCTAAAAAGACGAACTGATCGTCGCCTTTAGTCAATATACCGGCTATTCTGTTGCGCGTAGTCTGGGGCTTCGGAGAAACGATAGACACCTTTTCTCCAAGCAAATGGTTCATAAGCGTCGACTTGCCTACGTTCGGCCGTCCGATTATTGAAATATATCCTGTTCTCGTCATATGTTGTGTTTCTCTTTCCGTTTTTTTTATGTGCGAGGAGTTTTAGCGTAAAACGCCGATTTCCTTCATAATTTCGTCTTGAAGCGCGAACATTTCCCTCTCGTCGCTTTCCGACGTTTCATGATCGTACCCAAGTAAATGAAGCGTTGAGTGAACCGAAAGAAAGGCGATCTCGCGAGTGAAGCTGTGTCCGTATTCCTCCGCCTGAAGCCGAGCTTTTTCAAGAGAAAGAACTATATCCCCTAGCTCCGCCGCGGAGCAGTCGGTAGGAACGTCTCCGTTTTTAAAATCGTACATTGGAAATGAAAGAACGTCGGTAGGAGAGTCCTTTTCTCTGTATTCCCGGTTAAGTTCCCTTATGCGTTCATTATCGCAAAAAGTTACCGAAACCTCCGCTCTGTACGGAAATTTTTCGTGGCTGAGAGTTCCGCGCACGGCGCGTTTTACCGTGCGCTTTAACTTCATCCCCACTTTACATACGTTCTGCTCGTTAGAAAAATATATTTTAACTCTCATTTTTATCTATCAATTTCTGACGGACGGACGGTACGTCCTCCCATTGTTTTGTCTTTCCGCTCGTTTTATATTTTTTTCCCTGTCAAATTTATCGTACGCGGCGATAATTCTCTGTACCAACCGATGGCGAACCACGTCGCGGTCGGAAAATTCGTGAACCGCTATATCCTCTACGCCGTTCAGTATTCGAACCGCGGAAGCGAGTCCGCTTTTTTGTCCGAACGGCAAATCGGTTTGAGTAAGATCTCCGGTGACTACGATTTTTGACCCGCCTCCAAGCCTTGTTAAAAACATTTTCATCTGCTCTGGAGTCGTGTTTTGGGCTTCGTCGAGAATTATAAACGAATCTTCAAGCGTACGTCCTCTCATATAAGCAAGGGGGGCTATTTCGATCGTCATCTTTTCAATAAGCCTCATACAGTTTTCAGGTCCCATCATATCGTATAAAGCGTCGTAAAGAGGACGAAGATACGGGTCGATTTTACTTTGCAGATCTCCAGGCAAAAAGCCGAGACGTTCTCCCGCTTCTACGGCAGGACGCGTTAAAATTATTCTGCTTACCTCGTGAGCTCGCAAAGCTTTAACGGCCGCCATTACCGCAAGATACGTCTTTCCTGTTCCGGCGGGGCCTACTCCGAGAACTATGGTATTTTTACGGATGCTCTCTATATATTTTTTCTGGCCGACCGTCTTAGCCTTGATAGGCTTTCCCTTCGCGGTAACAAACAGACAATCGTCGTCGTAGCTCGAAAGCTCGCTTCCTCTTCCGTCGTTTATCATGCCTATAATATAATCTACGCTTTGATCCGAAACTTCGTCTCCGATAGAAGCTATTCGTTTAAGGTACTTTAAAACTTCTGTCGCTTTTGAAACGCTTTCATCGCCTCCTTCGACTGCAATAACGTCTCCTCCGTCCGAGCCGTCTCCGCGATTATATATTCTCACGCCGAACTCATTTTCTATTCTCGATAGATTTCTGTCAAAGCTGCCGAAGATTTTTCCGGTTATTTCGGAGTTTCCGGTCGTTATTTTTTTCTGCGCCATTTAAGTGAAAGCCCCTTTCAATATTCCGTCGCTATTTCGCGTAAAATTCCTTTGTTTCGGCTATATCCGCAAGGCACGTCATATCGCACCTTATCACTATGCCGTCGTCTTCGTACTCCGTCGTTATTTTTTTACTCGTAAGCTCGCAGCCTTCAAGCTCCTCGTCCATACGCTCTCTCAATTCAGCCGCCGCCAAAGCCGCCGCTTCTCCGGAGTCGATATTAACGGGAACGTTTTCATATTCTCGATACGTCGTTCTGCAATTCCACACCGGAAGCTTGATCCATCCGAACAGGCTTACCTGCTCGGCTTCCTCTATTTTATCATAAGTTGTATATTCAATTCTACCCTTTGAAAAAAGATTTATATTTTTTTTAAAGATTTTTACTCTATTTTCCTCGTATTTTTCCCCTGTAAAAACCTTTTTTTCACTTTCAAAAGGAATTTTAACGCTTACAGACTTGTTAACGTATGCGAGAACAGAGCCGGACGCATACTCGTATCTTACCTTGTCTTCAAGAACGGCGTCCCTTGTATGAACGACGCCGGATATTAAAATATCGCCTTTTTTCACAATATCCCCTTGCGATATCTCCGGAGATCCGCTTGAGGGAAGAACTAAAGATACGCGCCCGTCCTCGGACGCTACTAAGTTAGCGTATTTTTCACCCGCGCCCGATTCTTCAATATGTTTTGATTCTATAACCTCGACAAAAGCGCGGTTACCTTTCATATTTACCGAAAGCCACGCTATATCCTTTGAACCCGCGAGAAAAAAAGCCTGCAAAGAATCAAAGTCAATGCCGGGTATATACGATCCATAGTCGCAACCTTGCTCGGACAGAGCTTCTAAAATTTCGTTTTCCGATACACTGTCGTTTCCGTTTACTGTAAATCCCCACACAACTCTGCCGGATATCCACATTGTTATTATGAAAACAATTATTCCCGCGAGAATTCCCGGGCGACGGCAAAGAAACCTAATTATTCTCGGAAGACCCGTTATATCCGAATACGTCGCGCAAACGGATCGCTCTTCAAATTCACACCTCAAGCCTTCAAGCTCCGACGGAGGCGCTGAAAATGAAAACGAGCCGTCCTTTTCTATCTTTGAATTTCTATATTTAACTTCCCTTTGATAAAGTACGTCCGCCGCGATCGACATATGGCTTTCCGGAACGGTTATTTTATAACTTCCCTGAAAAAAATAATATATTTTATTTAGCACTTTATTTACGCGCCCTTTCTATCGAGACGGTCGAAATCTCTCCTCTTATACATACGCACCCGGCGCAGTAGTCCTCCAATATCATTCTGAAGCCAGAAACGTTAATACGGAATCCTTCGCCTTCAAACACTACGTTTTCAGTAGTATATTCGAGAATTTTGTCGCATCCGCTAACGTACGCCTCCTCGTCTCCCTTAATTTCAAGCGCCGGAAGTTTTAAAGCCGATTCAATTGGGAATTCCGCCGCGCGCATAATTGTTCCGATAAGTTTTCTTCTCATATGTTTCTTTCCATGCAATTTTTCTCACCCGCTCTCATATCTTTTACCGTTATAATATTATGCTATGCGTCAATATATAATTACCGGAAGAAAGGACTTCATATGGCTCGAAATTTTAATAGCAAAGCAATAGTAAAACCATTGTCGGCTCTCGTTCTTATTTCAGCTATTCTTTTTTTTCTCGTTAACCGTGATGAAATGCAGCGAGAAATAATATCCTCTCTAAAAAACACATTCACCGGCGTTATACCCGCGCTTTTTCCCTTTATGGTAATATCTAAATTATTTATTCTATGGGGATGCTCCGACATTCGGATTAATTTTTTAGGACGCATATTTGAAAATTTGTTTCATGTTCCTCAAGAGGCCGCGGGTCCGTTTTTTATCGGTTTGGTATCTTCATATCCGCTCGGAGGCTCCGCGGTATGCGAATTATATAAAAGCGGAAAATATGACAAGCGAAGCGCGGAAAGAATGATGGCGTTATGCAATAATACCGGACCGGGATTTATTCTCGGATTCGTAGGCGGGGTTTTATGGAAAGACATATCGTTTGGGATAGCTATATACGTCATACATATCGCGTCCGTTATACTTGCCGGCGCGTTAAGATATAGAAAAAAAACTCCTATAGAAAAATACGAAGATCTTGAGCGGAATTCAAAGAATAGCTCGATTTCTATTGCCGATATTGCTGAAGCGATAGCGTCCGCGGCGGAATCGGCGGTAAAACTCGCGGGATTTATCGCGTTTTTCTCCATGTTTTCGGGATATATTGAAAACAAATTCACAGCTCTTCCATACGTTTCCGCGATAGTATCGGCGCTTCTCGAATTTTCCGGAGGATGCGTTTCATCCGCTCGAGTAGGAGGAATAGTCGGCGCGGCCTTAACCGGATTCGCTATTTCTTTCGGAGGATTGTCCGTTATATCTCAAACCATGCTTTACGCTCGTTCCGCAGGTCTTTCCGTAGCGGAATGCGTCAAGCTTAAATTATCAGAAGGAATCGCGGCGGCTTTTCTTTCGGCGGCGTACGCAAAAATTTTTTTCGACGCTTCGCCAGACGGTTCAGAAGTATTTATCCAAGCGTGGATTTCAAGTTCATTACCTAGCAAATCTTCTTTAACGATAACCGCCGCAGTTTTAGTCTTATGCTTTATTTATATTATTTTCAAAAAATTTAGGCGGAATGATACGTCAGTTAAACATTACTCTTGATTTAGACCGAGTTTTACGTTATAATATTTATATATGTAAATCTATGTAAACGGCAGGACAAGGCTGATGAAAAATCGCAGATCAGAGGATATCGAACGCATCTGCAAATACTGTGAATCCGCTTCATCACTGTATTCAACCGATGAAATGATATGTAAAAAAAAGGGGATCGTTCCGGCGGATAGTCGTTGCCGCAAATTTTCGTACGATCCATTGAAAAGAGATCCGCGAAAAATTAAGCTTGATACAGAGGGTCTTGAATTTCCCAATATAAACGATTGACGATAACCAAAACGGAGGACGAATATTTTGATAATCGCACTTGAAGAAGCTAAACACAAATTGATAAATTTCCGCGCGAATATTGCGGAGCTTGGATCGGCTATAAAGATCGACAAGCTGCGCGAAGACGCCGCAAATCTTGAAAAACAAACACTTGAGGCCGACTTCTGGAACGACCAGGAAAACTCCGGTAAAACTCTTAGACAGTTAAAGCAGATAAAAGATAAAATATCGTCTTACGAGAGTCTTTCATCTAAGCTTGAGGACACTATAACAATGGCGGAGCTCGCTATAGAAGAAAACGACGAAAGCTTTACCGACGAAATACTGACGGATGTTCAGGCAATCGAAAAAGAAGAAGAACGTCAAAGAATCGAGATACTTTTATCCGGCGAATACGACCGCAACAACGCCATCATAAGCTTTCATCCCGGCGCCGGGGGAACCGAGGCTCAGGACTGGGCTCAAATGCTTTATCGCATGTATACGCGCTGGGGAGAAAGTCACGGATATAACGTGAAGCTTCTCGACTGGCTGGACGGAGACGAAGCGGGAATAAAATCGGCTACGATTATGGTAGAAGGCGTCAACGCATACGGATATCTAAAAAGTGAAAACGGCGTCCATCGCCTGGTAAGAGTATCGCCGTTCGATGCTTCCGGACGCAGGCACACGTCGTTTGCCTCGGTCGAAGTAATGCCCGAATTTGAAGACGACAATACTATAGAATTACGAGACGAAGAACTTGAAATCACAGCTCACCGTTCCAGCGGAGCGGGCGGGCAACACATTAACAAGACGGACTCCGCAATTCGCATCACCCATATACCTACCGGAATCGTGGTCGGATGCCAGACGGAGAGGAGCCAGCTTCAAAATAAAGAAACGGCTCTCAAAATGCTTAAGTCAAAGCTAATGGAAATTAAACAGCGTGAAAAACTGGAAAAGATCGACGATATTAAGGGCGTCAAAACCAACATCGAATGGGGAGCTCAGATACGTTCTTACGTATTTATGCCCTATACCCTCGCTAAGGACGCGAGAACCGGATATGAAAACGGAAATATACAAGCCGTAATGGACGGAGACATCGACGGGTTTATAAACGCTTATCTGAAAGCAAACACCGGCAAATAAAATATTTAAAGAGCTCCGCCGTAGGTCTGAAAGCGGAGCGTCTTTATTATAAAAATATTTTATATACGCTGCTCGATCATATGAAAATTTTACGTTTAGTCTTATGAATTAAAGGATCGCCATGAAAAAAGAAGCGACGCGCCAACAAAACTCGCTGCTATTTGAGGGAATAACCTCGATTAACGCTGTTTTGAAAAGCGGAAGAAAAATAAAAACAGTATACTTTGACAACGCAAAAATCAAGAGCAAACGGCGCGAATACGATTTTATTAAAAAAAAATCACGCGAACTTAGTTTTGAACTTAAGGAAGTAAACCGCTCGGTTATTGACGAGCTCGCCATAGGCTCTTCCCACGGTGGAATAATCGCAGAATGCCTTGACAGAGAGATTCCACGTCTTACAAATGAAAGCGATATAAAATCGGACGGATTTTACGTAATGATAGAAGGTATTGAAGATCCTTATAATTTCGGTTATGCTCTTCGAACAATCTACGCGTCCGGCGCCGACGGAATAATCTTGTCGGAGCGAAACTGGATGAGCGCCGCGGGCGTAGTGTGCCGGTCTTCGGCGGGAGCGTCCGAAATAATTCAAGCTTATATTTCAAATCCTATGGACGCGACGAAAATATTTAAGGAAAAAGGATATAAAGTAGTCTGCGCCGGCATCAGAAATTCAAAATCATTATACGACGCGGATTTATCAAAGCCAATTCTGCTGATCGTCGGAGGAGAAAAACGAGGAATATCATCTTCATTGCTTTCAGAAGCAGACCTAATCGTTAGAATTGATTACGGACGAACGTTCTCAGGCTCTCTATCCTCCGCTTCTGCTTCGTCCATATTGGCGTACGAAGTATTCAGACAAAATAGAAAAAACTCTTCAGATTGAATTTTGTTCCTCGGTACGGATATAATCGTCCGTATTGCCAAGTAATCAAAATCGTTTGAATAACAAACAAAAGCGCTCGACTAATAAGCTCCAGCCAAGCGCTTTTTTATTTTTATACTTTTGACCTTTATCTCTCCCTATCCAATCCCCAATCGCAGATTGGATCGCATATTTCACGTTTTACATAACTTCTGCATGAATAAATCAGCAAGGAGGTCGCTATAACCAAAAGCGTAAAAATTGCGAAATATAACGAGTATGAGCATCCCAAATATAAGCCTATGTCGATATCGCCTTCCTTAAAATCGTTTAAATTAGCTTCATATATAGTTCCAGTAAGGAAATAAATATACGGCAGTGCCGCGCTGTACGCGACCGTAATCACTGAAAATATTGAGATCAGCCGAGTCCTCTTTTTTATTCCCGCCGTCAGTTCGCCGCGAAGAACTTCATTATTCATGTTTGACATGCAGCGCGCGTTTATCGCCTTTGGAATAAGGTTTACGGCCGTTTTCCTCAGACCTAAGACAAGGGCCGCGAAAGCGACCGCCAAAAGCAACCGTTCCAGCGTATAAACCGCCGATACTTTAAAATAAGCGCTGGTGGCGTCGGGAAAAAGCGTCTTAAATATCTCGTCAAGACGAAATTTTTCCCTGAATTCGGCGTTCATATATATAGTAGCAAACGAGACTATAGCGGACAGCCCCGCCGTCGATGCGAATACCGCGGATTTCTTTACGTTTTCCCTCACGCCGAAAACAATCAAAAGTCCGACTATCAACGCGCATATAGACGTGGGGAAGAACCACATTCTGTCCGGCGCAAGGGTGAATATGGATACGGAGGCTATTATTGCGACGGAAAATATACCGCTCAGTTTCTTTGCTGAAAAATAAAACCTATTCGTTTGAGTAAACGAATCGTATTTATCCTTTATAACTTGGACAAACGGTTCGTCGCGCTTAATACCCATCCAAAAGCTTAGCGTAACTTTAAGATAATATACTGAAAAAGCTAATACTAAAATCGTGGCGAAAAAATACAGCATGGGCTTAAAAGTCGTATAATCTATCATTATAGAACTGACTACTCCCGAGTACTCGTTCATCCGCAATTCGGTAATCTCAGGGAGAACTGCGAAAACAATTCGGAATACAAAAAACGCGAGTATCGTCTTTTTCGCAAGCGCGCTGTACTCTTTAATTTCAGCCCTTTTCCCAGACTTTTTAACATACGTCCTGTTTACAGACGAAGAATCATACTTCATGCCCATATGTTCTATTCCCTCGAAGAGATCTATCATCGCAGGAATAAAGCATATGCACTCAATAATTCCGAAAACAACGCCGAGCAAAAGATAGCGCGTGCCGTCGGCGCTGGACAGAAAAATAATAGACAATAATTTGGCGGCTTCAACGAGGGAAAAATACAGCGTTTTTGTTCGCGCCGATCTGATATCCTCGTTAAGAACGGCAATTTTAGCTGTTCCCCAATATATTAAAAGAGCGCCGATAAAGTCCGGTAAAACGTCGATGATATTATACATGGGGTTAAACAGAAATACAAATCCCGCGGCTATTAGTCCAAATCCCATATATCCGTTATCCTTTCCAAGCCGTTTATTTTTTCTTCTTTCTCGACTTTTTCTTATTATATTTTTTTTGAGAATGCGACGAGAGGGCTTCGTCCCGCGCCTCTTTCATTAAACGATAATTTTCTTCGTCCGCTTTAACTTTCGATTCGTAAAAGCGATTACGAACGTTTCTTATAAGAGGTATGCGGGACTCCTTTGGAGATTCTCTGACTTCTCCGACGACAAACAGTCTTGCGAAAGCGCTGTGAATTATAAGCGATCCCATAATTACGCATATGATTCCATACGTGTAAAATATAAGCGTCATATATCTGTCGAACGTTTCATCCCTGAAATAATACGACGAGACGGCGTATATAGAGGCGAACAAATAGTAAAGCGATATAACGGCGACGCCTTTTTTAGCTTTGGACGCTAACCGTATATCGTCGGCGTCCGAAGCCATACGCGCAATAGCGCGGAAAAGGTATATGTGAAGCGCAAGCACGGACAGAGTTTTCGCCGCCTTGATTATCATTGGAACAAGTCCGTCCGCAATCCCCCAAAAAACGGAAATTCCTCCGGCAATTGCGAGAGACGTGAACACTATCGCCGATATAACCGCCGGCCTATACTTTGAACTATATCCCGAAAGCTTTAAAAGAGCAAATAAGATTACTACTCCGCCTATCGCGTCCCCGAAAAAGTACGAGGTCGTCAGCATGGACGAAAAAGCAATAAAGTAACCTATTAGCAATATACCGAATCCCATCGCTTTTCAAACTCCGTTCTCTTCCGGCGTCAATTTTCAGAAGAATCCATTCCGCAGCACTTTTTATATTTCTTACCGCTTCCGCAAGGACAAGGATCGTTCCGACCTACTTTTTCATTCTTTTTTACTACCGGTCTGCTCGTCGCCTTGCTTTCTCCGGAACCTGCGAAGCTTTGAGAAACCGGCTTCGCAACTTCGACTCTCTTCATCTGAGGGCGAGGAACCGCGGAGAGCACCATTCTAACCGTATCGTCGCGAATGTTCAAAATCATTTCGTCAAAGAAGTTTCCCGCGGCTATCCTATATTCAGAAATAGGATTTCGCTGCGCGTAGGCCTGAAGTCCTATAGTTTCCATTACGGAATCCATAGCCTCAAGATGATCCATCCACTTACGGTCCACGTTAATAAGCAGGGCTATACGCTCAAGCTCGCGCATATTCTCTTCTCCGAAAACTTCCTTTTCCTTGTGCTCGTATATCTTAATAGCTCTTTCCTCAAGCAAATTAGATATTTTTTCGCGAAGCTCCGCGGGATCTCCTGAAAGATCTTCAAAATCTTCGTCGGTACACAGAAGACCTCTGTATTTCGCCTTAAGTCCTTCAATATCCCAGTTTTCTACCGAGTCTTCGTGAAGAAGATTGGCGACCGTATCTGAAATCGTGCCGTGTATCATGGAAATAATCTTATCTCTCATATTTCCATTTTCAAGCACTTCAGTCCTCTGAGCGTATATAAGCTTTCTCTGAAGATTCATCACGTCGTCGTACGCCAAGACATTTTTTCGTCTGTTAAAGTTCTGATCCTCAAGTCGCTTTTGAGCCGACTCGATCTGCCCGGAGAGAATTTTAGCGTCTATCGGCTGATCCTCTTCAAGCCCGAGACGATCGACTATACCGATTATCCTATCCGTTCCGAACAGGCGCATGAGGTCGTCCTCGAAAGAAAGGAAGAATTTGCTCTCTCCAGGGTCTCCCTGTCGTCCGGAGCGTCCGCGAAGCTGATTGTCTATACGCCTTGATTCATGCCTTTCAGTTCCTATGACGAAAAGACCGCCGGCGGCGCAAACCTTCTCGGCCTCAGGCTTTATTTCGTCCTGATATTTTTTGTAGAGCTCGCGGTAATGCTTTCGGGCCTCGATAACGTCCTCTCCCACCGACTGAGAATATCCTGTGGCGAGAGCAATAATAGGTTCTTCATATCCTTCTTTACGCATCTGCGCTTTAGCAAGATATTCGGCGTTTCCTCCGAGAAGAATGTCCGTTCCTCGTCCGGCCATATTAGTAGAAATTGTAACCGCGCCGAATCGTCCGGCCTGAGCCACAATATCGGCCTCTTTTTCGTGATATTTAGCGTTCAGGACGGTATGTTTAATTCCAGCCCTCTTCAGCTTTGCGGAAAGAGCCTCGGATTTCTCAATGGATACCGTGCCCACGAGCACCGGCTGCCCTTTTGCATTGCATTCCTTTATCTGCTCGATTATTGCGTTGTCCTTGCCGTTTTTCGTCTTATACACGACGTCCGGATAATCGGTACGTATCATAGGCTTATTTGTCGGAACCTCAACGACGTCCAAATTGTAAATTTCACGGAACTCGTTCTCCTCGGATAGAGCGGTTCCGGTCATTCCCGACAGTTTCGCATACATTCTGAAGTAATTTTGGAATGTGACCGTAGCTATAGTCCTGTTTTCTTTCCGAATAACGACGTTTTCCTTAGCCTCGATTGCTTGGTGAAGTCCGTCTGAATAACGGCGCCCCGGCATAAGGCGTCCGGTAAACGTATCTACGATAAGCACTTCGTTGTCTTTTACAACGTAATCGATATCTCTCTTCATAATACCGTGAGCTTTAATCGCCTGATATATGTGGTGAGAAATATTGGCGTTTTCTGGATCGGAAAGATTTTCAATTCCGAAAAACTCTTCGGCCTTTTTTATACCTTGAGCGGTAAGCGTAGTGCTTTTCGCTTTTTCGTCAACGATGTAGTCCTGCGTAATATCGTCGTGATCTTCTTTCTGATCGAGTTCTTTAATAACAAAGCACGACAATGTGCGCGCGAAACGCTCCGCCATTTCGTAAAGAGGATCGACGTCGCTTCCCTGCCCGGAAATAATAAGCGGAGTGCGCGCTTCGTCGATAAGAATCGAGTCCACCTCGTCCACAATAGCGAAATTATGTCCTCTTTGAACTCTGTTTTCCTTATACGTGACCATATTGTCGCGCAGATAGTCGAATCCGAATTCATTGTTAGTTCCGTATGTGATATCGGCGTTGTACGCGGCCTGCTTTTCCTCACGGGATTCGTCGTGAACGACCAGTCCTACGCTCAGTCCGAGAAACTCGTGAACTCGTCCCATTTCTTCAGCTCCAAGACGCGCAAGGTAATCGTTCACCGTTATAATATGCACGCCTTTGCCTGTAAGGGCGTTAAGATAAGACGGAAGCACGGCTACGAGAGTTTTTCCTTCGCCCGTCTTCATCTCCGTGATGCGTCCCTGATGCAGAAGTATGCCGCACAGCACCTGAACGTCGAAAGGACGCTTTCCGAGAACCCTGTCCGCGGCTTCGCGGGCGACGGCGTAAGCGTCTACGAGAATATCGTCGAGAGACGATCCCTCTTCAAGCTGCGACTTAAATTTATCCGTCATGGACGCAAGCTCTGAATCGTCCATATTTTTATAATAGTCCGCCTTTGCGTTAATGGCGTTAAGCATCGGACGAATCTTTTTGATCTGCCTGCCGCTGTAAGTACCGAATACCTTTGAAATAACACTCATTACAATTTTCGAGAGAGGTCTCTCAATTCTCCTTGATTATTTTCATTTATTGTTATATAATTGAATCAACTAATTTTGCCGGAGTATCGTATGAAAGAAATAAATATTGTTCTGCACGAACCTGAAATACCTCAAAACACTGGAAATATAGCGCGGACCTGCGCCGCTACGGGAACCGCTCTTCACATTATAGAGCCTATGGGCTTCGCTATCGACGATCGTAAGCTCAAAAGAGCAGGTCTCGATTATTGGCATAGTTTGGATATAACATATTACGGCGGCCTTGACGATTTCTTTGACAAAAATCCAGAGGCGAATTTTTATTGTTTTTCAACAAAAGCTCCTCGCGGCTATACGGAAGTCGAGTACAAGCTTCCCGTCTTTCTGTTTTTCGGAAAGGAAACGGCCGGTTTGCCGGAAGAATTTTTGATACGAAACTACGACAGATGCGTGCGAATTCCTATGAGAGATAAAATACGCAGTCTGAATTTATCGAATTCCGCCGCCATAGGAGTATATGAAGTATTGCGCCAGAACGGTTTTACCGGTCAGCTTTCGTCCAGCGAGTATTTCGCTAAATGAAATTAAAACCATTATACTATATATTACTATATTTTGCCGAAAAAATCAACCGTAATCGTTGATTTTGTTTAAACCATTATATTCTTATTATAATAATTACATAGCTTACTTGAAAGGCGGACCCCATATTCGCTGAAAACCGCGTATACGGTCTGGAAAATATAAATGAAAAATTTACTTGTGCTCGATGGAAACAGTATTATAAACAGGGCCTTTTACGGCATACGCGACTTGTCTACCTCCTCGGGCATACCTACGAACGCCGTTTACGGCTTTATTAACATTGTAAACCGATATCTTGATATGCTGTCTCCCGAATATCTTGTCTGCGCGTTCGATACCCGTTCCCCAACGTTTCGCCACGAACAATACGATATGTATAAGAGCAATCGCCACGGTATGCCGGATGAGCTCGCCGCCCAGATGCCTTACGCTAAACGCGCCGCGGAAGGACTTGGATTTACGATACTCGAGTGTCCCGGCTATGAGGCCGACGATATCATAGGCACCGTGTGCCGCGCCGCAAACGACGGCGGCGATATAAAATCGTATATTCTTACGGGAGACCGAGATTCTCTTCAGCTTATAAACGACGCGACTTCCGTCATTTTAATGAGAAACAGAGAAGACGAACTGTTTGACAAAAATCGATTTATCGAAGTATACGGAATATCTCCAGACCAATTTGTCGACGTAAAGGCGCTTATGGGAGACTCGTCCGACTGTATTCCGGGAGTGCGCGGGATCGGCGAGAAAACCGCGCTTAAACTAATATCCGCGGCGGGAAGTCTTGATAACCTATACGAAAACGCGGAAAGCGGATATTTTGGTTCGGGAAAGGCTCTTTGCACGAAGCTTAACGATGGAAAAGACTCCGCGTTTATGTCTCGGTCCTTAGCCCGTATTTGTACGGAGGCCCCCGTAGGAGGCGATATTCGTTCATATAAATCGAAAGCAATGGACAAAGGTTCTCTGTATTCACTTTTCCATGAGCTGGAGTTCGGCGGATTCATAAAAAAATTTAAGCTGTCTCCCTCGAACGTATTGGAATCGAGCGAATCAACTGAAGAGTCAAATAAATACGCGTCTTTGAACACGCAAAACATAACTTCCGTCGAATTAATGAAAATTACTATTAAGGACGGCGTTTCAGTCGCTTACGACGGAGACTCAATATGTATCGTTTCAGACGACTCGCTGTTTATATGCGGCAAACCCGAAAAATCCGCCCTTGATCACATTTTCTCAAATTCAATATCTGTTTGCACGCACGACTACAAAAAGCTGTGCGTTGCGCTTAAAGAATTTGATATTACTCCAAAATGCGCTATCGATACCATGCTTGCGCTATATCTCCTATCTCCGGGAAAAAATACGTATGCGATTGAAAACCTTGCCGAGCATATAGGCGCGGAATATTCCGGAGATTTAGAATCCGAAGCGGCTATTGTCGCCCAGTCCTCCGATATTCTGAAAAAAGAGCTTAAAGAAATAGGCATGTACGATCTCCTGAAATCAATCGAAATACCGCTAGCCTCGACTCTCGCCGATATGGAATATCGAGGCTTCAAGGTAAATGCGGACGGGATACGAAATTACTCAAAGGCTCTGCGGGATACGGAAGAAAAACTGGCCGCGTCTATATATTCAATGGCCGGGCACGACTTTAATATCAATTCGCCAAAGCAGCTTGGCGCGGTGCTTTTCGACGAATTGGGACTGCGTGGAGGCAAAAAAACAAAAACCGGATATTCTACCGACGCCGACACCCTGTCCCGTTTAGTTTACGCTCATCCCATCATATCCGAAATACTCAGCTACCGTCAGATCGCTAAACTACGCGGAACATATGGAGACGCTCTCGCCGATATGGCAGACAAAAACGGAAGGATTCATACTAAATTGAATCAATGCGGAACAGCGACGGGGAGGCTTTCTTCATCCGATCCAAATCTTCAAAATATACCGGTAAGAGGAGAGCTTGGAAGAGAGCTGCGAAAATACTTTATTGCCGAAAACGACGACTACGTTCTTATAGACGCAGACTACTCGCAAATAGAGTTGAGGCTGCTCGCTCATCTTTCAGGCGATCGCGCCATGATAGACGCGTTTAATTCCGGCGAAGACATCCACACTACGACCGCGTCTCATGTGTTCGGCGTAGATCCATCAGAAATAACAAAAGAACAGCGAACGCGAGCAAAAGCGGTAAACTTCGGCATAGTATACGGAATCGGAGCGTTCTCTCTGGCGCAGGATATAGGAACTTCAAAAAAGGAAGCCGAAGAATACATCCGCGAATATTTCAGCGCGTACCCGGAAGTCGATAGGTATCTTAAGGAAACGGTCGAAAACGCCGAAACAGACGGCTTCACGCATACTATGTTCGGGCGTGTAAGACGTATACCTGAAATTAAAAGCTCCAACAAAAATGTAGCCGCATTCGGACGCAGAGTCGCCATGAACAGTCCCATTCAGGGGAGCGCCGCGGATATAATAAAAATAGCTATGATTAACGTATCAAACGCTCTGGAAGAATCTGGCCTTGACGCGCGGCTTATAATGCAGGTTCACGACGAACTCATCGTCGAGGCTTCCGTCGACTGCAAAGAAAAAGCCAAAGAGATACTTTTGAGAGAGATGGAAAGCGCGGTTTCTTTATCCGTACCGTTAACGGCGGAGGCCGGGATCGGAGGAAGCTGGTATGAAGCCAAGTAAAGCGTCGCAATCAAACTCTTTATGCTCATAAACCAAATAATATCATTCCGGAATAATAAAAAGATAAAAATAAAAGAAAAAAGGAAAGCGTTTCAGTATGGAACGCTTTCCTTTTTCAGACGGTTTAACAGGCATAATCACAATATCTTTACGTCGAATTTTTCACCGCATTTGGGACATCTTACGATGTGGGAGCCTCTTTTATTCGGTAGTTTTATAATCGCTTTGCAATGCGGACACTTTCTAAACCGATTTGTTTTTATATTTCGCATACGGTCGAAAACAAGCTTTACTTCCCTTTTAACCGCCGTCCAAAATCTTAAAAAACGTTGGTTTTCAGAAGATCTTTTAGATATGTTTTTCGACAGAATACGCGCAAGACTAAGAGCCAATAAGGCGAATATGATTACAGAAAGAATCGTCGAGCAGAAAAACGCGTTGACAATGCAAAGCAAAGCGTACAAAAGCATTATCGCGCTGCCAAGGGTGTCAAGCCTTGCGTACCTTCCGCTCATGAAACGAATCGTCTTATTTCTGAATCTTTCAAACATACGAAAACCTTCCTGATGATTTATTTAATAAAGTAAACGGTTTAATTATAGCTCATCATTCTGAAGAAGGTTAAAATCAGCTTTTAAGATTATGTTAAATATAAATTTAACTTTCTAAAGACGATATAATCTCGTTCTTTTTCAGCTCTGTATATTCGGAAAGACTCTCAAAATTCATACTTTTTCCATATATTTTTTCAAGTCCAAAATGCGCTTCCCCAGCGTCGGAAAGATCGTTCTTAATGTCGTTCTCAAACAGCTCCCGGCACTTTAGAGACAGTTTTATCCCTCCCTTTACCTGAGCAAGCTTGTCGGCGTTAACAAACCTCTTCATATTGAGAGTTTTAGTTACTTTATCGCTCTCGTCCGCCGTTATAAGTATCTTTTGAGAAGGTAAAAATATTTCTCTGACGCCTCCTCCCAAATGATCGTAGGAAACGTTTATTCCATATCCTGCCGCCGAAAGCTTATCGCAAACAAGATTCATAAAAACCGTGCCGCTTGAGTAGCAGTCCGATACTTTGAATATATTCTCCGCCATCGACTCGAAAACAGGAAGCTTGAACATTCCCTTCATACTTACCGCATATGTCGATTTTCTTTCCCTGCCTCCTCGATCGGGTTTTCCAAAACCTCTTATAAATCTCAAAATGAATTCTTCGGACTTTTCTAAATTAATCGCTTCAGAAATTTTATGTTCAGCGTCGCGTCTTAAAAGATCTATAGCTTTAAGCGATTTATACGCGTTGTTAAATCGACGTCTTTTTCTTTCAGAGAGAGCGACAATGTTTTCCCTCTCCGCAATAAGCTTAGATTTATCCCAAAAGTTGGTCATGTCGATTATTTCTGAAGACGCGCCCGGATATTCCATTTCAAGAACATGAGGAGCCGTGCCGTCGGCCACCGCGATACGTCCGTCGATTACAACTGCGTCGAGAGAGCTCGGATCAGATCCGCATAAATAACGAACCGCCTTATATCCCTTCTTCTCGCTTTCTTTTGCGACCGCGTTCATAAAGGTGCTTTTTCCAGTTCCGGCCGCTCCTTTAATTATATACAGTCTATCAAGGCGACTTTCATTTAATATTAAGCTGCGTTCGCTGATAAACCCGTCTCCGGTGTTTTCGCCAATGAAATATCGTTCGTCTGCAGCGGTTAAATTCTCATACTTATAGTAATAGTTCATATGACCTCCATTCCGGCGTACCGCTTCGGGTACGCTTTGATCTTCATTATCATCATATGACAAAAGGCGTTTTTTTGTTAAAACAATATAATAAAAACTTTTTTATAAAGCCAATTCGAATAAAAAACAGTCGGTTCAGGACTAATGTAAATCCTAAACCGACTGCTTTCGTTTTTATTTTGCTCCTAAAATATTAGCTAATCCAGATCAAAACGTTTGAGCGGTTCCTCGCCGGAATTCGCTTTATCAATATATTTCTGATGAGCCATAGTCATGACCGTATCCCACAAGGTGCACGCCGGGTTTTCTCCATACGCGCTGAGAGAGGAGTTAATATCGTATCCAACCCATACCGCTCCTATATAATACGGAGTGTAGCCCACGAAATAACGGTCGAAGTCTGCGTTAGCCGTACCGGTCTTTCCAGCTGTTTCAACCGTATGACGAAGGTTAACGGAAGTTCCCGTACCGCTGCTCATAACGTTCTTCATAATCTTCGTCATGTCTTTCGCCGTAGACTCTTTTATCGCTACTTCGGTATAATGTTTGTTTTCCATAACAATATTTCCGGAGCTATCCTTAACGTATAAATACAGATTTGGAGACTCAAACAATCCGTTGTTCGGGAACATACTGTACGCTCCAGCCATTTCCATTACAGTGCAACCGTAGTTTAGCTGACCAAGAGCAAGCGCGGCTAAGCCACGGTCGGTTACGGTTTCTCCGTTATCTTTAGTATACGAATCAATAAGGCTATCCATATGAAGCGTATTCTTCATGAAGTCAAACGATTTATCTATTGTAAGGTCCTGTAAAACCCTCATAGCGATAGTATTCTTTGATACGGTAACGGCTTGCATAATGTTCATTGGACCTTGATAACCAATGGGGAGATTTTGCGGGTATCCGACTGTCTCCGTCCACTGCCAGGACGTCCCCGCTCCGTGTACAATCTCCTTGGTAGATATAGGAGCGTCGTCATAAATTGAATACGGAGTTATGATCCCCAAATCCATAGCGGGGGCGTATACCGATATTGGTTTAATTGATGAACCTACGGGGCGCGTAGCTCCGGTAGCCCTGTTCATCAGCAGGTTCCCTTTCTTTTCACCGCGCCCGCCCACAAGAGCTAAGACGTCCCCTGTGTACGGATCGGTAATAACCATCGCCGACTCAGGCAGCATACCGCCGGCTCCGGCGCCGTAAGGCTTTGGAAAATACTCTTCGTTTTCATACACGGTTTCAATAATAGACTGAAGTTCGGGATCCATGGGAATATAAATACTATATCCGGACGTATATAGCTTACGGCTGGCCACGGCCGACGTCCAGCCGTACTGCTCCATAAGATCGTTTTTTATCTTAACCATAACTGAATCCACATACCAGCTATGCACGGCGTTCGGATCGCTGGACGTTTCTTCGTCTTCGTTAAAATAAGTGATGTTAAGATCAGTTTTTTTCGCCTCTTCACATTCGGCGCCGGATATGAAGCCGTAGTGTCTCATCTCGTTAAGAACAATGGCTCGTCTTACCTTATTTCCGTCCTTTTGCTCTTCTCCGTTTTCGTCCTCTCTGGTAAACTCGTCGTGATAAAGAGGCTCGTACCGCGACGGATTCTTTACGATGGCGGCGAGAGCGGCGCATTCTGTAAGATCAAGCTCGGACACGTCTTTACCGAAATAAGTGTTTGCCGCCGTCTGCACGCCATAGCAGTTGTTCCCAAGATATACTATATTAAGATACATCTCAAGTATTTCCTGCTTACTATACTGCTTTTCAAGATTTATGGCGCGGAAAATCTCTTCAACCTTGCGCTGAATAGTAACTTGATCCTCTCCGGTCACGTTTTTAATAAGCTGCTGCGTTATAGTAGACGCCCCGCGAACGTTCTCGAAACGAAGAAAGTAATTTGCGATCGCCTTTCCGGTGCCGAGCAAATCGACTCCGTTATGAGTTTCTTCACGTATTCTTTTGCTATTGGGGTCGGTAGGATCTTCAAATTTATATACGTACTTGTCGTCCGGATCGTCCGGATTCATAAAACGATGATCCTCTATGGCTATAAACGCCTTAATCAAATTTTCAGGTATAGAGTCGTAGTCGGCCCATAAGCTGTTTACGGAACCGTATAGGCGCTCGTTCTCAAGCTCCACCGGCTCTCCGTTTCGTATCAGACGATCTTCCTCCGACGCATACGACATATAATATATACGCGTCGTCGTGTCCTGTCCCTTAGAAACTAGAAGAGACTGATCAACCTCAAGGTCAAGGTTGTTTTTTATATACACGGCGAAAACTGTGCCGACGATAAGCGCGGTCATCATTCCTACTATAAGTACGGTGAGCGTTATGTTCACCACATACGACAATATCCTAAGAATAACTACTCCGGTAATCCTTAAAGTTTCTTTTTTTCGGTTATTGTTTCCGTCGTACTGCGATTTCTTTTTTACGTTATCTACCATATTCACCGTTCCTTTCAGTCGGGTAAGATATCGAAAACTTCGGGATGCGTATACTGTATTGTATACCAAATTTTTGAATACTGTATTAACATCGTGAAATTAAACGAAATCTACGGCTCTTTTTGAATGCGAGTTGACATTTACTGTCATTTTACAACGACGTTTTCATCGCCGAGGATTTCTGAAAGCTCTTTTATTAGAAAATCCGAGCCCGAGCAGGTGATAATATCCGAATCCGACGTCAAATATTTTTTCTTCTCGCCGTCGTAAAATATTACCGGAACAGATCCTTCGAATATGCTTGCGGCGCTTTTTGCTCTTCTGTATTCAGATGATTGTACCGAGGGAACTTTCAGAAATATTTTGCTTCTCCGCAAAGCTGGAACGCGCGGCGCGGAGGCGTTTTCTTTAAGATGCTTCTCCGAAATTTCTGAATCCGGAAGTAAAACCTCCGCGTTTTTTAGTATTATTTTCACCTTGTTCTCATCTTTCAGACTGATTCCTCCTATCACGCAAACAACCTCGTTTGGAAGAAGAATATAACCGCACCTCTCGAGCGCCGACGAAAAGCATATTATCTCTATCTCTCCGGTCATGTCCTCAAGAGTTACAAAAGCCAAATTGTCTCCCTTGCGGGTTACCTTATTAACTCTCTCCGTAACTACGCCTGAGATCGTAACTAACGAATTCTCGCGAAACTCTCCGCTATGAGAATTTTCGTTTTCGTCTCCGGTTAACGCTTTTTTAATAGCGGATATTTCGACTGATCCGACAAGCGCGGCTGAACGGGCGTAATCGTCCATAAGATGGCCCGATAAATATACTCCCGAGCTTTCCTTCTCAAAAAGCATCTTTTCCTTAGCGGTAAGCTCATGAACGTCGGGAAATTTCGTATGATAAACGGGAGCGGAAGCCCCCGAAGAGGAAAACATATCGAACTGTCCTTCCTCGCTCTTTGTATTGCCCTTTTCCATGGCTTCCTCATATACGGCGAGAAGCTGACTTCTCCTCGCTCCAAGGTTGTCAAGCGAACCTGATTTAACGAGCATTTCAAGCTGCTTTTTATTTAGTCCGCGTTTCTTCATTCTTAGAATAAAGTCGTCGAAATCTTTGAATTCTCCCAGAGACCGCCGTTCTTCAATAAGTCCTTCGATAAAAGGAACTCCAACGCTTTTTATTGAATGAAGACCGTATCTTATGCCTCCGTCCTCGACGCTGAACCCAGAAAAGCTTTTATTTATATCGGGAGGAAGAATTCTAATTCCGATCTGTCCGCACTCCGCCGTATACTCCGCTATCTTTTCAGGAGAACCGAAAACCGACGTTATGAGGGCCGCGTAATACTCTCGGGGAAAATGAGCTTTAAGATACGCTGTTCGAAAAGCAAGAATAGCGTAAGCCGCGGCGTGAGACCTATTGAACGCATAATTTGCAAATCCGACGATTTCGTCAAACAAATCCGACGCGGCTTCTTCCGATTCTCCTCCGTCGACGGCGCCTTTTATGAAGGCCTGGCGCTCGCTCAGCAAAACGTTCGACTTTTTCTTCGATATAGCTCGCCGAACCACGTCGGCATGTCCAAAGGAATAACCGGCGACCGTACGGAATATCTGCATGACCTGTTCCTGATATACTATGCATCCGTAAGTAACGTCAAGAATAGGAGCCAACGCTTTAATTTTGTACTCAACACCCGACGGATTATGCTTTCGCTCGATATATTTGGGAATGGAGTCCATAGGTCCCGGTCTGTATAAAGCGATAGCCGCGATAATATCTTCAATTCCGGAAGGACGAAGCCTCGTCAGCATACGTTTCATTCCAGAAGACTCCAGCTGAAATACTCCGCTTGTCCTTCCTGAAGATATCAGCTCATATGTTTCAGTATCGTCGGTGTTTACGGCCGATAAATCAAAGTCGGGAATTTGTTTTTTTATATTTCTTTCAGCGTTGTCTATTATTGTAAGATATCTTATAGCGAGAAAGTCGAACTTCAGCAGTCCGAGTTCCGCGACCGCGTCCATATCGTACTGCGTAACGACCGTACCGCCGTTTACGGCGACCGGGACGTAATCCGTAACAGGACGATCCGTTATAACTACGCCCGCCGCATGGGTTGAAGCGTGACGCGGCATTCCTTCGAGAGCGGCCGCCGTGTCGAGCAGCTTTCTGACTGACGGCTGACCGTCCCTCATATCGCTCAACGTCTTATTTTCTGATATAGCCTTTTCCAGCGTTATTCCAAGAGACTGAGGTATTTCCTTAGCTACGGCGTCCACCTCCGAATACGGCATGCCGAGGGCTCGTCCGACGTCTCTCACCGCCGCTCTGGCCGCCATAGTACCGAAAGATATAATTTGAGATACGTGATCTTCTCCATATCTTTCTTTTACATATTCTATTACTTCGTCTCGCCTCTCATCGGAAAAGTCGATATCAAAATCAGGCATGCTGACGCGCTCGGGATTAAGAAATCTTTCAAAAAGAAGATCGAATTTTATTGGATCGACGTCCGTGATTCCAACAAGATACGCGATCAGGCTTCCAGCTCCAGAGCCTCGTCCCGGCCCGACCGGTATTTTATGGTTTTTGGCGTAGCTTACAAAGTCTCTGACAATAAGAAAATATTCGTTATATCCCATTTTTCCTATTACGGAGAGCTCGTATTCAATTCGGTCTATATATACTTTTTGATTTTTTTCAGGCGAGTACAAGATATGTCCCGACGATAACTTCGAGTTTAGTCCTTCGAACGCCAGTCGGCGAAGGCAGCTTTCTGGAGTTTCTCCGTCATCCGGAACGAATCGCGGCAGCTTTGTTTCGCCAAATTCAAAATCAAAATCGCACGCCTCGGCAATTTTGACGGTATTTTCACAAGCCCCTGGAAAATCTTTGAAAAGCTCGTACATTTCATCAGTGGATTTATAATAAAATTCATCCGTCTCGAATCCGATCGGACGGCCGTCGGTTATTACGTTATTGGTCTGTATGCATAGTAATGTCGCCTGAGTTTCAGCGTCGACTCGCCTTAGATAATGAACGTCGTTGGTAGCGACCATAGGAACTCCGGTACGATTCGAAATATTTTTTATAGCCTCGTTAACGGTTTTCTGGTTTTCAATACCGTGATCCTGCAATTCCAGATAGTAGTTTTCTTCGCCGAACATATCTCTCATCATCAGAGCATGTTTCTCAGCCTCGCCGTAATCGCCGGACATAATCGCGCGCGGAATAAAGCCCGCGAGACAAGCGGAAAGCGCGATAAGCCCCTCCGTATGTCCGCTGAGCAGCTCAATGTCAATTCTCGGCTTTGAATAAAATCCCTCTGTAAACGCTTTTGACACAAGGAACGCGAGATTTTCATAACCGACTTTATTTTTAGCTAAAAGAACCAAATGGTTGTTCGCCGCGTCGAGATTATGATCTTTATCCTTCATTGATCTCGGAGCGACGTATACCTCGCAGCCAATAATAGGCTTTATACCGTTTTTTTTGCATTCCTTATAAAATTTCACGACCCCATACATGGAGCCGTGATCCGTAATTGCGACAGAGCCGTGCCCCTGCTCTTTCGCATAGGCGGGGAGCTCTCCTATTCGGCATGCGCCGTCAAGCAGGCTATATTCGGTGTGGAGATGGAGATGAACGAAGTCTCGCGACATATTGATCACTTCCTTAAACGTTTATAAAAATGTTTTTAAACGTCGGATTTAGTCAAATTTTCTTTTTCAGCGGCGCGTATAATTCTTTCAAGACGGTGGTTCATACCGGACTTTGTAACGGGAGGCGAGGCGTATTTTCCAAGTTCCGTAATAGACGCGCTCGGATATTCTTCTCGAAGCCTAGCGGCTTCGGCAAGCTCGGGCGTAAGGCGCGACAGTCCGCCGCTTTCTCTTAATTTTGTTATAGCGTCGAGACATCTCTGAGCCGCGCTAAGAGTTTTAGAAATATTCGCAGTATCGCAGTTTACAGCTCTATTCGTATTGTTTCTGAATTCCTTTACGATTTTGCTGTTCATCACTTCAAATGCGGCCCGATTAGCGCCGATAAACGCCAAAACATCCTCAATTATCCCGCTGTCTTTAAAATACAGAACGTATTTTTCCTGTCTCACCGTCTCGCCCGGCGTCATTCCCGCGTCGTTAAACGCTTTTTTCAATACTTCCAGCTCTTCTTTCGTTCTTGACGTTATCTCAAAATGATATTCTCTTTCCGGATCAGTCACGTTGCCTAAAATCAGAAAAGCGGCTCTAATGAATTCTTTAACGCAATCCCCGCATTTAAGCGAATCGTATGCGCGTTCGAACTCGGAGGTTTCCCCCGAGGTTAAAGCGTTCGAAGCGTCCCTAAAAGTTCGGGCGCAGCACTTTTTCTTAGGAGTATGAGTAATAACGTCGTTTTTTACAGACTGACAAAATGATATTGCGTTCATATTATTTCACGTATATTATTTCACATTCAATTTCAATTCCATACAAGATTCTGATCTTATCTTTTACTGTTTCTATCAGCGCCAGCACGTCGGAAGCGGTGGCGCCGCCTCTGTTTATCACAAACCCCGCGTGTTTTTCAGATATTTGCGCGCCTCCGACCGAATATCCTTTAAGGCCGGCTTCGTCGATCATTTTCGCGGTATATTTTCCAGGATAGCGCTTAAAAGCGCTGCCGGCGCTCGGATATTCAAGAGGCTGCTTATTTATTCTGCAGGATTTAAAATTCTGCATACGAGAATTTATGTCGTCTGCCGAATCATGAGTTAAACTTAATTTAGAAGACAGTATAACGGCGTTTTTATTTTTAAATACGCTGTCCCGATACCCGAACTTGTGCTCGGCGTTCGACGCCGTTTTTATTCTTTTTTCCGCGGCGTCGTAGTATTCGGTACAGACGACTATGTCCTTCATTTCAGTTCCGTACGCGCCCGCGTTCATATAAATCGCCCCGCCTACTGTTCCGGGAATACCGTACAGGCGCTCCATCCCTGAAAGAGCCTTGTCTCTCGACTGAATAGCGCAAACGCTGAGCATCGCTCCCGCGTCGGCTATCAGAACGTCTCCTTCAAATCTTACCGAGTTCATCTTTTCCGTAGAAATCACAGCCCCGTTAAATCCTTGGTCGTCGAACAAAAGATTGCTCCCGTTTCCAATTATAGTAAAACGAACGCCGCTTTGCTCCGCCGCTTCCAGAATTCTAGTTAAAGACGACGCGTTATACGGTTTTAAGAAAACCGACGCGTTACCGCCTATTTTAAACGTCGTATGTAAAGACATCGGTTCGTTTTCCAAAACGTCAGCCGCATATTCGGGAATTATTTCCCGATATTTATTTAATATATCTTTAAATTCACAGATATTGTCGTTCATTATAGAATTTCCTTTAGAGAAGATTAGAGAAGGATATTAACCAGTTCTCCGAGGTTTCTTATCGCATACTTTACGCCTCGTCCTCCGGAGCTTTGACCATCCGGAGAAAAAAAAGCATGCGTCTATTTCCGCCGCGGCGGCTCCGTCTATATCCGAGGTAAGAGAATCGCCGATCACAAGATACTGTTCGTGACGTTCGTCGCCTATATCGTTCATTACCGCTTCAAAAAAACGCTTATCCGGTTTTGAGTAACCTATTTCTTCAGATACATACGTATTAGTAACATATTTCTTTATTTCCGACGCGTTCACACGCGCTCTCTGCACCTCCGAAAGCCCGTTCGTCACTATATATGCGGAATAGGAAGCTTTTGTTAACAGGTCCAGAACGGCTGCGGCTCCGTCTATA
Source organism: uncultured Eubacteriales bacterium (assembly GCA_949747515.1). Lineage (GTDB taxonomy): Bacteria > Bacillota > Clostridia > Oscillospirales > CAG-272 > RUG11130. Next base: position 42,296 of record CATKFO010000036.1, read on the forward strand.
AGACGAGTCCCCTTTTTTAGACGCGAGGGATACTCCATACCGATGCGCTCAATATCGCGATCCGATATTTCGAAATTCATCCTTTCAGCGTAGCGTCTGAATCTTTCCGTTTTTAGTTCGGCTCGCTCGATCTCTCCCTGCTCAAGTTCTTTCCAAATTCCGTCGTTTATTTCATGATAAACAGAGAAGTAATCTTGCAAGAACATTCCCGGATAGATATCGTTCAGCGATTTGAACGCCTGAAGCTCCGCCGCGTCGAAATCAAACAGCGTATTGTCGGCGTCGAATAAAAGATACTTATATTTCATCATCAAAGTCTACCGTTTTCCGCCGCACATTTTTATTGTATGCTTCTCAGCATCTCGCGTGCCGCGTCCCGCTGCTTTTGCGTCACGTTTATTCCTCCGATAATGCGGGATATTTCATCAATACGTCCTTCTTCATCAAGGAGAGTTACAGAGCTCTCGGCTCTTCCGTTTATTTCATTCTTTCGAATAAGATAATGATTATCCGCCAAAGCGGCTATCTGCGGAGAATGAGTAATACAAATAACCTGAACATTTTCCGAAAGCTTTTTTAGCATCATGCCGATGCGTTCGGACGTGCTTCCGGACACTCCGGCGTCAATTTCGTCGAAGACAACCGTTTCGGAACCGCTTTTTCTATTCAGCGAAGATCTGAGCGCAAGCATAACCCTCGACATTTCTCCGCCCGACGCTACCTTTGAAAGCGTAGTCATCGGCTCTCCCGGATTTATGGATATCTTAAAATCGACAATATCGCCTCCGTCGGATGTAAAACGAGTACGCCCGTCTTCCTCCGATATGTTTGGAGTTACTTCTATAGAAAAGCGAGTTTTGGGCATGTCGAGATATACGAGAGTTTCAGATATTTCGTCAGACAAAAGCTTAGCTGCCCGAGCTCTTGAGTCGCGCAGAGCATCCGCCGCTTTTTCACAGTCGGAGGTAAGATCTTTAAGCTCGTTCTCAAGAGAAGCGATAATATTATCCGACGATTCGAAGCGCTTAAGCTTTGCGGCCGCGTCGGCCCTAAATTCCTTTATTTCCGCAATGCTTCCGCCGTATTTCTTTTTCAGACGATCTATTTGACTTAACCTTGATTCGATCCGATTAAGCTGATCTCCGGGATTCTCATCCGTATCCAGCTCCAAAGCAGACGACACCGTATCCGCGATATCGATAATCTCATACCGGAATTCGTTCAGCTTTGATATCATTTCGTCCGCGCCGTCGACAATATCGGATATTTGCCCGAGAGCCGCCGCCGCTCTTTCCATAAGATATGCGGCGGTAACTCCGGAATCGCTGTGAGAAAGAGCTTTGGTCACGATCTTTTTGTATTTTGCCACGCGTTCTACGGATTTTATTTTTGCGCGAAGTTTTATAAGTTTTTCATCTTCGTTTAAATCGCTCAGCTTCGCCGAATCAATTTCCTTTACCTGATAGGACAGAATGTCCGTCATCATAGTTTTTTCTTTAAGCTCTTCATTAAGAGAATTTATCTCCATCCGTTTTTTCGACATAATCTCGTACTTAACTCTATATTCTGCGAGAAGCTCGCCGTTGCTCGCAAAGGAGTCGAGTATGGAAGCGTATTCTCCCCTGTCTGAAAGAAACGACCGCTCGTCCTGAGAGTTTATGCCGATAAGCGCGCCGCCGCTATCGCGAAGAACGGATAGCGTTGATGGTTTCCCGTTAACTCTGACGGAGTTTTTTCCGTCTCGCGTAACGGCGCGCGTAATCATTATCTCTCCGTTTTCATCCGGCTGTATGCGGTTCGACTCATTCTCCGGAGTTTCCATATCGCCGAAAACGGCGGTAATAAGCGCGCGGTCTTCTCCGCTCCGCACAATATCGCGAACAGTTCTGGCGCCCGTTATCATTTGCATACAGTCGATTAGAACGGATTTTCCCGAGCCGGTCTCTCCGGTTATGACTGAAAATCCGTTTGTAAATTCGACGCATATTTTTTTTGCAACGGCCGCGTTTTCTATATATAGACTTTCGAGCAAATCCTCGCCCCCGTTTCAGATATAAAATACGGTTATGAATTTATAATACTCTGAATCCTGATTCTGAAATTATCCGCGCTGCGCTCGTCCCTAGCCACCATTATAATACAATCGTCTCCAGCGACGCATCCCAATATGTCTCTGTCGTGAAGAGAATCAATATGAGCGGCAACCGCGTTCGCCATTCCGGGATAGGTTTTTATGACGATATTATTAAGAGATACTTCTACGCTTTTAACCGATCCGTCTATCGCTTTGCTATATATATTCCGATTATCGGCCGCCGGCGCTCCTGGAGCTATATACTTATACCGGCCTCCGTCGTTCATTACTTTTAACAGTTTAAGCTCCCTGATATCCCGAGACACCGTCGCCTGCGTCACGGCGTATCCGGCTTCATAAAGCTTATTTATAAGTTCTTCCTGAGTTTCAATAGCTTCTCTATGAATTATATCGAGAATCGCGTTATGTCTTTTTGTTTTCATTAAATCACCAAGCCTTTGCCCAAAAGCGTCGTTCCTTAAAATTTTACGGTATTTTATTTGATAAAAGCCATATTTCCCTTCTCTATTCGCCTACAGCTTGCTGTTTAGAACAGAGATAAAGCTATTGGTCTTCGTTCTTACAAGCTTCGCGCAAAAATCCGAGCGAAAAATACGTATCCTGTCGTCCGGTTCAAGTCGTTCCACATGCCTGCCGTCTATAGTCGCGTAAACGGAATCGTCTTCAGTATCTATATTTTCAATACCGATTACCGCATTACTGGGCAAAATTACGGGTCTGTCGCTAAGCGAGTGAGAACATATCGGCGTTACGCACACGGCGTCGAGGCAAGGATCCATAATCGGACCTCCCGCGGATAAGGAATACGCCGTAGACCCGGTGGGGGTCGCCGCGACTATGCCGTCCGCCCGATATTTCTGCATAAGCGCGCCGTTTACAGTCGCCTCGAAATTAAGCAGTTTGGCCACTGGACCGTTAGACAAAACTACGTCGTTCAAAACATTATGAGCGCCGTAAGCGATCGCTCCTTCTCTTATGATTTCAACGCTTAGCATCATTCGTTTTTCTATGTTATATTGACCGTCGAGAATGTTTCCTATCCTATCGACCTCGCGAGCCTCAAGCTCAGCCATATACCCTAAGGTTCCAAAATTTATTCCTAATATCGGTATATCTATTGCGGAAACCTTTGAAGACGCTCTTATAATAGAACCGTCTCCTCCGAGCACAATCGCCATATCCGCTTTTCTAAGCTCATCGTCGTTTTTAATAATAGACGGGCGAGGAGTTATTCTCATATCGTTGAATCTTTCCTCGTCGTACGGAAAAATGCTTACTCGGCTGCCTTTACTGATGATTATATCGGAAAGACGCTGGATAAAAGACGCCTCGACTTGCTTTTTGAAATTGATTATAAGTAAAATATTAGATACCTTTTTCAACTCTGCCTCCCGATATATTCCGCGGCGCGATTACATTGTCGATTTTATCGTTAGACACTAATATATTTCCGATCATTCCATCGCCGCGTTTTCGGGCGAGCATAAGAAATTCCGTATTCCCGTCTCCTCCTTTTATCGGAGACGCTATTAGTCCGACAACGTCGAATCCCGCTTTAGCCGCGCCGTTAAATACCTTATCCACGGCGTATCTGTAGTTTACCGCGCCCTTTACGACGCCGCCCTTGCCCACGGCTTCTCTTCCGCATTCAAATTGAGGCTTAATAAGTCCTACGTACGAGGCTCCTTCGCAAAGCAAGGACGACGCGGCGTCGAGCACGTACGTCTGCGAAATGAAAGAAAGATCCGCGGCGGCAAACTGACAAACCTCTCCGCCAACGGTGTCGACGGTCATATTGCGAGCGTTAAATCGTTCTATACAAACGACCGCCGGATCCCGCCTGAGCCTTTCTGACAACTGATCGCTTCCGGAATCCACCGCATAAACGATTTTTGCGCCGTGACGAAGCATACAGTCGGTAAATCCTCCTGTGGACGCGCCTATGTCGACGCATCTCTTTGCGGAAATAACTAATTCAAAAGCGTCGATCGCCGCCTTTAATTTTAAACCTCCGCGGCTTTCGTAAGGTAAAACGGAATCGTCTACGGATATATCGTACTCCTTGGCTACGTCTATTTCAAACGAAGGCTTTGACACTATCTTATCGTTTACCTTAACCGCCTTTGATTCAATAAGGGCTTTAGCCCGACTGCGAGAGGAAGAATATTTATTTTCAGTAAGATATACGTCGAGTCGCAACCGTAAACACCGCCAGTCAATTTAATTTTTACGGGTCATCAGCCATACGGCAAGCTGAGACAGAGTCTCGCTGCCAGGATATTCAGACAGAGCCTCTACCGCGGTCAAGGTAAGTCTGTTTTCTTCATCCTCCGCCTCTCTGACGCTCATAAAGGAAAGCGCGGTCTTCTTTTTATTTCTCTCGTCGCTTCCAATAGGCTTTCCGAGAGTTTCAGCGTCGCTCGTAACGTCGAGAATATCGTCGTGTATTTGGAACGCCAGACCGACGGCCTCCGCATATTTCTCAAGCGCTTCGACTGTCTCGCAGCTCGGGCTGTCGTCGGCGGCGTAAAGCCCTAGAAGCGCCGACGCGCGTATAAGCGCGCCAGTTTTCAGAGAATGCAGATATTTAAGCTCGTCGTATGTTTTTACATCTTCGGCAAGATCAAGCTCCTGTCCTCCGCACATTCCTCTGTATCCGGCAAGACCGGAAAGAGCGGCGCAAGCAAGCCGCGCGGATTTGTCGGTAACATTATTATTGGTCGCAATTATTTCAAACGCAAGGGTCAGAAGCGAATCGCCCGCAAGGAGAGCCAGCGTCTCGCCATATTTCTTATGACATGAAGGCTTGCCGCGCCGCATGTCGTCGTTATCCATACACGGCATATCGTCGTGGATCAGAGAGTAAGCGTGAAGTATCTCGAGGGCGCAGGCGTACGGTATTACCGCGGATTCGTCTCCTCCGAACATTTTTGCGGAATAAATCGCTATAAACGCGCGGATTCGTTTGCCTCCGCCAAGGACGGAGTATTTCATTGCTTCAAGCAGTTCGCTTGGAGCGTCGGGACGAGCCGTGGAAAATTGAGTAAATATATCCTCCAGGGCGGACTCTACCTTACGCGCGGTCTTCTCAAGGAGCTCTTGTATATTTATAAGCATTAAGTATACGGCCTTTCTTTTAATTTATGTTCTTTAGGCTGTGCCGGACGAGCCATTAGTCCATCGGTTCTTCGATCATAACTCCGTCTCCGCCGTCCCGAAGCTTTACCACGCGCCTCTCGGCGTTGTCAAGCTTCCCGTTGCACAGCTTCACCAAAGCTATTCCTTCTTCAAAAAGCGCGAGCGAATCGTCGAGAGAAACGCTTCCGTTCTCAAGCATACGCACCGTTTCCTCAAGTCTTTTGAGCGCGTCCTCAAAGGACATTTTTTCTATCTGATCTTTTGTCATAGTAAAAGTTCTCCTCTTGAAACATTAGTGCAAAGCGCGGATATTGAAATAAATAGGCTATTTTCAAATTACCCAAAATCACGCGTTACAGAGCTACCAGAGCCAATATTGTACAATATAAAAACAATTAGGACTTTTGCGCGACAATTGAAATCCAAGCTGGCAACGCCGCCATAGGATTGAATTTCCAATCATTTATTTTTTCAATTTTCTTCTCATCTTGCTTTAACAACTCATCATAAGAAAACCAAAAAGAAGCGTTTACAGCCTTAAGCTCCGCCATTTCCTTTATCGAAAACCGAGCGTTCGCCATAGCGTTGACTAAATCCTGTACGCGCCAATGTAATCTCGGCGTTAAATCGTAATAAGATTTTATAATTTCAGGAGTTTTCCAAGGATCTCCGGAGAACGGCCGGTTAAACGGATGAATATCATACATAATTGAAATCCCTGTCGGTTTGAGAACTCTGTATATATTTTTATACATCGACTCTAAATCCTTTATCCATGTATGCGTGCCGTTCGACGTATAAACAAAATCAAAGCTGTTGTCCTCAATGTTAGATAACCGCATAGTATCGTCGCAGATAAAGCAAATATCAAGCTTCAATTTTTTCGAAATATCTTGCGCGTGTTCTAGTTGCTTTTCGCTTATATCCGAAGAAGTAACGTTGGCTCCCATCAGTGAAAGGGCGAAAGCCGCATGATTATCTCCGCTTGAAGGCAATAAAACTTTTTTGCTACGCAAATCGGGAATATATTTTTTTATTAACCTAAAAACGTCAGGATGAAAAGCGCTTTCCGGCTCTTTTATCAACTCGCCAATTTTCTGATCCGTCCTGAGAGATTGATACCAATCAGAATCGGAAGTATGATTCCAGCTAGATTTCACCTGTTCTAACCAATCATTCATTCTAATTCTCCTATGTAATATCCATTATACTCATAAGACATATGAATAACGATAAAACGTATAAGTAGAGGATTTATTTAAATTACATTCTAGTATCGACTCATATATGCTGCGGTTTGTTAATATTTGTGGCGTTCGAAAATCATATATTCTTCTCAAACGGCTCGACCGATTCGACCGATACGCCGGCTTCGCCGTCTGATAAGCGTATAGTCAAACCGTCTCCTTTTATTAATTTTTCAACGCTGCCGACGACCGCTCCGTCCAAATTCTTTACAACGCTATAACCTCGCGACATTACTCCAAGCGGACTTAGCGCCTCCAGCTTAGCGGCGCAAGAGCCCAGAGATAATTTTGCTCTGCTTATCGCGGAAGACTCGGCGGAAATCAGCCGTTCCGTAGCCATCATAGCGGCCATGCGTTTCTCATCGACGTATTTTTTCGGGTCTCTCAGCATTGGCGACGCGGCGCATAGATTCACTCTTTCCCTAACCGACGATATAAGCCTTGATACTGCGATCGCTTCATGCTTTATTACGTTGAAAAACTTATTTTTCAGTTCCTCGGTATCTGGAGCCGCGATCTCAGCTGCCGCCGAAGGAGTGGGAGCGCGCCTGTCGGAGACGAAGTCGCATATTGTAAAGTCCGTTTCATGTCCGACGGCCGATATAACCGGAACACGCGACTCTGCAATCGCGTAAGCAAGCCGTTCGTTGTTAAACGCCCACAAGTCCTCCATTGATCCGCCTCCGCGTCCTATGATTATCACGTCCGCGACGTCGGCGGAGTTAAAATATTTTACTCCTTTGATAAGATCGGCGGGCGCGTCGGGTCCCTGCACCAACGCAGGATAAAGTATCACCTTAGCGTACGGAAAACGGCGTCCCGTCACGTTTATCATATCCCTTATGGCGGCTCCTGTCGGCGATGTTATTATTCCTATACGCGCCGGTATTTTAGGCAGAGGTTTCTTTCGGGATTCCGAAAAAAGCCCCTCGGACTCAAGCTTTCGTTTCAACTGTTCGTAAGCGATGTACAAAGCTCCTATTCCGTCTGGCTCCATCGAGTCTGAGTAAAGCTGATACTGCCCGTCTCTTACGAAAGAGGAAACCCGTCCATGCGCTATTACCTTCATACCGTTTTCAGGAACAAACGGCAGCTTCGCAGCGGAAGAGCGAAACATTACCGCTCTTAAAAGACTTTCTTCATCTTTTAATGAAAAGTAAAAATGACCGGTCGAATGTCTCTTGAAATTAGAAATTTCTCCCTTAACAAATATATCGCTGAGAAAACGGTCGCCGTCCAAAGCTTGCTTGATATGTCCGTTCAGCTCTGTTACGGTTACGGCCGATCTCATGCTTTCAATATTATTATCCATAATATTTCTCCCCTCAGGCAGTTCGAACACGCTTATGATAACGAAATTCGGCGTCGGCTTTCGTTACCCGTTACCGTAAAGTTTTGAAGCGATAAGAGCGACTCCCGCCGCGTTATCGGAAGAAAACTGCGGTTCGGAAAACATTCCGTACGGAGCAAGTATCCGCCTTATATACTCCGAGCACATAACTCCACCCGCAAACACAACGGGGATGCGTCCGTACTTCTCAAAAGCGTTCAGCAAAATTTTTTCGACGCTTCTCGCAATAAACTCAAAAACGAACGCTGACGTTTTCTCAGGACCGGCTCCGGAGTCCATCAAAGATAAAGCTTTATTTTCAAGGCCTGAAAGGTTAAATTCCGTTCCTCTTACAGACAGCTTTCCGGTTGAAATAGGTTTGTCGTAAGCTACGGCAAGGCCGTCGAGCTTTCCGCCGCACGGAAACCTGATCCCCATTTTTACTCCGATGCGATCGACGATCTGTCCCGCGTTAGCGTCGAGAGTGCCTCCGATTCTTGTTATATCAAATACCTTGCTTTCCGAAGGAGCCGCGAGCAGCATATCGGTAGTCCCTCCCGAAACATGAAGGGCAATAAAAGGAGTTCGCATTATATCTTCGGGATTTGCTCCTGCGGATAACGCCGCCGAATTCAGCGCGGCCATAACGTGCCCCGCCTGATGAGAAGTTTCAAAAACCGGAACGCCAAGCGCGGCGGCGGCAGTCTCGCAAACAGCGCGGCCAACAAGAAAACACGGCATATAAGACCCTTCGGCGCTTCTGGGCGTTCCTGAAAAAGCGCAGGCGACGATCTTTTTTCCAGTCTGCTCTTCCGAGACGGCGGCGCGAAGCTCACGAGCAGCTTCGGGATAATTAACGACGTGAGAAAAAACGGCGTCGCTCTGTCTGAGTCCACGCTCTCCTTCTTTTACGTAAAGAGGTATTTTAATGTTCGCCAATATGCAGCCTTTATCGTCCGCAACGGCGACGGACGTGGTATAATTGCTGCTGTCAAAACCCAAAAATAAGTTTTCGCTCATATAAGATCACATTTTTCCGGCATCTTTGGCTATACGATTAAGAATACCGTTTACAAAAGCAGGAGAACCGTCCTCTCCGAATTCTTTGGCGAGTTCTACGGCTTCGTTTATCGCGACGCGAGGCGGAAGATCGGTTTTAAGAAGTTCGTAAGACGCGAGGCGAAGAATCGTTCTAGTCACCGCGGACATACGGGAAGCTTTCCATTTTTTTGAATCGGCTTCAATTAGCAGATCAGATTCCGACGCAAAATTTAACGCCCCGATAAACGTATCGCGTACGTATCCGTCTTGAGGAATTTTCTCTCCCTCTTCAAAAAACGACGCGTAAATATCCTCGGCTTCGCCCTGATTATTATATTCTGCGGAAAAAAGCATTTTAAAAACTTTTTCTCGCCTATCCGTTCCGGAAAAAATTGAATCCGACATTTATGGATCTCCGTAATCTTCAATAATATAACTTTATAAATAATTATACATCCATATTCACGTTTTGTCAATGGATTCCGAATTTACTCCCTTTTACCTTTTTTTGTTTCGGACTATCCTTTTTTAATATTCATCGTTTACTAATCAAATAAATGTAAATCTATATCAAGCGGATAATCATTATCAATAAGAAAATAGTTAGCATGATAAAGCAGGCACATTTTTAGCATATCCGCATTGTCATGTATCAAAGTTTCCATCGTGCTATCAGAGTCGTCAAGACGATATTCTACCGTATTGGCATAATTTCTTATATCGTGATAGTGATTTTTTATATACGACTCGCTCATAACCAAACAAATATACTTAATGTGTCGAAGATAGTTCTCATCAAAATTTTTCTCCCAGTCAAACGGAATGTAGCAGCCTTCAACTATAAGATTTTGTTTGTTCTCTATAGCGGTTTTGACAATCTCCCTAACAATAGGCCATAGATATTCTGTTAAATCCATATCGTCGCTAGTAGGCGTAAGCAGCGTATTTTTGCTCCTTATGAGTCCCATTTTTAAATGGTCTATAGAGAGATAAGGATATCCATATTTTTCAAGAAGTCTTTGCGCCAACGTCGTTTTTCCCGTGTGAGACGCTCCTGTTATCAGTATAATCATAGAAATCTCCATTCCGCCGTCAAAAGCGGCGTCGCAAATTGTTCATTATATTTCCCGGATCTGTAAAGCAAGCGAAAATGGGACGCTTTTATCTTTTTTGTTTAAAACGAGTAAACGCGCAATATATTAAAAGGCTTAAAATCAAAAAATACCTCGCTGAAGCGTTTTATTCAGCGAGGCATATGTTATCTTTCAGACAACGGGATATATTCTCTTGTCGGAATAATTTCTTTATAGGCGGGACGTATTATTTTTCCGCAGTTCAGCAGCTCTTCAAGTCTATGAGCGCTCCATCCGGCAACTCGAGCCACCGCGAATATGGGAGTGTACAGCTCGGCCGGAAGGTTCAGCATATCGTATGCAAAACCGCTGTAAAAATCCACGTTAGTGGAAACGCCCTTGTATATTTTCCTATGTTCTCCGATAACTCCCGGCGCGATGCGTTCAACTCCGGCGTATAGTTCAAATTCATCTTCTTTTCCCTTTTCCGCCGCAAGTCTTTCGACAAAGCCGCGGAATACGGTCGCGCGAGGGTCTGAAACAGAATACACGGCGTGTCCTACGCCGTATATAAGCCCCGATCTATCGAAAGCTTCTTTTTTCAAGAGTTTGCGAAGATACTCGGCTATCTCGTCGTCGTCCTTCCAGTCCTTTACATTTTTCTTTATGTCTTCAAACATTCTGACAACTTTAATATTAGCTCCTCCGTGCTTCGGTCCCTTAAGAGAACCAAGCGCGGCCGCAATAGCCGAATATGTGTCGGTGCCTGATGAAGAAACGACGCGAGTCGTAAACGTAGAGTTATTACCGCCGCCGTGTTCTGCGTGAAGAATAAGCGCGATATCGAGTACCGCCGCCTCGAGAGCCGTATACGAGCTGTCCGGACGCAAAAGATGAAGAATATTTTCAGACGTCGACGCTTCCGGCAAAGGAGAATGGATAAAAAGACTGTTTCCATTATGATAATGATCAAAAGCCTGATATCCGTACACGGTAAGCAGAGGAAACATGGAAACGAGCTGAAGACACTGACGCAAAACGTTGGGCAGAGACGTATCGTCAGGGTTTTCGTCGTAAGAATACAGCGTCAGCACGCTGCGAGACAAAGCGTTCATCATGTCTCCGCTGGGGGCTTTCATTATAACGTCGCGTACAAAGCTAGGCGGAAGAGAGCGATAACTTCCCAGAAGTTTCTTAAAATCAGACAATTCTTTTTCATCTGGAAGAGCTCCGAACAGCAGGAGATAAACTACTTCTTCAAATCCGTGTCTTCCTTCGTTAAGACAGGCCGAGGTTATATCTTTAACGTTTACTCCGCGGTAGTATAGTTCTCCGTCGCACGGGACGGTCTCCCCGTTTATTACCTGCTTCGCCTTAACCTCTGAAATGCTGGTAAGCCCCGCAAGCACTCCGTTGCCGTCAAGATCGCGCAGACCGCGTTTAACGTTCATCTCGCGGTAAAGTTCCGTCGGAATTTGGCTGTTTTCCTCCGTCAAAGAAGACAACGAACGTATTTCGTCTGTGATCTCCGAATAATTTCTTGCGTCTGTAAGATTGTTCATCTCACGCCCTTCCTTTCTTCGTGATATAAATAAGAAAAAGTCCGTTTTGCGTCGGGCTTATCCTTACGTTAATATTATGCTTAAACGATTCCGACTTTTTAACTCCGCGCAAACGGGGAGACGGTCGCCGAAACTTATATTTAATACTATTATACATATTTTTACTTTGCAGGTCAAGGCCATTTTGTTAAGTTTACATCCTGTACATTTATATTTTAATACGGCCAAGGCAATAATAAAGTCGTAATCTGCCCGTCGGTTCAAATAATACTAAAAACATATTATTTCTATATGCTATTGTATTTCTCTTAAAAGTGTGATATTATATTAACATTATAGAACACATACCTAACAAGGAGGAATATCACGTAATGATGATATCCACCAAGGGAAGATATGCTCTTCGCATACTTTCCGAACTTTCCGCTTTACACGACGGAGAATATGTATCGCTCAAAGACATATCGGACAGCGAAGGAATATCCATGAAATATCTTGAAGCTATAACCGCGCTGCTGTTAAAGCACAATTTTGTAGAAAGCCGCCGCGGACGTTCGGGAGGATACAGGCTTTCAAAGCTTCCGTCCGAATATACCCTTCTTGAAATACTCAAACCAATAGAAGGAAGCATTTCGCCGGTAAGCTGTATAGATTACGATTATGTAAAATGCGGGAGAGACGAGCATTGTTCCGCTTATCCTCTCTGGATAAAGCTCAACGAAGTAATGGAAAACTACCTTGAGAGCGTTACGCTCGAAGACTTGACTAACGGAAACCTATAGAAACGATAACGGAGGTAATATCTTGAGAATTTACGCGGACAACGCCGCTACGACAAAAATAAGCAGAAAAGCTCGCGACGCTATGATTTCGGTCATGGACGAAGTATACGGAAACCCTTCGAGCTTACACTCCGAGGGACAACGCGCAGCAGAAGTTCTTCTTAAAGCGAGAGAAGATATAGCCGATTGCCTCGGATGCTCGGCGGACGAAATTTACTTTACCTCCGGAGGAAGCGAAAGCGATAACACCGCTATAGTTTCCGCTGTAAAATACGCTGAAAAACGCGGTAAAAGACACATTGTAACCACGGCGTTCGAGCACCACGCGGTTCTGCACGCGATAAAAAAGCTGGAAGCTCAGGGATACGAAGCAACGTACCTCGACGTTCATGAAAACGGAATAGTTCGCCCCGACGAGGTAGAAAAAGCCATACGTGAGGATACCGCCCTCGTCTCCGTCATGTATGCGAACAACGAAATCGGAACAATACAGCCTATCTCCGAAATCGGAAGGATATGCAACGAGAAAAAAATTCTCTTCCATACGGACGCGGTTCAGGCCGCGGGACACGTCAAATTAGACGTAGGAGAGCTTGGAGTCGACTATCTCGCTCTTTCAGCCCATAAGTTTCACGGTCCGAGAGGCATAGGAGTTCTTTATGCAAAAAGGCGCGCGACGCTCTCTCCTCTTATAGAAGGCGGAGCGCAGGAAAAAAATCGCAGGGCCGGAACGGAAAATTTGCCCGCGATAGCAGGCATGGCAGCCGCGCTTAAAGACGCTGTTTCGGGCATAGACGAAACCGCATGCAGAGTGTCCGCAATGAGAGACAAACTGATAGACGGACTGCTCAAAATCCCCCATACTGTTCTCAACGGCGACAAGGAATCGCGTCTCCCCGGAAACGTAAACGTTTGCTTTGAAGGAATCGAAGGAGAATCGCTGCTCTTAATGCTCGACATGATGGGCGTCGCCGCATCGTCGGGATCGGCCTGCACGTCCGGTTCGCTCGATCCAAGCCATGTTCTTCTTGCCATCGGCCGTCCTCACGAAATTGCACACGGCTCTCTCCGTCTTACAATCGACGATGAAAATACTGATGAAGAGATAGAAAAAATGACGGATATCATACCGAAAGTCGTAGAAAAACTCAGGGATATGTCTCCGGTATGGGACGATTTGCAGAAAGGAAGGAATAAATATGTTATACAGTGAAAAAGTAATGGATCACTTTACAAATCCGAGAAACGTCGGAAAGCTTGACGATGCCGACGGAGTCGGAGAAGTCGGAAACGCAAAGTGCGGAGATATTATGAAAATATACCTGAAGATAGACGGAGACGTAATAACGGACGTAAAATTTAATACTTTCGGATGCGGATCAGCTATCGCTACAAGCAGTATGGCGACCGAAATGATCAAAGGAAAGCCGTTGTCAGAAGCCCTGGAGCTGACTAACAAGGCCGTGGTCGAGGCGCTCGACGGTCTTCCTCCGCAGAAAATTCATTGCTCCGTTCTCGCGGAAGAGGCTGTAAAAGCCGCTATAAAGGATTACTTTGACAATACCGGCAAAGAGTACGATCCCGCTCTTTTTAAAGGCGGTCATAGCTGCGATAATTGCTGTAACGGTTAAAAGTCAATACAAATACAAAAATGCCGCCTTCAGGAATAAACTTTCAGGCGGCATTTTTTATATTTCAAGCTAAAGAACATATTTTCGGTTTATCACACTCGCTTATATCATATTCCTTTTTCTCAGCGCTTCATCAAGCGCGGCGGACAAATCAGATTTCATTTTTTCGAGCGTATCGCCTTTTACTTTATATTTTTCATCGTTCATTATACTCCACGGCGCCCACCAAACAGGTCCTACTCCGTTTACTCCGTACTCATCCAAGTCGCCGTTCTTTCGAGTGAAAATATGCCAGTGAACATGGGAGTCTCCATTACCCAAAAGCTCGTAATTGATTTTGTCGGCTTTGAATGCAATCGACACAGCCTCGGCGACTATTGTCATTTCATCAAGGAATAATCTGCGAATATCATCATCAAGATAAAAAAGCTCAGTTTCATGGTATTTACAAAGAAACAAAACATATCCGGGAAAGTACTGTTTATCTCCTATAACAACGTAACCCGTTTCAAGTTCTCGTACAAAATACGGATTAGCGCCGTTTTTTATCATTTCTATTCTATCGCAAATCAAACACATATTTTTCTCCTTTTTATCTGAACGCGGAGTTCATGTTTTAGATTCAAACTCATTTCTTAATATCGAAAAATATAATCTTCCGACGTATTCGCCGTTCGCGTAAAAGTAATCTCGTAAAGTCCCCTCATATGTAAATCCACACTTTTCTATAACGCGCTTAGACGATTTGTTTGTAGTTGTGGTGCAAATCTGAATTTTGTGTAGATTTATTTCTTCAAATCCGTATCTGATAATCTCTTTGGTCGCTTCGGTCGCATATCCTCTGCATTGAAACTCTGAGCCGATGCAATACTCGATTTCAGCGAAATGATTTTTGCTGTCAATAAGGAAAAACGCTATTTGTCCTATACACTTTCCCGAGTCTTTTTCAATAATTGCCCAACGATAATAATCGTTTTTTTCATAAGAGCCGATATATTTATCGAGCAATTCTTTTACATCTTCTTTTGAGACATATACAGGTTCAAAATACAACGATTGTATTCTTTCATCGGCAACCCAATATTTCAGCATATCATCGTCGTCCGTATACTCAAATTTGCGAAGTATCAATCTATCGGTTTCTATTGTGTTTGAGCCAATATGCGTAAGCATTCTCTTTCCCTCTATCAAATTTTCTTATTCATTTATACAGTCTCGCCTAAAGTAAAGCTCATACCGCTTTGTTCTACGTTAAATATTATCAAATGTTTAAGCGGTTGTCAACAATAAAAATTACAGATTATACGTCGATTACTTATATCGACGCTCTTGGAGCTATGTTTTTTCAGAAAAAGGTTGATAATTAAAGCGTTTTGTGGTATATTATGATTGGTATGGTAATAATTCGCTTGATAAGGAGAATATACAATGACCTATAACAAAAAATCTGTTGAAGATATTGACGTACGCGGAAAAAAAATACTCGTAAGATGCGACTTCAACGTTCCTATGAAGGACGGAGTAATAACCGATGAAAACAGAATAGTCGGCGCTCTTCCTACGATTAAATACCTCAGGGAAAACGGCGCCCGCCTCATTCTTTGCTCTCACATGGGCAGACCCAAGGGCGAGTTCAATATGAAGTATTCTCTTGCTCCAGTGGCGGCAAGACTATCCGAGAAGTTAGGAATCAGCGTAACTTTGGCCTCCGACGTCGTCGGTCCCGACGCTAAAGGCAAAGCGGCCGCTCTGAACGACGGCGACGTTATGCTTCTTGAAAACGTACGTTTTCATAAAGAAGAAGAAAAGAACGACCCTGCGTTTGCTAAAGAGCTTGCTTCTATGGCTGAAATTTTTGTAAACGACGCTTTCGGCACGGCTCACAGAGCGCACGCTTCTACCGCAGGCGTGGCAGACTATCTTCCCGCGGTGTGCGGATACCTTATCCAAAAGGAAATTTCAATAATGGGCAAGGCGCTGGAAGATCCCGCGCGTCCTTTCGTCGCTATTCTCGGCGGAGCAAAGGTTTCCGACAAAATAGGCGTTATCAACAACCTAATTGAAAAAGTCGACACTCTCGTCATCGGCGGAGGCATGGCGTACACGTTCTTCCGCGCTCTCGGATATTCCACCGGAACGTCAATATGCGAAGAGGACAAGCTGGAGCTTGCGCTCGGCTTACTTAACAAGGCGAAAGAAAAAGGCGTTAACTTCCTTCTTCCCGTCGACAATAGAATAGGTCGCGAATACAAGGAAGACACGACGTTTATGGAAATATATTCCGATTCTATACCGGACGGATGGATGGGTCTCGATATAGGTGAAAAAACTGAAGAACTCTTTGCAAAGTCTATTTCCGGAGCAGGCACCGTCGTTTGGAACGGACCTATGGGCGTTTCAGAGTGGGAAAACTTCGCTTCCGGCACCAAGGCGGTAGCAAAGGCCGTCGCTGAATCCGGAGCCGTATCTATCATAGGCGGAGGAGATTCTGCCGCTGCCGTCGAACAGCTCGGATACGCCGATAAGATGACTCACATTTCCACCGGCGGAGGCGCGTCGCTCGAATTCCTCGAAGGTCTTGAGCTTCCCGGAATCGCCTGCCTTCAGGACAAATAACAGAGAGTTAGTTAAAAAGCGTCGGGGAACTCTCCGGCGCTTATTTATGAAAGGATATGCACACATGGATAAATCAAAACGCAAGGTCGTAATAGCCGGCAACTGGAAAATGAATATGACTCCCTCCGAGGCGGAAGCGGCGGTAAGAGAAACTGCAGAACTGGTCGAAGGAAAAAACGGATGCGACGTAATACTCTGCGTGCCGTTCGTCGATATCGACGCCGCTATTAAAGCCGCAAAAGGCACAAATGTAAAGATTGGCGCTCAAAACGTTCATTTCGAAGCTAAAGGGGCGTATACCGGAGAGATATCCGCCGCAATGCTTCTCGAGTGCGGAGTTGAATATGTAATTATCGGACATAGCGAAAGACGCCAATATTTTGGCGAAACAGACGAAACCGTAAACAAGAGAACCATCGCGGCTCTTAACGCCGGTCTCAAGGTTATCCTCTGTCTCGGCGAAGTTCTGGAGCAAAGGCAGTCCGGAATCACTTCCGAGATAGTCGCTATGCAGACTAAGCTTGATCTCGCGGGAGTTACCGCCGAGCAAATGAAAAACGTAATAATAGCCTACGAACCGGTATGGGCTATCGGCACAGGCCTTACTGCCACTCCGGAACAGGCCGACGAAGTATGCGGTATTATTCGCAAGACTATCGCCGATCTTTATTCAAACGATACCGCGGATTCTACTGTTATTCAGTACGGCGGATCTATGAACGATGGAAACGCAGCCGAACTTCTGTCAAAGGTCAATGTCGACGGGGGACTTATCGGCGGAGCGTCCCTTGTTCCCGCTAAATTTTCTAAAATAGTCGACGCCGCCCAATAAGACTATACTATTTTCAAAGGATAAAAATAGGCTGCAACCTTTTTCTTCAGGTTGCAGCTTTTGTTTATGGCAATTCATACTTTCTTGCGTGAAAGAAAGTAATAAAAGAAAACTTATAAAGCTCGCTTCGCTTACTAAGTTAATCTGAATCCGGTTTCGGCTCAAAAATCAACGAGTTGATTTGACTCGCTTTTTGATGATATGAAAGATTAATCACAGCGCGATCTCCACAGATTCTGCTTCACGGATTGCTCACGTATTACGACGTTGCTTTACACGGTGTGAATCAGATAGGCGCAAATTTTTTAATTTTAGAAGCGTGAATACCTATATGTAAGTAGGTTTCTTCTCATGGGATGGCGAAGCGGATTAGTTATGCTTAATTTGAAGCTGCGCTAATAGCAATTACGCTGGAAAGTCCTAACGAAATGAATTTTAATTTTTTAACCTGAAACTTAACCTGATTTTATGAACTTATTATTCTTCCTTACTGATAATGCTTAGAACGTCTAAAGGGGTTTCGGCAATCCACTTCGCTCCGGCGCAGGTTAGCTCTTCTCTGCTTCCAAAACCGTAAAGAACGCCCATAGCCGATATATCGAGTTCACTCGCTCCCTCAACGTCGTGACGTCTGTCTCCGATCATCAAAGATCTATCGCGGTCAATACCAAATTTATCAATCACATATTTAATAACGTCGCGTTTAAGCTCTCGAGAACCGTCGAACGACGAACCGCAGATATAGTCGAAAAATTCTTCCAGTTCAAATGTTGAAATTATTTTACGTGCAAATTCCTCCGGTTTCGACGTGGCGATATACATTTTCTTTCCTAATTTTTTTAGACCTTTAAGCATATTGTCGACGTCGTCGTACAGAACGTTTTCAAGTATTCCTCCACTCCGGTAGTATTGCCTATAAACATTTACTGCGTTTTTAGCTTCGTCATGAGAAAATCCACAGTAATTTTCAAAGGACTGCGATAGAGGCGGACCGATAAACTTCCTTAATTCATGTTCGGGCGGAATAGGTTTTCCATATCTTCCAAGAGTATATTTAACTCCTCCGATTATTCCTTGAGAATTGTCGGATAGCGTTCCGTCAAGATCAAAAATCAAATAATCGGCGTTTTTTAGATCCAAAAGCATATAATATACTTCCTTTTCACTTCATAATTCTTTATAAACTATACGAGTTAAGCGGTATAAGCATTTTTTATCGACGACGCGCCGCTTTATTATATTGCGGGCGTTTTTTTCCTCTTTTTCTTCCTATAACGCCTCCGATCAATCCCGACAAAACAATCGCGGCATAGAGAACTAAAGTAACTCCTACGCTTCTATTCGCTCCAGATTCAACGGGAATAAAGCTAAGGATAAAAACAATAGCCGCCGTTATCAGCCCGCTAATTATTCCGGCTATCGCTCCTTCTCCAAAAATACGAGCGCTTGATATTCCGCCGATCAGCGAACTTATAAACAAAGGAGCGAGAGACAACGCTCCAACCATCCCGTTAGGATCCTCCGCAGAATATGCTATTCCGGTAAAAGCAAGGAGCAAAACGGCGGCTGCGACCATCGTTATAAGAAGTACTTTCAGAGACGCGGTCAAAAGATCGACAATTCCGTTTGATTCTTTCATAAAAATAGTTCCTCCAAAATAAATATCTTTATCAGATCTTATTCGAAGGAACGTATCTTTATGATTGAAAGAGCTTTTATTCGGCGTCTTCCGCTTTAACGTCTACGTTTCGCACTGCGTTTCTGAGAATACGTATGCGAACCTTGTCGCGGCCTGTTTCGAGAAGTACCGTTTCATCCTTTATAGATATTATTTTGCCGACAATACCGCCGATAGTTGTGATTTCATCTCCAACGGAAAGGTTATTCCGCATAGAATTAGTCTCTTTTTCCTGCTTCTTCTGAGGACGATACATAAAGAAATAGAAAAGCGCGATCATTGCCACAAGCATAATTATAGTGACGAGTCCTCCGCCGCCCGCCGCCTGCTGCTCGCCTTCGAGAAAATGTAACATACTTTTTCACCTCACAGATATGATAGATATATTATATATTATTTTTCCAGCTTTTTCAAGACTAAACAGTTAAAATACTATGCGCTTTATATCCTTATGCTAATTTCTCCTGACGACAAAAGCTCTTCCTCTCCGTTTTCATAACGAACGAGAAGCATAAAATTATCATCTATATCTACCGCTTCCGCAATTTTTGATTTATTTTCTCGCAAAACCTTTATTTTCTTTCCAAGAATAAATAAATTATTTTTATACGATTTAAAAAAGCTTTTTGAGCTTATATCGGAATAAAGCTCCATAAAACGATCCGTAATTTCGGCGGCTATCCTGCACTTTACGTCGGCGGTATTCGCCGAATACGGAAACAACGCCCCGGCTATATCGGAAAGTTCTCCGAATCCATGTTCCGGTTCAAATAAATTTATACCGATTCCAAGCACAGCGTAGTCAAGACCGCCGTTTTCCATATTGAACGCCGCTTCCGTAAGTATTCCGCAAATCTTCTTACCGTTTGCATATATGTCGTTCACCCATTTTATGCCGATTGATTTATCGGGCGCTATCTTACGCGCGACGTCGCAAACGGCAACCGCAGCGCACGAAGTAATAGCGAGCGCGTCGTTCGCGCTAAGCTTGGGTTTAAGCAGCAGACTCATATATAGCCCCGTTCCGTCGGGAGACAGAAACGTTCTGCCAAGCCTTCCCTTTCCTCCTGTCTGAGAATCGGCTATAACAAGAAGACCTTCGTTTTCATTTTCAGCAATCGATTTTAAAAAGGCGTTGGTCGAATTGACGGAACGAAGAGTTTTTATTCTTATTAAAGGGTTTTTCAAGTATTTTAGCACGTAATCCGCCCTTGCGTATTTTTCTCCTGCAAGCATATATCCCTTTTTGGTAACGGCCTCGATCGTCATACCGTTTTTCTCAAGTTCGCGTATGCCTTTCCAAATAGAAGCGCGGCTCATACCTAGTTCGGCCGCTATGCTTTCTCCGGAAACGAACGTTTTCTCACGTTTCAATATTTCCGCTATTCTGTCGGACGTTTTACAGACGGTCTTTATAGTTTCACTCATTTATTATACGACCTTTCATAAAATCTCTATATTTTTATTCGCGATTTTAGCTGAGCCGTAATTTCCGCGCACGCCAATATCTTAATCGCATCGGCCGGAATAAATGGAAAAACGCAATTAGACAGAACGGCGAGCGCTCCTATCTCTCCTCCTCTGCGCGCCCAAACGATCATGTAAAAAACCGTTCCAAAAGCATATAGCACAATCAGACCCGCTGAAAGCGCGGCTATAATTCTTACGCGGCTCCGGGAAGATCCGATTAGCAGACCCGCCGTAATAGCCATAGGAATAAATCCGATTATATATCCGCCTGTAGGTCCGAGAACAGCCGAAAATCCTCCCTTAAAATTTGCGAATACGGGCAATCCTATTATTCCCATAACAATATATATCGCTATGGCGACGCAGCCTCTATACGTTCCGAGAAGCGTTACGGCTAAAAACACCGCCAATGTCTGCAAAGTTACTGGAATCGTAAGAGGAATGCTTATCTGAGCGCTTACAGCCATCATAGCCGCGGCAAGCGCGATAAACGCTATATCCCTTGTTTTTTTTCTTTCAGCCATTTTTTATCCTTTCTTTTCGCTCATTATAAGCGTAATAATACTTCGCGAACATTTCTTCCATAAAAAGTGCATAAAGAGACAATTTGTCCGACGGTATCTACGCTATGCAAAGCGCCGTACGGCAAGCCGCAAAAATTACGCAGTAATATTTCCGCGTTTATTATACCACTATTCGCCGTTTTTGTCAACCTCAACATACCTAAATTGGTTTACATATAATAAGCCTATAAAAAAAGAACGAATATGAAATTATTAGATTGACAGGCAAATCCTACTATGATAAAATAAACTAAAGCGTAAATCGCTCTCATAAATCTATATAACGCCGCAAAAAGCGGCTGAATGGAGGCAATATGCTTATAACAAAGCCGCCGATGGGCTGGAACTCTTGGAACACCTTCGGTGAAAATATTAACGAGCAAGTGGTTCGCGAAACAGCGGAAGCTATGGTTTCAAAAGGACTTCGCGACGCGGGTTATGAATATGTGGTAATAGACGACTGCTGGGCGCTGAACGATCGCGACGAAAACGGACGTATGGTCGCAGATCCGGAAAAATTTCCTTCCGGTATGCGCGCCCTTGCCGATTATATTCATTCCCTCGGTATGAAATTCGGAATGTATTCATGCGCCGGTATGAGAACATGCGCGGGATACCCCGCAAGTTTTGACCGCGAATTTATCGACGCTCAGACATTTGCGGATTGGGGAGTCGATTATCTGAAATATGATTTTTGTTTCTTTCCTCACGATAGAAATCCAATGATATATTACAATAAGATGAGCATGGCTCTCAAGGCTACGGGACGAGATATCGTATTTTCCGCATGCAACTGGGGTACGCATGAAGTTGAAAAATGGGTTCGCTCGACCGGAGCTCACCTCTGGCGTTCGACGGGAGACATCGGAGAAAGGTTTACCTCCGTACGCGACATATCGGCCAGTCAGTTTGGGAAATGGCGTTACGGAGCTCCTGGATGCTACAACGATATGGACATGCTTATCTGCGGCATGGATGGAATCGGAAACGTAGGTCATCCTGGTCTTTGCGGAGATACGGAGTATAAAACTCATTTTGCAATGTGGTGCATGGCTAACTCTCCTCTTATGATCGGATGCGACGTTCGCCGTATGCGCCCTGAAACGGTCGAACTCTTAACTAATCGTGATTTGCTGCGTATAGATCAGGATGAAGAATGCAGAGCTCCTATCGTGGTTACTACCAGAGGCGAGCTCGCTCCTACCATGTTCAAGCATCTTTCGGACAGAGAATTTGCGATAGGATTCTTTAATTTCGGAGACGACGAAGGCGATCCGGATCTTAGAACGTGGGATATCGGATTCCCCACGACAGCTGGATTCGGACTTAAACTGCGCGAGGTATTCTCAGGGGAAACCGTGGACTACACGGACGATTACTTTGAAGTAAAGCTTGCGCCCCACGACTGCAAGATATACCTTGGCTCTTATGTGCCGAAAGCGTAATGGTAAGGGAGGAAAAGAATATGAACGTTAAAAGACCCCCTATGGGTTTTAATACTTGGAACACCTTCGGCGAGAATATCAACGAAAAGCTAATTATGGAGACTGCCGACGCTATGGTATCGACAGGACTTCGCGACGCGGGTTACGAATACGTCGTTATAGACGATTGCTGGGCGGCAAAGCAAAGAGATGAAAACGGAGATCTCGTCGCAGACCCAGTTAAATTTCCACACGGAATAAAATATCTTTCCGACTATGTGCATTCAAAGGGACTCAAGATGGGCATCTATTCCTGCTGCGGTCCTCTAACCTGCGCGGGATATCCCGGAAGCCTTGATCATGAGTATCAGGACGCGATGTTTTTTGCCCGCAACGAAATAGACTTTCTCAAATACGACTGGTGCTATCATCCGCGAAATATGGACGGATGGACGTTATACAACAGAATGAGAATGGCACTCAATGCAACAGGCAGAGATATTCTCTTTTCCATCTGCAACTGGGGCGAAGAAAACGCCCTTGAATGGGTGCGTTCAGTAGGCGGAGATATGTACAGGTCAACGCAGGATATCAGCGACAATTTCAGCATAATAGAGACTCTGTTCAACGAACAGAAAAACAACAGATGTCTCTCAGGTCCATCCTGCTTTAACGACGTCGATATGCTCGTATGCGGTATGTACGGAAAGGGCAACGTTTCAAACGGAGGCTGTAACGACGCCGAATACGCCACTCATTTTGCTCTTTGGTGCATGATGTCCGCTCCTCTTATGATCGGATGCGACGTAAGAAATATGACCGAGGCTACCCGTAAGCTCCTTACAAACCGCGAGCTTATCGCGATAGATCAGGATCCCGAAGTTCGTCCTCCAATTGTTACTTATTCAATTCTCGAAGAAAAAAGCCCGGTTATGATGAAGCATCTTGCAAACGGAGAGTACGCTTTCTCATTGACTAACTTCTCCGACGATAAATCGGATTACATCCAGCTTTGGCTGCCGGACGTCGGCATTGGCGCGCTGGACGGATACGGTTTTGAGCTTTACGACACCGACACCGGCGAGAAGCTTCCGATAACAACAGACATAGTTACGGTCAAAGGCATTGAAGCTCATTCTACGAAGATTCTTCGCGGAAAACTTGTAAAAGTAAAATGAGCGTTCCGTTTCAGCGGCCTCAGGGCGCGGAAACAAGCCCTAAGTATCTCTGCCTTGAGTGCGGCAAGGAGCTGAAAAACCTTGACGTTGCTCTTCATAAAAAAATGGTTAACCGCGGATCCGTCAGGTATATGTGCATAGATTGCCTTGCAAAGTATATCGGCGTTACCAGAGACGATCTCTTAATGAAGGCCGAGCAGTTCAAACGGCAGGGCTGCACTTTATTCAGATAAGATATACTTACAGCGGAATTGCCGTCCTCTCGCTTTTAACTTAAAATAAAAATCTTTGCATAGTCTGAAGCGAACCGTAAAAAACGGACATATAAAAAAGCTCCCTATGTAATTCAATATTATGTTTTTTCACGTCTTGACATTGACGGCGTTATGTTGTATGATTTATTGAACCAGATTGCCGGTAGAGTTTAGGTCACAGTTGGAGCGCATGAAAGAAATGTGCAAAGGATCGTAACAGACTATATAAAAATCAGAACGATTTGAAATGGCGGAAACAGAAAATTGAGAAGTCGTTAGAACGATAAGAGTATAGGGCGCAGCGGTTGCTGCGCCCTATATTGTTGCGGTAAACGGCAAATGGAAATTGTATAATTTGAGGAATAAATTGGCAGATTGGAGGAAGATTGAAATGGGAATAAAAGAAATCATGGATGTAAACTTTAGGGGAAACATATATATCGTGCAGAACGGTAAAGTTTTATATGAAAGAGAAAATGGGTTTGCAGATTTGTCAAATGAAATTTCTAACACGATAGAAACAAAATTTGCAAGCGCTTCGGCGGGAAAAGTTTTTGTTGCAGTAGGAATATTGCAGTTGATTGAACGAGGAAGAATAAAGCTTGACGATACGTTAGGTATATTGCTTGATATGCCATTAAATGATATTGATAAGGACGTTACAGTTAAACAGCTTTTAAACCATACATCGGGCGTCCCGGATTATTTTGATGAAAGTATTATGGAGGAATATGAAGATTTATGGATTGATTATCCTAATTACAAAATCAGGCATAACGTCGATTTGCTTCCACTATTTATAAACAAGCCTATGATGTACCCTAAAGGAGAAAAATTCCAGTATAATAATACAGGGTATGTCCTGCTTGCAATGATTATAGAAAAAATGACGGGAATGTATTTTGATCAATACCTAAAAGAAAATGTATTTGATGTATGCGGTATGAAATCAACGGGTTATTATGAGTTGGACAGGCTGCCGGCAAAGTGCGCGAATAACTATATTTATTGTGTTGATACAAAGGATTACCGCACAAATATATTTTCTGTTGACGCAAAAGGCACCGGCGCGGGCGGGGCGTTTATAACGGTAAGAGATATTATTAGTTTTTGGACTCATTTGCTGCAAGGAAATTTAATTTCAAAAGCATTAGTTTCAGATATGCTTCGTAGGCAGAGCGGAAATGGGGATGATGCAGAAGAAGGATATTATGGCTATGGTGTATGGATCATTGATAATCCCAATGGTAAAGATTTTGCGTATTTTCAAGGTTGTGATCCGGGTGTAAGCTTTATATCCGAATATAATCCCAATAATGGGATAATTTCTGTTTTAGTGAGCAATTACGGAGATAATGTCTGGAGGGAAATGCGAAAAGTTAGGGAAGTTCTCTACTGAGTTCAAGTAATGGATATTTTGGACTGGAAAGTCCGTAAAATCAGTGTTTTCCAGTCTCTTGAACAAGGAAAAGGTTTGTGCCGGGGAAAGAGTATAGAAAAGGGGAGTGTTTACAGATGCAAACGCAGAAAAAACTGTTAGCAGAAAACGTGTTGGACTATTGGTTCACACTGGAATTTTTGTCTCAGGATAAATATCCCGATAGCCGGGATATAAGAGGTAAAGTAGAGAAGCATAAGAAAAATGTTGAAAGGAGAACCGCCAAAAATCGAGCGATTGAGGATTTCATTTTTTTGAAAACCGGCGATCATTTATACCAAAGAATATCGGAAGAAGCGATAGCCTGCGGAATGAAAAAATGGGGAAATCTGACTATTTATATCGGTAAGATGAAAAGAGAAAGATGTATAGAATGTATATCCCAGATTCTTCCGTTTCATCAGGAGAATGAAAACCGGCCGGAAAAAAGTACAGATCAAATAGCATGGATGAGCTTGCAGCTTACTCCAGAAGGCAATTATATCGAACATTCTTTGTCAGTATCTACGATTATTTGGGCAATCAATCAGTTAAAGGCTGCAAAGGATAAGATTTCAGACGCGTTGGACAACAAACTTTATAAAGAAGCGACAGAGGAACTTGAGAAACGCTTTTTTAAAACGGATAAAAAGGATAAAGACAAAAAATTGACAGAAGTTTTGTTGGAGGAGAGGATAGGAGAGATCGAGCCATTGCAGACATTTTCAGCCAATGCCGTTTCTGTGGCAGAACTTCGTAATTTATATCAAGAAGTAGAAAATAAATATATAAAGGGAAATATTGAAAATAGTGAGAAAAAAACGGATGCATATGAGGAAATATATGGGGTTAGTTTTCAGTTATTTGTCGATGAAGAGACAAAAAATAAGAGAGAGGATGACAATTATCTTGGTTTAGATCATGACTATTATTCTGATGATATCAAGTTTATTCTGGAGCAGGTCAGAAGCGGCGCGTTGAGAAATGATGAACATATGGGAAAAGAAATTTTAGAATATGTCACCATATTGTCAAATGATACCGTTTTTAAAAATAAAAGAATTAATCTTGTGGAGCAAAAACAACAAGGAACTTACCTAAAGCTGCTTCATGAGATTTTAGCAATTCAAAATGCACCATTGGGGAAGTGGCCATCCCGATTTATGCCGGCGCTTATGCAGCAGATTGCAGTGAATCTGGCAATTGGGAAAGGTGATTCAGAGCTTTACGGAATGAACGGAAAGGTTTTTTCCGTAAATGGACCTCCCGGGACAGGAAAAACCACATTGCTGAAAGAAATTGTAGTCAGCAATATTATTGAGAGGGCAATTTTGCTGGCTGATTATGACAAGCCGGATGATGCATTTGAAGCTCATAATTTTTTGCACGGTGACGGCTCGGAATCTGCATATTCGCAGTACATACGCCATTGGTATGATTTAAAAAATAAAGGGATCAATGATTATAGTATGCTGGTGACTTCCTGCAACAATGCGGCAGTTGAAAATATTTCAAAAGAACTCCCAAGGAATATGATTGGGGATTTATCTCCATTGGATGGCGATACAGGTGAATTAAGAGATTTGCTCTTAGAAGTTATGAGGCTTTTTGACGCCCATGCGTCTGATACCATTGAGACTAATTATAAGGGTGAAACGTATCGGGACGTATATTTTACAAAATATGCAGAAGAGCTTTTGGATAGCAGCGATGTTTGGGGTTTGGTTGCAGCTCCTTTAGGGAAAAAATCTAACTTAAGGAATTTTTATCATAAGGTGCTTTATCCGTTGGAACGTGATTTTTATAATAATAATCGTAAGATGGATGAGAGAGCAGACTTATATGCAAAGGCAAAGAAAGCATTTATGGAACAGCTTAAAATTGTAAGAGAAATGCAGGCAGCATTGGGAAAAGCAGGGGTTCTTTTTAAAGAAAAATCAAGGGTGGAAGAAGAGATTTTAGAAATCAGGAAACAATGTGAACTAGGTATTTCAGAAAGCAGAAATAAACTGACAAAATGCCAGATGCGGTTAAGCGCATTGAAAGCGCAGGAAAAGGAGCGTTTTTTAAAGCTTAGGTCGTGTGAAGCCTCCTTACATCAGAAAGATCAGGCTCTTAAGGAAAAACAGAACCAGCTTGCAAGAGAAAACGATAAGCTTAAGAAAGCTTTGCAAAATGAGTTTGCAGTGAGAAGCTCTGTCGGTATTCTGATGCAGATTTTTAATAAATCTAAATATCAGGCCGCGATGAGCCTCGCGGATGAACATGAGAAGGATGCAGATCTACACAGAGTGTATGTTTCACAATTGGAAGCTGAAATCATAAATGAGAAAGAAGCATTAAAACACGCAGAAATATTATATCGTCAGAACGA
>CATKFO010000037.1 GCA_949747515.1 uncultured Eubacteriales bacterium
GCCTTGCGCCGAATCCAACGGCAGGCAACCGTACCGACCACAGAACCGCTGATGCGAACGCTCAACCAATACGGCTGAGCGTTCGTTTCATTTTGACCGCTTGACCGCCGCGCATAAGCGTATTGAGCTATTCTTCGGCGAGCCTATTTTTTATTTGAGAGCTTGTCTACGGCGAGAGAAGCGTCCGGCTGAAAATAAATGTCTCGGCCTTTGTTGCTTTCGTACATGAAATCTTTAAGAGGCTTGCTGGAGTATTTTGAGAAGTCTCCGTATATTGCGAGCCTTACGCCGTAATTTATAAATTTTTGCAGTATCTCTCCCGCTAAACAGGAGCTCAGAATAAAGAAATCGTCCGTTAACGCTTCTTTATTTATCGCGATGTTAACGCAGCCCGTCTCATATTTTATCGTAGTCATCATATCTAACGCGGACTGAACGTCCGATATAAGAATTTCATCGCTTTTGATTACTGCGACCGGCGTATTGTTTTTTATTATTACTTCTGTTTTCAAGGCTTTTGATTTTTCCTTTCTTAAATTTAATTCCGCTGGGGAATTTATTTGCAATCGGTAAAAAGGACAAAAAGCGCCGGTTTTATTTGCGCTTTTGAATTTTATACGATATTTAACATAAAAATAGATCAAAGAACAAAAAATGAAGAAAAAGGTGTTGACAACGAGCGGGATATATGATATAATAATCCCGTCGCCAACAAAGAAGAACGCTGGTGTGGCTCAATGGCAGAGCAGCTGATTTGTAATCAGCAGGTTGTTGGTTCGACTCCGATCACCAGCTCCAGGGGGAATTCCCGAGCGGCCAAAGGGGGCAGACTGTAAATCTGTTGTCACTGACTTCGGTGGTTCGAATCCACCTTCCCCCACTCGGAAGAGAAGATAATTTTTAACGATTATCTTCTCTTTTTTTGCGTTTTACTTGCTTAGTGGAAAATGTAGCGGTCGTTGATTCATATGAAGCGATTCGGCTTCATATCTTTTATCGTAAAGAATTAAAATTCTGATTTTTTTATTTTCTCTATGCACTTTGTGCAGATTATTTTTCCGCCGTACGTAACTGTGTTGTCCGCGTCTCCGCAAAATATACAGGATGGTTGATACTTTTTCAGAATTATACGATCCTGCTCTACAAACAGTTCTATCCCGTCTCCGGCGGATAGATCCATCATTTTTCTTGTCTCAATAGGAAGAACAAGACGTCCAAGCTCATCAATTTTTCTGACTATTCCGATTGACTTCATAAATAACTGCCATTCCTTTCCCATTTACGGAAAATTATGATACTTTTCCGCGCGTTCTTTGCCGTCCTCTCATTTTAAGTAAAGCGACGGCTCTTTTTTCGTGTTAGACCGACAACATTTTGCCTTACGTGACATATATTACCATAATTATACTAAAATGTCAAGTGTTTCGACACAGATTTAAAAAAATATTTTTTATGCTTTTATTTTACTTAGGAGAATTATTTTGCTGAAAATAAGCTTGTACGCGCTCCTTCAGGAAGTCGCCTTAGTTGTCCGCGCCGGCTTTTATTGAATTGTAGGTCGTATAAGGTTTGCTTTTCAGAAATTATAGATATTTAAATAAATAGGAGGATTGCGATGCTGGGAAAATGCTTTTTTATAATTTGCGCCTTGTCAGTAGGATGCGGAATTGTTACGGGAAATATAGGGGAACTGGCCGGTGCGGCTATAGACGGCGCGGGCCGGGGAGTTACGCTGTCGTTGTCTATGCTCGGCATGATGTGCTTGTGGTGCGGCGTTATGGAAGTTATGCGAGAGGCCGGAGCTATTAGAATACTTTCACGCGTTTTGCGTCCTGTTTTGTCTCGTATATTTCCTCACGCGTTTCATAACGGGGTAGGCGATGAGGAAATTACCGCTTCCGTAGCCGCCAATATGCTTGGAATCGCTAACGCCGCGACGCCTTTCGCTCTTGCCGCTATGGAAAAAATGGACGCGGAAAACACCGATCCCGATACGGCTACCGACGACATGGTTACCCTCGCTGTTCTTGGTTCTTCTTCTATCAGCCTGATGCCCACTACCATTATTACGCTTCGCCGGGCGGCGGGCAGCGCGGCTCCGTTCTCAATAATCGTACCGGTTTGGATAACTTCCTTTATATGCGCCGCGTCTGGAATGTTGCTATGCAGGCTTGCGTCAGCGGCTAAAAAAGGTAAAGCAAAAAAAACGAAGAAAAATACTGACAGGAAGAACGAGGAAAAGGACTGCGCCACCGCGCATACGTTATCCGGAAGAAAGGCGCGCGCTAAGGACGATCCCGTCCTCGGCGGGGTAAGCGCTTCTGCGGCGAAGGTATCCGGAGGAGGAAGGAGCGCGGGTATATGAAGCTTTTTTCATCGCTTATAATTCCGGCGCTGCTATTGCTTATAGGATTTGTTATGACGAAGCGAAAAGACGCGTACGACGCTTTTCTTCGCGGAGCTAAGGAAGGAATGAAAACGACGGTCTCCATTTTGCCCGTTATGATATTGCTTATGACGGGACTTTCCATGCTTACCGCTTCGGGCGCCGCGGATCTATTGTCAAAGGCGCTTTCGCCGATATGTTCTCCGCTCGGCATTCCTTCGGATATATTGCCCCTCGCTCTTACCCGTCCGGTTTCCGGCTCGGCGGCATCCGCGTCTTACGCCGATCTGATAGAAAGATGCGGCGCGGACAGCTTTCCGGGGCTTGTCGCTTCCGTGCTCATGGGCTCTTCGGACACCATGGTATACGTTATTACGGTGTATTTTGGGGCGACGCGGGCAAAGGGAACGAGGTATGCTTTCCCAGTCGCCGCTTTAATCGGTATTCTGTGTCTGTTTTTGTCTTCCGCCGTCGTTCGCCTTTTTTTCACGTATAATGCATAGTCGGGCTAAGCGTTGGCGAAAATCTCCGTAGGATAGTACGAAGAAAGGGACGGAAAAATGCTTAGAGGCTGCCAGAAGCGCATATTTTATGTAAAAAATCCTGAAAGCGATATTTTTGACGAGGCGTATTTTATACTGAGAAGAGGAGCGGGAATACCTCAAGGTCGAGGAGGTTCCGGTAAAACTATTCCTCATTCGCAGATAAAGCTGGAGGCAGAGCGGCTTATGACCGACGCGGGAAGCGGAAGCGCTCGCGTAGGCGCGAAGAGTAAGAAAGAGAGAATCGCGGCGTTTCTTCTTGGAATAGCGGTGTCGGCCGCTATAGCGTTTGTTCTTTGGATTACGCTTAAGTAAATAACGTCGAATAGACTCCGCGCTAAATGCGGCGCGGGGCCTTGCCCGACGTTTGCCGCTGAGTTAATTATATCTTTTTGGAGCTTTCGTTATAAAGTGAATTTAACGGAGGCTGAAATAAATATCCAAGACTGCGGCAGTTCAAAAGTGAATTTATCGTGAATTCACTTGACCGCGGCGGATAAATGGCGTATAATAACAAATGAATTGCGCTGCGCCGGAGCGCCCTTGTCCGTATTGAACTTAACTTTATTTTCGGACGGCGACATCGCAAAACAAAGCGTCAGCCTCTCCGCCGCCTTCGGAGAGACGACAGACATATTTATATTCCGCCCGTTATTTTGGATATATTTGATATGCGCTGTAACTGACGTTTAATATCCAGCTTAAAGCCGCCGTCAGGCTTAAATGCTCTGCGGCGACGATAATCTGCGCGGAGAAGAGAGTTCTCCGGGCGCTTTTTTCGTTGCACTCGCGTATTTTACGCACCCGCGCTCCGACGGCACGATATACACGATACATAAATATTATAAAGAATGGAGGCCACAATGGCAAAAAAAAGAAGCGGCGAACATGAAAACGAAGAACTAAACGAAAAGATCGAAAAAGAAAAAAACGATAAGAACGAACGGAACGAAAAATCCGCGCAGACGGGAACGGGTGTGAAGCGTAATTCCGCGCGAAAGGCGCGTACGGCTAAAAAAACGGATTCCACGGCTCAGACGACGGCTCGCAGCGACGCAGCGACGCAGCAGAATCCTGATCGTAATACGGCGAAGAACCAGCAAAAAAAGAAAAAGGGATCGAAATCCCCGGCGGCGACAAGCAAAGTGAAGGTAATGATGCTTGGCGGACTTAACGAGATCGGAAAAAACATCGCCGTCATAGAATACGAGGAGAGCATTATTATAATCGACTGCGGCATAGCGTTCCCGGACGAAGATATGCCGGGTATAGATTTAGTTATTCCGGATTTTACTTACCTCGAAAAAAATTACGATAAAATTAAAGGTATTTTGGTTACTCACGGACATGAGGATCATATAGGCGCCATACCTTATCTGCTCAAGCAGATCAACGTGCCGGTTTACGGAACCCGTCTTTCTCTCGGTATTTTAGAAAACAAGCTTGCCGAGCATAAGCTTCTCTCTTCGGCGAAGCTTGTTACCGTAGAGGCCGGAGCGATACTTAAGCTCGGCGCGTTTAAGGCTGAATTTATCAGAGTAAATCACTCTATTGCCGACGCCTGCTGCATAGCCGTAACGACCCCCGTCGGAGTTATTCTTCACAGCGGAGATTTTAAGCTGGACGTGTCTCCTATAGGCGGACAAATGATGGACGTAACCCGAATCGGCGAATACGGACGCGAGGGAATTCTGCTGCTCATGTGCGAGTCGACGAACGTGGTTCATTCTGGCTTTACGCCGTCCGAGCGAAAAGTAGGAACGTCTTTCGACAGCATATTTATGCATAATCCGGACAAGAGAGTTATAATCGCGACTTTTTCTTCCAACGTTCACCGCGTGCAGCAGATTATAAACGCCAGCGTAAAGTTCGGACGCAAGGTAGCCGTTACCGGACGCAGTATGCTGAACGTAGTGGGAGCGGCCGTCCGACTTGGATATATGGAAGTGCCGGACGGAGCCTTAATAGATATTTCGGAGATCGGCAGGTATCCGTCGGAGATGATCACAATCGTTACCACCGGGTCCCAGGGCGAGCCTATGTCCGCGCTGTACCGCATGGCGTTTTCAGACCATAATCAGGTGCAGCTGACCCCGAACGATCTTGTCGTTTTATCTTCTCACGCCATCCCGGGGAACGAGAAGCTGGTAGGCCGGATCATAAACGAAATGTACAGGCGAGGAGTCAGCGTATACCACGACGACGCGGAGGTTCACGTATCCGGACACGCCTGCCAGGAAGAGCTGAAGCTGATGCACGCTTTGACTCGACCGAAATTCTTTATGCCCATTCACGGAGAATATCATCATCTTATGCGGCACAAAGAGCTTGCGGAGTTTATGGGTATGGATCCGAAGGATATTTTTGTATGCGATATCGGACAGGTCTTGGAGCTTGACCGCGATTCCTGCAAGAGAGGCGGAACCGTTCCGTCGGGACGGACGTTGGTCGACGGCTACGGAGTAGGAGACGTTGGAAACATTGTTCTGAGAGACAGGCGGCATCTGGCTCAGGACGGACTTATCGTCGTAGTCGCTACCCTAGATACGGATCAGCAGGTTCTTATATCAGGACCGGACATTATATCCAGAGGCTTTGTGTACGTACGGGAGAGCGAAGAGCTTATGGATCAAATCAAGGAAATTTCAAAAAATATGCTGACCGATATGCTGGAGTCCGGAGTAACCGAATGGACTCAGCTTAAACAGCAGATTAAAGACGCTCTGTCCAAGTACCTTTACTCGAAAACCAAGCGCAGACCGATGATTCTTCCCGTCATAATGAACGTCTGATATTTTTGCCGGCTATACGCTTAAGCTTACATTCTCTTACTGCGCGGAATCTTACGGATGGATGCGGGTTTTGAGCTCGGCTAGCTTTTTGAAAGGAAACTAAAGTATGATAAAGCATATAATACTCTGGAAACTTAGGGACGATATTCCGGCCGACGAACGTCCGGAGCGCCGCGCCGAGGTGAAAAGGCGGCTCGAAAATCTCAACGGAAAAATAGACGGATTGTTGCGCCTCGAGGTAAAAACGGAAGGTCTGCCGTCTTCTACCGCCGATATGATGCTTGACAGCGAATTTACGACGGAAGCCGCCCTCCTCGGATATAGAGACAATCCGCTTCATGTGGAGGCTGCGGAATACGTAAGAAGCGTTGTGGCGGAACGTCTCTGCCTTGATTTTGAAGCGTAAACATTTTTATCGGTTATTGGTGAAAAAATGAGCGGGAACCGAACCAACAGTGCGAAAGGAGGATGAAATATGTTCAGAAACGCAGGAAAACCGGAACTTCTGTCTCCGGCTGGAAATCCTGAAAAGCTCCGCGCCGCGGTACTGTATGGGGCTGACGCGGTTTATCTTGCGGGGAAACGCTTCGGTATGCGAGCCGCCTCCGGAAATTTTACAAATGAAGAAATGATTGAAGCGGTTGATTTCTGCCACAAAAACGGCGTTCGCGTATACGTTACGCTTAACGTGATGCCGAGAACTGCGGAATATCCCGCGCTCGCCGAATATGTAAAGTTTTTGGCCTCTGTCGATATAGACGCGGTTATCGTAGCTGATCTGGGAGTTTTTTCGCTGATTCGCAATATTGCTCCGAGTCTTGAGATACATGTGTCCACACAGGCGTCCGCCGTATCGGCTGCGTCTTGCCTCGCATGGTACAAAATGGGAGCAAAACGAGTGGTGCTTGCGAGAGAACTTACATTCGAGGAAATTCTCGACATAAAGCGCGGGATTCCTCCCGAGCTGGAGCTCGAAGCCTTTGTTCACGGCGCCATGTGTATTTCATACAGCGGGCGGTGTCTCCTTTCCAATTATTTTACTGGGCGCGACGCAAATCACGGAGCATGCGCTCAGTCCTGCCGATGGGTTTACTCCGACGCGGCTATGCGCGTGGATTTGACGGAGTCCAACCGACCTGATATTCCGGTCGCCGTTTCTGCGGAGGAAGAGGGCGGAGAGACGTTTTTTATGTCGTCCCGCGATACGTCTATGATACGTCATATTCCCGAGCTTGAAGAGGCCGGTATCTCCAGTTACAAAATTGAAGGACGGGTGAAAAGCGCGTACTATACCGCCGTCGTTACTAACGCCTACAGAATGGCTATAGACTCTTACCGCCGCAACGGCGGTTACCGCTATTCTTTCGATCCCTTGTGGGAGAGAGAGCTTGACAGCGTCAG
The DNA here is from genome assembly GCA_949747515.1 of uncultured Eubacteriales bacterium. Classification (GTDB taxonomy): domain Bacteria; phylum Bacillota; class Clostridia; order Oscillospirales; family CAG-272; genus RUG11130. The sequence goes on from CATKFO010000037.1 coordinate 7,122, forward strand.
TCACCGGGAATACGGCACGGGATTTTATTTTTCTTCGCCTCGCGAGGATGCGAACACAGTGACCAGACACGGCTATATACGTGAAAAAGCTTATCTTGCCACGGCCGTAGAAGACTCCGTTTCCTGTGAAGACGGGATGTGGGACGCGTTATACATACAGAGAAACAAGCTTACGGCGGGAGAAATAACGGAGCTGATATCTCCAGGCAGGGTAGGAAGAGGATTCGTCGCCGATACCTTGAGAAACGAAGCCGGCGAACCGATATGCTCGGCTCCTCATCCGGGCATGCTGTTCAGACTTAAAAGTCCGTTTCCCGTAAAAGCCGGAGATATACTTCGCGGCGCGGAATAATAGACGCGAAGAAGCGAATAGCGGCAAAATTCTACATAAGGAGTTAGCGTATGCTTGAATTTCTTTACTCAGTCCTTGCCGGAATAGTGCAGGGAATTACCGAATGGCTGCCGGTAAGCTCTACCGGTCATTTGATATTGCTCGATAGTATTTTTTCCGCGATGGGATTCAGCATGGAGTCGGATTTTATAAATATGTTCGACGTAGTGATTCAATTCGGGTCTATAATGGCCATCGTCGTTCTGTATTTTCATCGACTCAATCCATTCGCTCCGTCTAAGAGTAAGACGGAGAAGAAAGAAACGTGGTCGCTTTGGTCAAAAATATTGGTCGCGGCCGTCCCAGCCGGGATTATTGGAATCCTGCTTGACGATACGCTTGAGAGTACTGTTTTCGCTGAGCCTCAGAGAAATTATATCGTAGCTTCCGCTTTAGCTGTATACGGAATACTGTTCATAATTATTGAACGTTATAACAGAAACCGACGCTTTCGTATAGACTCTCCCGAGCAGATAGACGTAAAAACAGCTCTCGGCGTGGGCGCGTTTCAGGTGCTGGCGCTGATACCTGGCACGTCCCGCTCGGGATCGACTATTATTGGGTCCAGCCTTCTCAGCGTATCGAGAACCGCCGCCGCAGAATTTTCATTTTTCCTTGCTATTCCGGTAATGCTTGGAGCGTCAGTACTTAAGATCGCCAAATTCGTATTATCGTCCGGCGAATCAATAGCCGAGGCTTTTACCGGAACCGAGCTTATGGTGCTGGGAGTCGGAACGCTGATTTCGTTTCTTGTGTCTCTTGTAGCGGTTAAATTCTTGGTAGGATTCGTACGAAAGCACAGTTTTGAATCCTTCGGATGGTATCGTATTGTTCTTGGCGCAGTAATACTGGGATATTTGTTCCTGAGATGATCGGATGATAGCGATATTGCCCTTGGGACTGGGACGCCGCGTCCGAAACATTATACGTCAAAAATGGCTTGAGCTCCGCTAAACGCAGAGCTAAAGCCATTTTGCTATAGATATGTTATTTATGATATGATAATGAAAACCTCGGGCGAAGAGATTCTGTTTATATCGTCGCCTTATTGAAAATTAAGTTATCCCAAGTAGTTGATCGACTCCTCGTCTATAATGCGAATAACTCCCGTCTTAACATAATCTCCGAGCATTTTGTTCACATAACTTTGACTGATAAGGTCTTTTACCCCGGCTTCTGGAACTTCGTTATATATGCTGCGATATATCATGTGCGCGCCCACATAACCTGCGAGCTTAGTGCTGTGCTTATGAGAGTCGTTTATGCAGAATAAATCCTTTGGTTTCTTGGCAGATATAAACGCGTCTATTTCCGCTTTCCAGTCAAGTATTTCAATCGGAGCATTTTGCTCGAGCGCGTCTATAATAGTAAAACGGCTTTCATTATGCGCGGGGAAAACGACGAGCTTTGTTCCCGACTCCTCGCATTTTTTTTGTAAAACGCCGATTTTTCGTACTTCGTCGGAATCGTATAAACCGCAGATAAATACCGCGTCGTATATTCCGTCTCCAATATCTCTCATAATTTCGGAATCGTTGACATAGGTTGAAACGGAGGCGTAGCCGCGGGAGATTGAGGTTACGTTGCACGTCTTATTGTTATTCGCGAGCATTTCGTCTAAGATATAGCCCACGCTCGAGGTGCCGATAAAGCTATTTCCCAATATAATAATATTTTTGTACTCTCTGTCTGAGAGATATCCGAATTTTGGATTTGAACATATCTCATTCATTTGTGAATTGATATATAGGCACGACGTCGACATGGAATTTACGTCCGAATAGCTTAAAAGAACCGTTATCAGCCTCTTTTCTCCGTTTTCCTCACGTTCGTATACATATCTATATCTGAATCTTAACGTTATGCCGGAACCAAATTTCTCTATGTATTCATAGATATTTGTTTCTCCTCTTTTTGCGGATCGGCTTCCTATGGTTTTCCACTTGTCTAAATCCTGCGACTCTCCTTTAATTATCATTCCAATTAATGAATCGTCGCGCCTGATCTCATATGAGGAATCCGATTTTTTTGCAATATCCCAGTCTGTTCCATACTGAAGCGTTAAACAGTAATTGGAGCCGGGTATTCCAAAATTTTTCTTTGTAATACCGTTTATAGGAAAGCACGATATATTTTTATATTCGTCGTCTTCCGCCGGATCGTCGTCGGAGCTGAAAATGTCCTGATGTTTTTCGCAAAAACGCGTTATCAACGCTGATATCTGAGCGCGCGTAGCGTTTTCTCTCGGTATCAAAAGAAGGGAGCCGTCGCCTTCTTCGCTGCCCTCTATTATACCGTCCGCATAAGCCCAGCAAATTGCTTCGTGCGCCCAATCGCTTACGTCTTTCTCATCCGGAAACGAACTTATATCGGCTCTGACCATATCGTCCGCTTTTATATTTTTCAAATAACGGTATAATATAACGGCGATTTGTTCCCTAGTTATATTATTATCGGGAGCAAATTCCGTAGGGCTTATCCCTTCGACAATGTTATTTTCAAAAGTCCAACGGACGGCTTCCGTAAACCAGCCTCCGTGAAGATCGGTAAAAGGGAATTCGACATCGGAGGAGGGAGAATCGTTTATTCTCCATAAAACGGTTACGAATTCCGCCCTGGTAGTATTGTTTTCAGGACAAAAGGCGTCCTCTTCCCTGCCAGTCATAAGCTCTAAGCTGGCGGCTTTATCGACATACTTTTTATACCACGACTCTTTGGATACGTCTTTAAATTTTTTGGAGGAATCGACTGTTACACGAAGAGGCATAAAATTATCCGACGCGTCTTCGGCGTTAGCGTAAACGGCGATACCGCATGTTAACGCGACGACGCTTAGAGCGCACGTAATCAACTTTGCTAATTTTTTCATAACGCAACCCATCCTTTTTAAATTAAATTTGTATAGATATTTAAATACCGACATAAAACGCGACATTCGCGCGAATATTAAGACGCTGAGCTTTTGCGTCGACAACAGTAATATAGAGTGAACTTAATTCGTCAAGAGTCAGCTGAAACTTATGAGACGTTTAATAATCCTAGTCAGCCCAGCGCTAGAGGTCGAACGGTGAATTTTGAACGACGCGGCGATTACATACCCAAATGCTTATCGCTTCTTTGCAACAATCAAATATCGATGAATTGTTCCTTCGATTACACCTTGCTTTTCAATAATACACTGTGCGTCAAGCAACTGATCAAAACAGCCGTCTACAGTAAATTCTGGAAATTACCATTCGATTATACGAGCAAACCATACAAGAGCTCCTACGTCGAAGAATTAATTGGTCTAAAGCATTCGCCGCCTGCCAGAATATCAAAGTTCGGCATTTTAAATAAATTTTCTTGTGAGATAAGATTCAAACCACGTGGATTTCGAGGTGTCCCGGAAAGCAAAAGCTCGTCGATCTCCAATCGTTTTCATCGCCGATTTGTTCTGTTATGAAAAGCCCTCCTTTTTTAACACGCGTCGCAGCTCCCAGACGCAGTAATTTCCATGACGGTTGATAACTATGTCAAACTGTTCTTCCTCAAACGCCATTTTTGAGTAGTCAGCCATTTTTTAAAGTTTATGCCTAGAGGAAGAATTTCTTCGCGGCATATTTTTACATTTGGCGGATATCCTTCTGTCGCGGCGGTTAACTTATACGGATGGTTTAACGACAATAGAAATTCTCCGCCGCCTGTGTCTATTTCGAGCAGCATATGATTGTTCTTAAGATAAGACCGAACGATATTTTCGCAGTCCCATGGAAGATCGTTTTCAGCTTCATAACGTCATGCGATATGGAAAAAATCCCATCCCCGTATATAAGCTATGCTTTCCTCGTTTTTGCATATTATTTTTAGTTTTTCAGCGTTCAAAAGTTCCGCTCCTTTCAAAAATATAGTAAAGTTTTATTTATGAATATCGCGGTTCTGTAGACGGCGGTATATTTTTGCGTCGAACTCGATGCGATTTGCCGCCTAAATTAAAACCGCGTCGAGCAGATAATTCTTTTCATTTTTCCACATCCTCCTATCTTTATTTGCAAAATAATTATAACATATATAGTTGCGCAAATCAAGTAAAAGCGCCTATTAAATTAAGGGATATATTTTGTTTATTGATAAATAATGACATAAAAAAGCTCCTATAATACTTAAACATAGAAGCTTTTTTATATTGTGCGTTTTCATATTTTTCGCATGAGGAATATAGAAGTTTTTTTCCCGCGTTTTTAGTTTCAATTTGAGCAGGGAAATGAAACCGCCATATCGTATTCCGCGGCGGAAACAAGGGAATCGTATCCGGAATAATCGAGATATTCGGATACCTTTCGTATAAGTTCAACCGTACCGGCCGATATATCCGGATGAGCTTCTCCAAACGCCGTAGACAAATCGTACGTAGCTGATTTTGCAATAAGTTCAAGCATATCCGCCGAACGGCTGTCCGACAACACTGTCAGATGCAGATAATCCACATATTTTTCCGTTACATATCCGTAAGACGACGCGTTCAGAGCCGACATTACCAGAGAAGCCATTTCTACGTCCCCGCTTCCTTGCGGAACAGTCATTACGAGCGCGTCTCGTCCTACGAGAGATCGTATTTCTCCATCCGCCGAGGCTTTCGGCATTGGCAGGACTCCGATCGCAAATTTTTCTGAGGACAACGATTGAATTTTTCTCAGACTTCCAAATGTAAAAAGAACGTTTCCCTCGGTAAACGCGTCGGAGGCGGCGGCCGGATCGTCGGGAATGCCGGCGGAAGCCGATAATTCTTTGATAGTCCGCATATGAGTTATCGTCCCGGCCAAATCGTCGGCAGTAAACGCAACCGTAGGCGTTTTCAAAGCTCCGGAATTTGTTATTTTGCCTCCGATAGACGTGTGTATAGCCTCGGCGGTTGAGCCGCCCAGGGACGCGCATGACGCCGCTCCTTCGTAGCCGGAAGCCATAGCCGCGTACTTATAAAGCTCGTCCCAAGTAAACGTTCCTTTTTCCGCGGAATCAAAAAGGCTTTGTTCGGCCTCGGCCCCCCCGATTGCACGAAGCAGATCTTTGTTAAAAAAGACTGCGGAAGCGTCAAGGGCGGCGGGCGACGCTTCTCCGGCGATTCCATAGGTTTTGTATCCCGCAGACAGAGCGTTTACGGATGTTGAATTAAAATATTCCGCGGAGGGATCGAAGGCGGGCAGCGATCGCAGATTCATAAGATGTCCTCCGGCGACGAAAGCTCCTACGTCTCCCATAGGTATACAGCAAACGTTAGCGTAATTCATTCCCGCCAAATTTGCGTTCGTTATTTCTTCAATCATGGAAGCGGAATCAGCTTTTCCTAAAGCGATTGAAACGTTGTATTTTTCTTCCGTCGCCCGGTTGCGAGCATATATTACGTCGGACAGATACGCGTTCTCGTTTTTATCAAGAAGAACGACGTCGGCGGACGAGATAAAAAAGGTGGCTCCGCCGAAATCTTTTTCCGGTAGGCTGCGAAGATATGCTTCCGCCCATACGGGATTGTCAGGGTCTCCGGTATGAATAAGCACGCTCTCTGCTTTGTCGATTGACGGTTCGGTCTGTTCCCCGGAAGATGCGAAAGCGGATGTTTCCTCCGCCCCGCCGCGCTCTCCTAATCCGCACGAAACGATACTGGACGCGGTAAGAAGCAATGCGGCGATGAAATAAGCGGATTTTTTCTTCTTAAGCAAAAATCGAAGATTCATTCTTGTTCTGCCTTTCGAAATATATGGTATATTTTAACTTAATTGGTAAGGAAATTATTGTGCGTTGAATAAAAAGCACTGGAATGATAGAATAATAATCGTAGCGACGCCATGCTCTCCCATCAGAAACCAAAATTGACTATGGGAAGCGGCAAAGTCCGGCTTGTATGAATTTATCCGATCTGCGAAGCCGTACGGACGCGTACATACGACGCGCATACAGCCATGAAGAAAGGAATGATATTCTTATGAAAAGAAGTAGTATTGCGGCGAAAACGACCGCAGGTATAACGGCCCTCCTGTTTTTCCTCGGAACTCCCGGAGCGGGAGCCGGAGCGTCGGAACAAGTCCCAGCCATAAGGGTTTACGAAACAAATAATAACGGCGCGGCGGGAGCGGAATATTCCGGCGGCGTCATGCTTGTAAAAAGCACTACGTACGTGGGGCTTAGGGAGTTTTCCGATAAACAGCCGAGGACGAAGGTTTCTTGGAACGAAAAGACAAAAACCGCCAAGGTCGACTTAGGAGACGGAGGCGTTGCGCTTATCGCGGTGGAAGGAAAAGACTACGTTACGGCGGGAAAGAGAACGTTCCCATGCCCGGCCGGAGTTTTTATTAAAGACGGGAAAACCTACGTGCCCTTGAGAGCGATCGCGTCGGCGTTCGGATACAGAACCGAATGGAATTCGAATGACTTCAGCGCGTCTATCATAAAAGAAACGACTCCCTCGGCGGCTGAAAATTCAGGAACGCCGTATTCATCCTCAGACCTATATTGGCTGTCCCGCATTATATGCGCCGAGGCGAAGGGAGAAAGCTTCGCGGGCAAGCTTGCGGTTGGGACCGTAGTTATGAATCGCGTTCGCAGCGATAAGTTTCCGAATACGATATACGGCGTCGTATTCGACACAGTGGGCGGAGTTCAGTTTACTCCCGTTTCCAACGGCTCTATATATTCTTCTCCAGACGAAGACAGTATAGCCGCCGCGAAACTTTGTCTTGAAGGAAACTCGGGAATGAGCAAGGATATTCTGTTCTTCCTCAACGCTAAGAAATCGAACAGCTTTTGGATACCTAACAATCGCCGGTACGTAACGACTATCGGAGGACACGACTTTTATGCGTAAAGCGCATATAAATAATAAATATTATAACGGATTGATCTAAGCCAATAAAATCAGACGCAGAGCGTCGGACGTTTTTATTTAAAGCCGCGTGCGCGGAAAGAATGAACGGACTGACGCTTTTCGTCGTTTTATATACTGACAGCACCCTCTTTTAGATAGTTTCAGAGATCAATCGCCGTACTTTTTGATTCTTTTTTTTATACGAAGTATTTCAGAAATCATTTTTAAGCTATCCCGTACTATATTAACTCTGGATTCGCGATGATTTACTATAGAAACGGGAAATTCCCGAAGAACGCAGCGTTTTTTTTCGGCGAGCGCCAGCGCCTCGAAGTCGAAGGCCCAGCCGTCGCAGATGCAATCGGCGAACAGACTGCGCGCGCAATCTCCGCGGAAAACTTTAAATCCGCATTGAGAATCGCTCAGCTTGAATCCGGCGAAAGCGGTGAGGATAGAAATATATATCTTAGACGCGGCCTTTCGCATCGCTGTATATCCTTTATACCCGTCTGGATGAATACGTCGCGAACCGAGCAAAATGTCGCAGTCTTCCGAGATAAGGGTTTTTATGGCTTCCGGTATCGGCGCGGTTCCGTAAGCGAGATCGCAGTCGGTATACATAACAATATCGCCGGTAGACGCTGCGACGGCTCGCCTGACGGCCGCACCTTTTCCATGGTTTATTTCGCTCCTAACTCTTTTTATTTCCACGGGAAAAAGCTTGTCCCCATATATTCCAATAGGAACCGCGTCGTAGGATCCGTCCGTCGAGCCGTCGCAGGAAAAAATAATTTCGCACTCGTTTTTGCTTTCACGACAGTACCTTTCCATTTCGTTTTTTAGGGCTTCAGCGGTGGAACCTACCGTTAGTATTTCGTTGTACATCGGTATACATATGCTTATTTTCATAGGCAAATTTTACCCTCGTTTTCTATATATAAAATATTCGACGTCCGCCGTGAGGTTTATGCCGGAGAGCGTCGACAGCCGTTTCTTTGCGTCGGGAGAAGCTCGATAGCTGAATGGAGTCATACCGAATAAGTTCATAATGTCGTCCGTATTTTGGAGAGAAAAGCTATACTTTAAACGTTCTCTTCCTATAAGATCAAATCCGTCCGACGGCGAGGGAGAAGGCGTTTTTAAATTTACCTTTTCATAAATAACGCGTCTCATTTCTATCAGATGATCTTCTCCGGACGCGGCGACTACAAGCGTTCCTTCGTGTTTCAGAACTCGTTCGCATTCGCTCCATGGAATCGGAGCGAACATAGACAGAACCGCGTCGCACGAGGAATTTTTAAGAGGCATATGAAATATATTGCCGGTCGTAAATCCTACGAGAGCTCCTCCGCAGTCTTCCGCCAGGGGGACGCCTACTCCGCCCCGCGGAGCTAAAGTCGGCGAGAATCTTCCGGCAAGTTTTTCGCCCGCGGCGGCGGCCCGCTTTGAAGCGTCGAAGGCGGCGCATAGGACCTCTACGCCGTTTTTTCGGAGTCCGTCCGCTATCCGGCACGTATGATACCCTTCTCCGCAACCGGCGTCCGCTATAACGAGTTTGTCGTCATGTTCGGAATATTTTAATACCGCGGCGGTCATGCCGTCGGAGATTTTATCGTAAGATCCCGTTTCAAGGAACGCCCTTCTGGCCCTGACCATTTCTTTATCGTCTCCCGTGCAAGCGTTTCCGCTTCTTCCGGGAGGAAGCAAATTTACATATCCTTCTTTCGCCACGTCGTAGGAGTGACCGGACTCACATCGAAGCGCGCCGCCGTCCCGATATACCGACGATCCGCAAAGGGGACAGGCGAGAATTTCCGTCAGATCAAGCACGTTTGATCACCATTCCTTATTTAAATTTGACGGTCTTTATGTTCGGCCCAGATTCCGACTCGTATTTTATGGCGGCCGCGAAATTTCTCGCGTAACGCGCGCAGCCGCGTTTTATCAGAAATTTGTTTTTATATTTATTTCACGCGCGCAAGGCGCCTTTATGTTTTAAATATAAGCCGAACTTATAAAACTATTTCAAAACGTAGTCCACAAGAGCGGCGTGGATTGCATATCGATCGTTTCTATTGCCGTTCGTGCATGTGGAAAGCGTCAATATTCCGCGGTCCTCTCTAAGCTCGATTTCATCGTCGGGAGTAAAAATAGACCTTGAAGCTATTTCTTCGAGAAAGGCTGAGTATTCCCCCGGCGTTTCAAAATATGTCGTTATATATCCGGAATCATAGGAGGTTTGGTAAGTCGAGAACGCTCTGTAGATATATACTCCGTCGAACGTATATACGTATATGCGCGCGTTTTTAAAAACGTCTTCTTGTCTGACGAATTCTACCAGCCCGCCGAACATGGAGCCCCCGGTCATATTATGACCGTATAGTATCGTATTGTAATTATTGGTTACTTTTCCGTCGCATCTGTAATCTGCGAAAATCGAACCGTTTGGAATGTTGTCCCCCGTATAAGCGTGGTCCAGATAATATTCGTTGTCCTCCGCCTGGAGCACGGGATAGTTTACCCCCACGCCCTCGATACGTATCCACGCGTAGGCGTCGGGATTTATTTTCGCAAGAGCGTCAAGTCCCGCGATCATTTTCGCCATATCCTTAACGGAGTTCGACGGAGTCTGAGGAGCTCCCGATTGAATCATTTCCGCTAAGGTAGGCGTTGCCGGAGCGGGAGCTTCTCCTTCTAAGAGGGAGATGTATCCGCCGGTATTTCCTTCGACGAATTTTGAAGCGTTTTCATATATTTTCGCGCTTTTATATTTTCCGTAAACGTTTTGTATCAGCATGAAAGAGCTTACGATGCAGACTAATGTGCAGACGGCCAGTATTATCAGCCTCACGGGGTCGAACTTGTTTTTCGTTTTAGTTATATCGGCCGTCTGCGATCCCGATACGATATTTTCAGGGTTAAGCATCGATAACGATTGCTCGAAGGAGACGGCGTTTTCATCCGCGTCCGCGGCTATCGTTTCGACGGAGATATTCTTATTTTTCTTTTTTTTGCTCATGAAAAATTTCCTCCGATCTTCAAGATTGAAAGTCGGCCGTTTTTTGTTTTTAGGTATTTCCTTATACCGCGAGGGTATATGATAAGCTACTATAATTATATAATTATTGTACGCATATTACAATAGCAAAACATGAGATTTCTTTCATTTTTTACATTTTCACAGAAAACATTGAGACGAATAAAGATAGCGTCGCTTTCGCTTGTAAATAAACGGAATTTGTGATATAATACTTTAAATTTCCAGGAACGACGAAGGATCGGCCTGAGAGGACTAAAACTTAAGAAAGGAATCATATTCTATGAATATAAGTTCTTCAAAGGAAAAAACTAAAAGGCTGGCGGTTATGGCTATGCTTACCGCTATGGTAGTGGTTTTGCAGATAGTGGGATCGTATGTGAAATTCGGCAGGTTTTCTATTACGCCGGCTCTTATTCCCATTGTTGTAGGCGGAATTTTACTCGGCCCGAAGCACGGAACCGCTCTTGGCGGAATTTTCGGCATAATAGTGTTCATATTCTGCGTCTCCGGCGTAGACGCGGGCGGAAATATGTTGTTTTTACAAAATCCTTTTCTTACGGCTTTTGTCTGCGTAGTTAAAGGAGCTGCGGCGGGACTTGCTCCGGCTCTTATATATAAGGCTCTTAATAAAAAGAATTTTCATCTCGCGGTTCTTCTGGCCTCGGCTGCGGCTCCTATAGTTAATACGGGCTTGTTTATCGCGGGGTTGTCTTCGTTTTTCTACGACACTATGGTTGCGTGGGCCGGAGGCAGCGACATACTTTTTTACGTTATAACCGGACTCGTCGGAATCAACTTTATTATTGAATTTGCCGTAAACGTGGCTCTGTCCGCGGCTGTGGCGGCGATCGTGCGCGCATTTTCGTCAAGTAGTAAGTCGCGATAACGAGGATTGTTAAAAGAAAAAGTCCCGAGGATTTTGAAATATCAATTTACTAAGTCCGCTTTCGTCCGTCGCGAATATGTCTGCTGAATAAGCTTCATTGCAAGAAGCCGACGAAAGCGTTTTAAATGCAAATCTGCGCGGTTGCTGTTAAACTAACTCCCAGCTTTTGGAACCCACTCCGGCTCCCGCTCAACTCCCCCAGCTGAGCGATCTCCCCATTTTGACCGCCGTACAAGCAGCTATTGAAGCATACTTCATTTCAACAAGCTGACGAAAGCGGTTTGTTCACAAGCCGCGGCAAATCTTTGCGAAGCGAACTACTCTTTAATTTTCTTTGCCTACTCTTTTCTAAAAGAAAGTATAAATAAATTTGTTACTTTCCCGAAAGAAAGTATGTATTATTTCATAAGCTTTTTTCGAGAAAAAAGCTTTACCAAAAAAGCTATAGCGGCGGCAAATGTCTCCCGCGGGATTTTGTTGTCTCAAGCTTTAAATGAAGCGTATCAAATCCCGCTTCGGTAATCCCTCGAAGCGAAGCCTTTCCTACAGATATGCTTGCACCTCTCACATTGAAGAACTTGCGCCGCTCTGCACCGGTTTCTTTTGCTCCCGCCGTGCAAATCAGACGCGAGTTGCTATGCGACTCATATGCCGGAAGCCTTAGCAATACTTCAACATCGACGTTGAACTTATGCCTCGCATTTAACAAACCCGCGTTTTGAACGCAAACCTGCTCGTTTGCTGTTAAACTAACTCCCAGCCATTGGAACCCACTCCGGCTCCCGCTCAACTTCACAAGCTGAGCGAACTCCCCATTTTGACCGCCTATCATATAGCTGTCGAAGCATACTTCATTTCAACAAACAAACGAAAGCAGCTTGCCCGCAAGCTGCGACGATCCCTTGCGAAGCGAACTTTACGAAGCTTTCTTTGCTTACTTTCTTTCCCGAAAGAAAGTATAAAGTACGCATAAAACAGCGGCCGATTATACGGCCGCTAA
>CATKFO010000038.1 GCA_949747515.1 uncultured Eubacteriales bacterium
CCAACGGGCCGAAACATAGCGGAAGTTGGACTTGAACCCACGACCTATCGGGTATGAACCGATTGCTCTAGCCAGCTGAGCTATTCCGCCATCTTGATACGCTTCCGCGCGTCAACGTTGATATTATACCACAGCGTCCGTATTTTGTCAACTGCTTTTTTGAAAAAAACTGATTTTTTTGCAGAGCGGTATTATATAGCGTTTAAAGATAAAATTTTTGTTATTATAATCATTCTTTTTTTGCTTGATAAAGCTTTTCATTTCCCAATTTATTATTGAAAAAAACGAGTTAAAATGATATAATTTTATCATTACATAATAGGGAAAGATATGCTAATGATGATTGCAGAAGAATATACGTCTTTAAAACGCCGACTTTTTGATAAATATTACGCCAAATTAAACGACCGCCAGAGGGAGGCCGTCTATTCCGTAGACGGATCTCTGCTTATACTCGCCGGCGCTGGAAGCGGAAAAACAACGGTGCTCGTATCGCGTATAGCTCATATTATTCGATATGGAAACGCATATTACTCCACGCTTGTGCCGTACGACGCGTCTGAAGAAACTCTTGACGATATGCGTAACGCTTTAGACCTTCCGCGAGAGGAACTCGGAGATTACCTGACTCGATTCAGAGTAAATCCTGCGCCGGCATGGTCGGTTATGGGTATTACTTTTACAAATAAGGCCGCCGGAGAAATAAAATCAAGAATCGCAGATGTGTTTGGAGAGGACAGCGACGAGGTACGTGATATTAGGACGGGTACGTTCCATTCTATATGCGTACGTATTCTCAGACGTTGGGGCGATCGAATAGGTTATGATCGCAGCTTTGGTATATGCGACATGACCGACGTCAAGCACGAGCTTTCCGAGTGCATGAAAAAGTTAAATATCGACGATAAGACCATACCTATAAAATCAGTGCAAAATGAAATCAGCCGCGCAAAGGATAAGCTTATGACTCCCGCAGATATGAAAAAAGAAGCGGGAACAGACGTGCGTATGAATAAAATCGCATCCGTATACGAGTTGTATGAGAAACGGTTAAGAAGTCAGAATCTTCTGGATTTTGACGATATAATTATGCGTACGGTAGAGTTAATTGAAACAGACGAGGAAGCGCGCGAAAAACTTCAGCATACGTATCGTTACGTTTGCGTGGACGAGTATCAGGACACAAATTACGCGCAGCTGAAACTAACGTTGCTTTTATCGGATTATTACAGAAATATTATGGTAGTCGGGGACGACGACCAGAGCATTTACAGGTTCCGCGGGGCTGTAATTGAAAATATTCTCAACTTTGATAAAAACTACGAAAATACTAAGGTCATACGTCTCGAAGAAAATTATCGTTCGACGCAAACGATTTTGGACGCGGCGAATAAAGTTATTTCAAATAATTCCGGCAGACTTGGAAAGACGCTTTGGACAAGCGGAGATCGCGGAGATAAGATCGTTATAAAAAATCTTAGAAATCAAATAGACGAGGCGCGTTACGTCTCCGAAACGATAACGTCAAGAATACGCGACGGTAAAAATTCATTTCGCGATTTCGCAGTATTATATCGAATGAACGCTCAGTCAAGAACTATTGAGCAGGTTTTCGCAAAAAGCGGCATTCCTTATCGTATGCTTGGCGGTATGAGATTCTTTGACCGAAAGGAAGTCAAAGATATCGTATCTTATCTGCATGTTATAAATAATCCTCTCGACGATATAAGACTCGCTCGCATTGTAAACGAGCCTAAGCGAGGAATAGGCGACAGATCGTTTGAAATAGCGCGCGCCATAGCTTACGAAGAAGGACGTTCTCTCCTTAGTTTTATGAATAACGCTAAACAGTATACCGCGATTTCCACGGCGGCGGCAAAAGCAATGAGGGAATTTTCACTGCTTATGGAAACGCTTGTCGAAGATTCCGCCCGTATGCCTGTTTCTAAACTAATAGAGCGCGTAATAGATATGACCGGATACGGTAAAATGATAGACGCTATAAAAGAAAAAAACGAAAGGGAAGAGAGACGTAATAACCTTGGAGAGCTGGTGTCCGCCGCGGCCCAGTATGAGGAGAATGCGGAAGACCCGTCCCTTCTTGAATTCCTTGAGGAGGTCGCCCTTGTTTCAGACGTCGACAAATACGACGAGGCGGCGGACGCGGTAGTTCTTATGACTATTCACAGCGCGAAGGGGCTTGAATTTCCGGCAGTATTTCTTCCCGGGATGGAAGAAAATATTTTTCCAAGCTACATGACTATAATGAACCCGGATGAGATTGAAGAAGAACGCAGACTCGCTTACGTTGCGATTACGCGCGCGAAGCGTAATTTGTATATAACTCATGTTAACGACAGAATGATGAACGGACGGACGCAGTACAATATGCTTTCGCGCTTCGCGGCCGAAATACCGGAGGATCTTGTAGAGAGGGAAGAGGAGGCGAGTCCTTTCGGCGGATATGTAAAAAAATCGTCGTTAAATTTCAGATCATATGGTCGGGATCAAGCGTCCGATTCCGCATTCAGAACAAGCGTTAAAAGTCAACCGGTTTCAAGCGGTATATCGTCTACTGCGGCGAAGGCAAAATCCGCTCCTTCGACCGAGCAATTTGCGGCGGGAGACAGCGTTCGTCATCCTGTGTTCGGCTCAGGCGTAGTGCTTTCCGTGCGTCCAATGGGGGGAGACGTGCTTTACGAGGTAGTTTTTGAAACTGCTGGAACAAAGAAGCTGATGGCCACTTACGCTAAGCTTAAACGAGCTTAAATTTTTACTTGATGGAAGGAGAGGATTAAATCTGAATGAAAGAATTTTCGATTTCCTTAAAGGAAAAGCTTCTTAAGATGGACGCCGTAGTTCTTGTAACCACGCTGGCTATGACGTCGCTCAGCGTTCTTGTTCTTTGGGGAGCTTCAAATGAATTTGGATCCGGCAGATTTAAAGTTCAATGTATTGCGGCTGTGCTTGGCTTCGTCGTCATGATGGCGATTGCGTCTATAGATTACGATGGAATGATATCTAAATTTGAAATAGGTTTTTTCGCCGTATCTGTCGCCATGCTTATCCTTGTTATAGTTGTGAATCTTGGATCAAGCGACGGCTCAAACCATAACTGGATAGCTATACCCGGAACGTCTTTTAATATACAACCGTCGGAATTTGTAAAAATAACTTTTATAATAACGTTTAGCAGACATATCGATCGTGTGAGAAGCAATATTAACAGCGTTAAAAACGTGCTTAAATTGGCTCTTCACGCGGGAATCATCGTAGGACTTGTCATGCTTACAAAAGACCTTGGAACCGTGCTTGTATATGTGTTTTTAGTCGCGGTTATGCTTTTTTCGGCCGGACTGTCTCTATGGTATTTCGCAGGAATGGGATTGTTGATTGTAGTGGCCATACCTGCGCTTTGGAACAAGATGGCGGAATATCAGCAGATGAGAATATTGGTAGGATTTAATCCGGAACTTGATCCTATCGATTATGGATTTCAAGCGATAATGAGCCGCAACGCTATAATTTCCGGCGGCTTTCGAGGCGCGGGATTGACGGGAGGAAGCCAATTTGCGGCTGTTCCCGCCGCGCATTCCGACTTTTTGTTCTGCGTTCTGGCAGAAAAATTAGGCTTCTTTGGCACGTTTACTTACTTAGCCCTTATGATAGCGCTTGTAATACGGCTTTTAGTTCTTGCGAGACGTACTAGAAAGGATTATGCTTCGCTGATATGCGTTGGCGTAGCCGCGATATTGATAGCTCAAACTCTTGAGAACATAGGAATGTGTCTCGCCATTCTTCCTGTAGTCGGTATAACGCTGCCGTTCTTTTCCTATGGAGGATCGTCTATGCTCGCGATGTTTATGGCGATAGGAGTAATTCAGAGCATATGTACTCATAACAAGAAATATTATTTCGAGAGGGAGACCTCGTCTTTTTCCGGTTAATAAAAAAGACGGAACGTTTAGCATATACCTGCGGGTATTCCGCATTCGTTTTCATAAACGTTCTGTCTTTTTATTATTATTGTTTTTCAATAGCTTCAAGAAGCGCTTTTGCAAATTGATCTGCGCATGAAGTGGAACGTGGACCGCATGTGTTCCCTAAAAGAGTTTCAGCGATTTCAATCGCTTGTTTTCCTTCCACCAGTTTGGATATTGCTTTTAGATTTCCATTGCATCCGCCTTTAAACGATACGTTTTTGATAATTCCGTCTATAATTTCAAAGGTTATGTTTGTGGAGCAAACTCCCTTTGGCTTGTAGCTGTACGTCATGTAATTATTACCGCCTTTATTTTATTAGTATTTATATTTATTCGTCGATAGATTCAGAAGGATAGTTCAAGTTTATATCTCCAGACGCCGTAGTTATTTTAAATGAAACTTCAGCGTCTTCATTTTCTTTGGAGTATGCTCCGGATATTGGAGAGCCGTTAACGAGTAATCCTCCCGCGCTTGAAAAAACGTTTAGATTCGCATTGTCAAGCGAAACAATAGAATAAAAATCTATTCTGCCGTCCGTTACGTCAACGTCTGTTTTGGTAAAGGAAGAGCCTTCTGAAAGCACGTTCGCTTGATCTGAAGCGAGAGAGAGCGAGGCGGCGGATACGTCGCTGACGTTAACGTCGAGTTTTTTTCCGCTAATTGTAAAATCGCCTCCGCATGAGGTTTGAGTAAACTTCATTTTTCCTGAATTACATCTTAATAATACGTTTCCGGATAGGTTTACATTATCAAAAAGTATTTCTGCGTTTGAAGCGTCTATTTCTATGGCGTCCATAGAAGATTTTTCAGAAAGATAAATAATTATTTCATGATTTTTATCGTTTTCACCATAATCGTGAAAATCAAATATATACCTCAGCCCTTTAAAGGAAAAGCCGTTTTCCCATATTTTAATCATTGAAGTAAAATCTTCGACTTCTTCAAAATTGATGACCTTTGACGTAGTGGAAAGTACATAATAATTAGGATTATAGTTGATAAATTCAACTCGCGAATCGTCGGCTCCGCCAATAACGGTTACTTTTGCGTCGTTTACTCCAAGTCGTATTTTGGATGTTTGACCGTCGTCAATGTCGCTTACAAAAAGAGATCCGTTTTCGTTGGTTTGAGTAAATAAGTATCGTCCTGAATTTTTTGCGGAAATGTATCCCGTAGTACAAAATACCGCGCCGACAATAAGAAGTATACAACAAATTGCGAGGCCAATTATTGATCCAAGCTTCATTTTTTACCTCCGTTTTTGTTCAGCGCCGTCGATTTGCGAAAACGGCGGAATTTATCGATTTGCAAAGAAATTATGCGAAGTAATTTAGAGGCGCAGAACGGAATGGCTTTTGTTACCGCGTTGTATAAGAGAATTGTAAGAGTCGCCGACAGGCTTCCTAAAATTATCCCGAAACCAATTTCGTACAGACCCGCCCCGAAGAATATATTCAGCTGAGATATTCCGTAAATTAGTCCTGTAAGGAATAAGAGAATTCCTGCGATCGTCGTCACGGCCATAGCAAGTATTGACGCGGCGATAAGAACGGAAGACATAGCTATAAAAATAATAGAAGCTATTCTTAAAAGCGCCGGAATGGAATACGACGTTAATACGCGCGCCCATTTTTTTGATTTATATAGTTTGCGAAAGAAAGGAGAAGCCGGGGGCTCGATTAAGTTTCCGCACGTTTCGGCAGGCGCAACGGCGTCTGGAAAATCGTTCGGCGTCAAAGAATATGATATATCCCGCCTCAGTATAATTGCTGAAATAGAAGCCGCTATTCTTTTTACGTCGCCTATATCTTCGTTTGTTATGGCATCCGCATCCCGCCATATGCCGGATAAGGCGTCCGCAGTACGGGCTGCGTCTTCCTGAGATATACCGTGGCTGAGCATTTCTGCAACGAATTTTTCAGAAAAATTATTCAATTTTGTCTGCCCGCCTTTCTTTGGGATGGACTTATCCTAAAAAATATGATATACTTATCTTATAAAATTATAATCTAAAGCGTATAATTATATGCTTAATTATACCAAATCACGGAGAAATAATCAAGCATGAGAATGAGAAAAAAGAAAAATGGAGAGAAAAGAATTACTAATCTCGCGGAACTTTTGCTTTCGCACGATTGCGTGAAATTAGAGGATATCGAATCGGAGTTCGTAGGCAAACGCCCTCTTCGTCTTGAAATAGGATGTGGAAAAGGCGATTTTATATGCGGAATATCTGAAAATGAACCTGAATATAATTACATAGCTCTCGAAAGAGTAAGCGACGTTTTAACGGCGGCCGTTGAAAAATACGCTTATCGAAGAAATTTAGGGTCGTTGTCTCCTAAGGGCGGTTGGCTGTCGTCAGAAGGGGACGTATACGATGGGGTAACATGGAATATACCGGTTGAAAAGAAAGGAAACGTGCGTTTTATATGCGAAGACGCTAAAAACTTTTTGGTAAGGCTTCCGGACGAGTCGTTAGATAAAATATATACTAATTTTAGCGATCCGTGGTCGAAAAAAGGATATGCGTCTCGAAGACTCACGGCTCCCTCTTTTTTAAACGAATATACTAGAACTCTTATTAAAGGAGGAGAGTTAAGGTTAAAAACCGATAACGACGGCTTGTTCGACTATTCTCTTGAAACTTTGGGCGATAGTAAATTAAAAATCGTGGCGTCGACTCGCGACCTATACTCAAACAGTAGTTTTTTATCTTCAAACGTAGAGACGGAGTACGAAAATCATTTCAAGAGCCTTGGAGTGAAAATTAAAGCCTTGATCGCAGTGAAGGAATAATAAATAATCAATATATAAAGAGAAGTGCGAAAATATTCACACTTCTTTTTTGTATACATACACTGGTAAAGAACATCCTCAAAGGAGAGTAAGAATGAACAGTGAAAATAATAACTTTGGTAAGCTGATCGTAAGAGCGAGAACCGCCGGGGGAACAATTCCGGTTGAAGGAGCGATGGTTTATATTAGGAGCTATATTAACGACGCCGGGGATGAATCTGACGTGATTTTTTCTCTTAGAACAAATGTTGACGGAGAAACAGCGACGGTTGAGCTCCCGGCGCCGCCTAGGCAAAATTCATTGATCCCGGACTCGGAAGGAAACGAATATTCAGGGTACAACGTAGAAGTGAGAAAGAACGGATATTATACGGTTGAAAATATAGACGTTCCAATATTTGAAGGTATAACTTCTATTCAGACGGCGGAACTTATTCCGCATAACGAGACGGTGTATTATTCCTCCCTAAGACCTGAAAAAACAGTTTTTGAAGGAATCGGATATCCGCTGCTTTCACAAAATCAAAACGAAGAAACATCGAACGGAGGAAATCAAATATGAATGGAGAGGCGAATCTTCCTTATATTCCAGAATATATTACTGTACATTTGGGTTCTCCGGATTCAAACGCTGAAAACGTTACCGTTAGCTTTCCGGACTACATAAAAAACGTAGCTTCGAGTGAAATATATCCGACATGGCCGGAAAACGCTATACGCGCAAATATTTTATCTCAGATCAGTTTTGCGCTTAATAGGGTCTATACCGAATATTATCGCAGCCGAGGATATAATTTTGATATAACTAATTCTACGGCTACAGATCAGTCGTTCGTCAGAGGGAGGGATATTTTTGAAAATATTTCTCAAATAGTAGACGAGGTCTTTAATAATTACCTAAGCCGTGAAAACGGAGTAGAACCTCTATTTGCCGCGTATTGCGACGGAGTACGCGTACAGTGCGACGGTCTTTCACAGTGGGGAAGCGTTTCTCTCGCCGAGCAGGGATTTACGCCGTATCAGATACTTACTTATTATTATGGCGACGACATTGAAATTGTTTATGACGCGCCTGTGCAGGGATTGTCTGAAAGTTATCCCGACGAACCGCTTAGACTTGGATCCTTTAATAACGACGTAGGAACGATACAATTAAGACTTAATAGAATCTCAAGAAACTATCCGTCCATACCAAAAATACAAAGAACAGACGGACTATACGGCATAGATACTCAGAATGCGGTGCGTGAGTTTCAGCGTATATTTTCTCTGACTCCGGACGGAATTGTCGGACGCGCGACATGGTATAAAATCGCTCTCGTATATAATGCTGTTAAGAGAATTTCGGAGGTCTATTCCGAAGGTATTCCAATTTCCGATGTAACAAACCTTTTTAGCGCTACTCTTGAAATTGGAAACGTTGGAGTAGAAGTGCGTGAATTACAATATCTTCTCAGTTTTATATTTGAGTTTAACAATGCGGTTTCTCCCGCCGCTATAGACGGAATTTTTGGGGAAAAAACAAAGGCCGCGGTAGAAAGCTTTCAGAGAGCGTATGGGCTCGACGTTACTGGAGTGGTAAACGAAGAAGTATGGGAAGCTATATATTCCGTATATAGAGGTATGCTTGAATCTTTGCCTCCTGGATGGCTGCCGGAGAATATACAGGCATATCCGGGAGAACCGCTTAGAATAGGATCAAGAGGAGAGAGCGTGTCTGCGCTTCAGGAGTATTTGAATCGGATATCGGACACTTACCCTCAGATACCAAAGCTGACGGTAGACGGTATATTCGGAGTTAACACGACGGAAGCGGTAAGAGCATACCAACGTATTTTTGGATATAATGAAAGCGGCGTCGTTAGTTCTACCCTATGGAATTCGATTGTAAGCACATACCTTTCTCTATCAGAGGGAGTTGAAGGTCGAAGCACGCAATACGGCGGGGGAACCGGTTCTGTAATACAATAATAAAAGTATTATGCGGAGTGAATTAAGATAGAATAAATTATTAGAAAGGCGTATATATGAGTATTTTTGTTGATTTATCAGATGAAACAAATAGGATAGCGGGTCTGCAAAGAATGCTTCGCACAATAGGGCTCGGCGAAAACAATTCATCCTTTCTTATCCCGATTACCGGCGTGTTTGATACCGACACTGAGACGGCTCTTAAATTATTTCAGAGCGAATGCGGACTGACCGAGGACGGAAAATATACTTTTGAGGTTTGGAAACATCTCAATAAAAAATTTAACGAGGTTGTCGCTGAAAACTCAAGGAGCGGTTCCATTCGTCCGTACCCGGAAAGCGACGGGTATGAAATAGCCGGAGGAGAGCGAAGCGAGCTTGTATTTATAACGCAGCTTATGCTGAATTCACTAAGAATGAATTACGATTTGCCTCACGTTCCCGTTAACGGCGTATATGATGAAATTACAATGAATTCCGTACGTAAGTTTCAGGAAAAAAATAAACTTAACGCAACCGGAAGAGTAGATCGCAGAACATGGGATAAGTTGGCGGAAGATTATAACGATACTGTTAACGATAATCAGTAATAACTTTCTTTTATATTCAAAGTATTGCAAAGCCGTCCTCAGAGCATACTAAAATGAAAAAGGGGAAAAGCAAAATGAAAGATGTGGCCATAATAGGAGCGGGAGCCGCCGGGATGACAGCCGCTATCTATGCGCGTCAGGCGTCGCTTAGCGTAACGCTTATTGAAGGTTACGTATGCGGAGGACAGATGATAGGAGCTCCATTCGTAGAAAATTATCCTGGGTATGGAAGCGTGTCCGGTTCCGAATTATCCGTTAAAATGCTCGAAGACGTTGAGCGAAGCGGAATAAAAATAACGTACGACACGGTGATGAAAATAAGTAAAGAAGAAAACGGTTTTCTTTTGTCAGGTAAAACGGAAGATTATCGCGCGCGCTCGGCAATTATTGCTAACGGCGCTTCCAGACGTAAGCTTGGATGTCTTGGAGAGGGCGAATTTTTTGGGAAAGGCGTGTCGTACTGCGCGGTATGCGACGGAGGGCTTTATAAGAACAAACGCGCTGCAGTCGTAGGCGGAGGCAACTCGGCGTTAGAAGACGCTTTATGGTTATCCGGAATATGCGACGAGGTATATCTTATCCATAGGCGCGGAGAGTTTAGAGCAGACGAAAAATTATCTCTTCTTGTCTCAGAAAAGAAAAATATAAAAAAATTTATGTTTAGAACTGTGTCCGAGATTATTGGAGACGATCGCGTTACTGGAGCAAGGCTTGAAGACGTTGAAAGCGGAAAACTTGAAACTGTAGAATGCGACGGAATATTTATAGCGATAGGCCTTAAACCGGAGAACAAAAGGTTTGAAGATATTGTCGAGCTTGATCATTACGGTTATATTAGGGCGGGAGAGGATTGCTTAACTTCGCATAGCGGTATATTCGCGGCTGGAGACACAAGATCAAAAAGTTTCAGACAAATAGTAACGGCCGCGGCAGACGGAGCTGCCGCGGCGCGAGGAGCCGTAGAATATATAAGGAGTAACTGCTGAAATTTGCGCTTAATTTGGATTACGTTAACCATTATTAAAATCCGATGGAAATACTATGCCGTTTTGGGCCCTAATTTCATCAAGTATGAGAATTTCCATCCGTGAAAATTCAATATGCTTGTTTTCAATGTCATTACAATCGATTAATCGTGCAAATTCTTCAAGCTCAAATACCATATTGTTAGGTTTGTAACCGAAAGTAATAGCTTTACGAGTTCCGTCCCGAGCGATAAGCTCAATATTCGAAGGACAAGAAATTTTATCAATAGTTATCGAGCCTTTCTCCCCGGTTATAACGCTTGGGCTAACCGAGTCGCATATTTTTGAATAACTTATCGACGCAACCATTTCTTCATACGGAAATATAACTGTTCCGCATCCTTCAAATCCATTAGGCAGTATAACGGACGACGAGCTTATTTTTCCGGAAGGAGCGCCGAATAAACGTAGACAAAAATGCACGGGATATACGCCGATATCCATAACGGCCGCGTTTGAAAAAGAAGGATTGAAAGCCCGAAGTATATCGCCGTCAAGAAATTTATCATATCTTGACGAATACTGACAAAATTCAAATGACGCCCGGCGGATAGTTCCTATTTCAGGAAGCGCTGATTTTATGGATTCGAGCGCGGGATCGAACGCCGGACGCATAGCCTCAAGTAAAATAAGTCCGTTTTTTTTTGCTGCGCTAGCCGTCTCTTCAAATTCATGTATATTTGAAGAGACGGGTTTTTCACAAAGAACGTGCTTTCCATGAGCCAAAGCAGCCATGGTATGATCAAAATGCAGGCTGTTTGGACTTGCGACGTATACAGCCTCTATGTTTGAGGAAAGAAATTCTTCAAGATCCGTATATACTTTTTGTATTCCGTGACGCGCTGCAAACGCGTCGCCGTTTTGTTTCGTACGGGAAAATATAGCGGTAGCTTCGATGTTTTCGCATGCGTTTGCAGCGTCGGCCATCCAGTCGCTGACAAAATTTGTCCCGATAAATCCGAGTTTTAATTTCATTTTTGACGGTTGTTCCTTTCCTGTTGTATCCTTAGTTTTGACTAGCTGCCGACGGTCTAAAAATTTTCCTGTAAAAAGTATGGCTATACTTAGAATTTCAAGTTTTATTTAATTTGCTTATTACATGGCTACGCAATGGTTTTATACCGCCGAGAAAATAACAGACTCTATTATAATTGCGACCTAAAAAGTCTAAAATTCATATCTTGCGCCATTTAAGAATAGCGCGCCGCTTGTCATTTCTATACATATTTCGATTGGTTCTAATACTATAACCGGTCCTTTTTTGAGACAATCGAGCAAATTTTATTTTACTAATATGTTCGACTACTTTTACAAATTGATGTTTTTCTTTCTGACTGCGGCAAATTGCGCGCTGATTTACCGGCAAATGGAATACGGCAATTATCATATGACGCGCTATGGTTTCAGCTCTTTTATGCCGTGATTATTATTCTCTTTAGTCCTCGTAAGGAATCGTATATTTTAGTTTAACCGGGCCGAGCAGACCGGACGGCTCCATCACCATGTATTTGGAACAAAGATCTCTCTGCTCGTAGCCAAGATGATTGGTTACAATCACTTCAAGATTGTTTTCTCCTGTATGTACGGCTCCCGAAATATCGAACTGATACGGAGGGAAGAATTTTTCTCCAACCTTTGAGCCGTTAACATAAACTTCGGCGGTCTCACCTACGTACCCGAGATCAATAACAGGGCGCGTTTTGCCTTCGGGTATGTATGAAAAGGTCATGCTGTATTTCATATATCCTCCGAAATGAGGATACATATCCGGGCCGGTGATATTTATAAGGTTGCTAAGCGTTCTTTCTACGGTCGGACTATCTGGATATCCTTCTGCTTCGTATAGAGAAAGTTTGGCTGTATGGCCAACGTCTAATTCTTTAATTGATTTGTACCTTACAAATTCAGGAAGACCGTCGGGAACGTCTCCAAACAATAGTATTACGGACTCGTATGGTTCTAATTTTAAGTTTATAAGATTACTTTTTGACGAGCGCTCGTAAGCGACGTTTTCCATTGGGAAGTATATGCAGTAATTTCCTCCGTCAAACGCTCTGAACGAGACGGAAGTTTCGATCGTATCGTTAATTCCTTCATTTGTCAGCATATAAGCATGAGTTTTTCCGTCGTCCGAAAAATAGTGATAAAAACGCAAGAATTCTTCCGGCGTCGTGGTTGTTACGTCGTAGTGTCCCCGCTCTCTCATCCACATGACAAGGTTATCTTCAGATACCGCGCTCATATGCGTATCTTCAGATATAGGGAAGCGTTTGCCCGGGTGTTCGCAGGATTTCTGCGTAAGTTTATTTATGAATACAACGTCCACTCCGGACTCAGCCGATAATTTAAGCTTGTTAAGAACGTTTTCGGGAAGATATTCTGACGTTGGAACAATTATGCATGGATAACTTTCTTTGGAGAGGACCATTTTTCCATTGCTTATCTCGGAATTCAAGAGGTAATCTGACGGAATGATGTCAAAGTCAATGTGACCTTGAGTAAGAATCTTCGCAGGGGTGTAAAAATACATATAATCTCCGCCCGACCATTCGGATTCGGCGTGATACAGAATAGCCGCGTCAGATCTGTGTACTCCGTCTGAAAGCAGATTTGAAACTCTGTTCATGTATTCCATCAGTATACGGAACTGCGGAAATTGCGGATTGTGCCCGGCTCCGGTAAACTGAGGGGGAACTTCATCGGGAAATTTAGCGGAAAACGCGTGCGGCACGAAATAGTTGATTCCTCGGACAAGCATATGATCGGTCAGCCATTTCATCATCTTAAGTCCTTCCGCCCAGCCGTAAGCTCCGTATATTTCGCACAGAGCTCTTCCAGCCTTTTCAGGCTGTATATGAGAGTGGGACGCTCCCAATTTAGCAAGGCTGTAGTGGAAAAAGTCCGGATCGGCTATATCGTACCAGCATGGGGTGGCGTTCGGATGATTCGTCATTCCCGGAACTATTTGATTAAGAACTACGTCTATCCCCGCCATGTCCTGGCCGTCGAGAGCGCGGAAGTAGTGCCCTCCGCTTGAGAAATTTAGGTGCTGATTGTGATCTTCGACTATATGCCCTACATACATAATTCCGTGATTTCTGCACCAATCTCCGATTCGAACGCTAAAATTTTTCTTATACAATTCCGTTACCGCGTTCATATAATCGACGCGGTATTTTGGAGATATTCCGCTCATAGGGAACCACAATGATGGAATCTGTTCAAGCCATTTGTCTCCCGCTCTCTGAACAAGCTCTTCTTTAATGTATTTATTCCACGGATAACGTCCGTGAGAATTATTCGCATCTTTTATCGGAAGAGCCGATCTGTCAAGTATAAACGGCTCGTCGCTGAAAAATCCTTTAAACGTGTTACCAAAGTATTCTTTCAAATTTTCGTAATGAGGCTCGTATATTTCGCTGAACATAACGTCTACTGATTCAGGATTTGTGAAGTCTACTCGACCGTCGCGTATCGGGCGTTCGAAAATAAAAAACACGCGCCAGATTCCCTCCGGAAGAGTAACGTAAATCAAACCGTCGTTCAGTTTATCAGTTATATCGTAACATTCTCCCGTAAGCGTTTGATTTTCTCCGCAGCGGCAGACTATTATGCCTATCAGTTCGTCTTCTTCCTCGGCCCATCCTTCAAATATTACGGCTCCGTCCTTTATCGGACCGCAGATATCCATATGTTTTTCCGTAATCGCTCTTTTGCATTTATCCGGATATTCCCGAGGTATCGCTCCGTTGCAGTATCCTGTGGGAAAATACTTGTCGTCAAGGATCCATGCGTCCATTCCGTATTTTCTGCATTCGTTAAAAATAAGCCTCACGTCGTCCCACCATGAGTCCGTAACAAATCCGTCGTGAGGACGCGACTCTATGCACAGCGAGCCGACTCCTGAATCGCGGATGAGCTTTAATTCTTCAAGCAAGGTCTCGTCGTCTTCCCCGTGCTGCCAAAAGAATGGGAGGATGTGATTTTCACATTCTCCGGCGAGAAGTTTATTAAGTTTATTTTTCATTTAATTTAACCGCGCTTTCATTTTATATTTGAAAAGATTATACCCTATAAGCTCGGCGCAGTCAATATTAAATTATATATAAATTTAAATAAAAGGAACTCGGGCGGCTGTTCAGTCGAATTTATTTCCGTCTTGTGTATTTTACATTATTTTCAGCCTCTCATAATGAATATTTAATCGATCAAATCGTATTATAAATTATTGAAGATAAAATTATTTCTCTTGAAATATAAAATTCTAAATGTTATAATATAACGCATAGTATTGCGCGGGGGCGACAACAATTATGAAAAAATTTGGCGCGCGTGTAAAAGGAACGTCGATACTTCTGCTTACGGCCGCTCTGTGGGGATTTGCTTTTCCCGCTCAGATTGCGGCGTCGGAACATATTACGGCGCTATCATATACCGGCGTTCGTTTTGCGTTGGGAGCGCTTCCGTTGATTCCGGTAATCGCTCTTTTGGAGAAAAACAAAGACAAAGATAAACTGCGAGTTACAATAATATGGGGATCGTTCTGCGGGTTATTGATGTTTCTTGCTATTATCGCGCAACAATTTTCCATGAATTATATCGACAGCTCTGGAGAAGTAAGCTTTCTTACCGCAATGTATATGCTTATTGTTCCTGTTATTGAAACGATTATGGGTAATATTCCGAAACCTAGAGTTTGGATCGGCGTTTTTCTTGGATGCGTCGGTATGCTTTGCCTTACTTTGAAAAATAGCTTTACCGTAGAACCTGCGTCTATCCTTCTTTTAGGAGGAGCTTTGCTGTGGGCGATTCACATTATTGTGGTCGGCAAATTTTCTGATAAAATATATCCTATAACGTTTGCCCTTTCACAATTTTCCGTCACGGCTATATTGGGTATTTTCGGAATGTTTTTATTTGAATCGCCTAGCATGGACAGCATGGTAGCGTCATGGCCTTATATACTATACGGAGGACTGGTTTCGGTCGGGATTGCGTTTACCTGCCAGATTATTGGACAAAGGTATGCCGCTCCGGAAACGGCGGCTATTATTTTATCTACGGAATCCATTTTTGGAGCCGTCGGAGGCGTTATAATGGGAGAACCAATGCTTTCGCTGCGTGAAATTATAGGGTGCGTTCTAATATTTGGGGGAATATTGTTATCTCAGATAACCGCAAAAAAAGAGAGAGGTAAAACTAATGATTAAAGGTACGATTTTTAATATACAGCGTTTTTCTATACACGACGGACCTGGTATCCGTACTACTGTGTTTTTAAAAGGATGCCCGCTGAGGTGCTTGTGGTGCCATAATCCCGAGGGGCTCTCAAGAGAGATTGATATAGAATACAGTCCGGTAAAATGTATCGGATGCGGACGATGCCGCATATGCCCTAACGGCTGTCACTCTATACGAGACGGCGGACATTACTTCGACAGGGATAAGTGCGACAAATGCGGCAAGTGCGTGGAGGCGTGCGTGTCAGGTTCGTTGCTGGTTGCGGGTAAAGATTATACTGTAGATGAAGTTATGAAAAAGGTAGAATCAGACGTGCTTTTCTATAAGGAGAGCGGCGGGGGGATGACGATATCCGGCGGAGAGCCTTTTTATCAAAGCGAGTTTACCGCAGCGCTTTTTAAAGCGGCAAAGGAGAAGGGAATACATACGGCCGTCGAGACGTGCGGATTTTGTTCGGACGACGCTCTTCAGCGCGCGCTTCCGTATATAGACTTATTTTTGTTTGATTATAAGGTTACGGGAGCCGAGGCACACAAAGCGGCGACCGGAGTTGATAACGGAGTAATATTAAAAAATCTTAAAACGATCGACGACGCGGGAAAGAAAATAACTCTAAGATGTCCTATTATCCCGTCTATAAACGACAATAACGAGCACTTCGAGGCGATAGCGAATATTGCCAACACGCACGAAAATATCGTTAAGGTGGATCTTGAGCCATACCACGATCTTGGAGCGGCTAAGTATACGAATATTGGAAAAACTCCCGCCTTTTCACACGCGATTCCTGAAAAAGAAAGAATGGCGCATATAAAGGAATATATCGAGGGGCTCACTGAAAAGAAAATCAATATTTCATAATTTAGCTATTGACTATTTTTATGCGCGGTATTAAAATAATCGTGGTAAATTAAATTTTAATAATAAACGTGAAAATGCGGATAATCTAATTCCAAATAAACTTTTTCACGTATCGTTTGCCGCTAAGCAAACGTAAAGAAAGGTATGGTTGTTATAATGCAGAAGCTAAAAATCGGTATTATCGGAACTGGCGGTATCAGTCATTATCATATGGCGGGATATAAGCGTCTTGAGGAAAGAGGCGAGATTGAAATTTCCGCGGTGTGCGATATAGATGAAAAAAAGGTTATCGCATACGCTGAAAAATATAACGTTCCAAAGTGGTATACCGACTATAATGAAATGATGGCGAACGAAAAGCTTGACTGCGTGAGCGTTTGTACTTGGAACGCGGCTCATAAAGGAGCGACTATAGCCGCGCTAAAAGGAGGCGCAAACGTTATATGCGAAAAGCCTATGGCGATGAACGCCGCCGAGGCCGAGGAGATGATGAATACGGCGAAAGAGACGGGACGTCTTCTTCAGATCGGATTTGTCAGACGTTTCGGCAACGACGCCGATCTTGTTCGTCGTTTCTCCGACGCTGGGACTCTCGGCGATATTTACTACGCTAAGGCGACATATCTCAGAAGAAACGGCTGTCCAGGCGGATGGTTTGGAGACAAGTCGTATTCCGGCGGAGGCCCGCTTATCGACCTTGGAGTTCATGTGATCGACCTTGTCAGATATCTTGCCGGTAACCCGAAGCCTGTCGCCGCATATGGAGTTACATATAAAAATTTAGGATGCGAGAGAGCTGTCGGCGGAGAGACCGCATGGGAGAAAAAAGAAGGCGATTTCGAATACTCTGTCGAGGATTTTGCAGCCGCGATGATAAAATTCGAAAATGGACTTACGCTTAACGTCGAAGCAAGCTTTAACCTTAATATCAAGTCGGACACCGGCGATATTGAGCTTTTCGGCACAAAAGCCGGAATAAAGCTTAGTCCGGAAGTAGAGATTTTTACCGACATGGCTGGTCATTTTGTAGACGTTACTCCCTGCGGAAATACTGCGTTCAGCATGGACGGCCTTTTTGAAAGCGAAATAGAAGGATTTATTAAGGCAAGCCGCGGCGAGGAAGATTGCCGCGCTACCGCGGAAGACGGCGTAATGATTATGAAGATACTCGACGCTATATATAAGTCTGCTTCTCTCGGAACCTCGGTTGAGATAAACTGACTTTTTTAAACAGTAAAAATTAAATATAATAACAATGAAATCCCCGATGAATAGCGCGATCTATCATCGGGGATTTCATTGTTATTTTTAATTAGATGTTATATAGAAAAAATTCAGTTTGTCGTTCGTACGCAAAGCAATTTAATTTTTTAGACTTTGCAGCGGAGCGGGAATACGTCCGCCTCTGCTTATAAACTTTGACGAACTTCTGTTGTTTCTAACCGGCATTATCGGGCCGCATCCTAAAAGTCCGCCAAATTCAAGTTCTTCACCGGCGTTTCTTCCTATAGCCGGAATAACGCGAACCGCAGTCGTCTTTGAATTAACCATTCCTATGGCGGCTTCATCTGCAATTATAGCGGATATAGTATCGGGAGACGTACAGCCCGGGATTATAATCATGTCAAGGCCTACCGAGCAAACCGCGGTCATAGCTTCCAGTTTTTCGATCGTCAAATCTCCGCGCCTTGCAGCGTCTATCATTCCCGCGTCTTCCGATACGGGAATAAATGCTCCCGAAAGACCTCCTACATGTGAGGAAGCCATGACTCCTCCTTTTTTTACAGCGTCGTTAAGTAAGGCGAGGGCCGCGGTGGTGCCGTGCGTTCCGCAAATCTCCAATCCCATTTCTTCGAGTATGTGAGCCACCGAGTCTCCGACAGCAGGCGTAGGCGCTAAAGAAAGATCGACTATCCCAAATGAAACGCCGAGCATTTCCGATGCGACTGAACCTACAAGCTGCCCCATTCTGGTAACTTTAAAAGCGGTCTTTTTTATTATATCGGCAATTTCGCTTAAATCTCCGTCAGGGCATTTTGAAACCGCGGATCGTACTACTCCGGGACCTGAAACTCCTACGTTAATAACGCAGTCTGGTTCTCCTACCCCGTGGAACGCGCCCGCCATAAAAGGATTGTCTTCCGGAGCGTTGCAGAATACGACAAGCTTTGCGGCCCCTATACAGTTTCTGTCGGCAGTTGCCTCCGCAGTCTTCTTGACGATTTTTCCCATAAGCGCTACCGCGTCCATATTTATTCCGGCTTTGGTTGATCCTATATTTACGGACGAGCACACATGATCCGTTACTGAAAGAGCTTCTGGAATAGATTCTATAAGAGAGAGATCTCCCGCTGAAAATCCTTTCTGCACAAGCGCGGAATATCCTCCTATAAAGTTTATCCCAAGAGTTTTCGCCGCTTTTTCAAGCGCTTGCGCGTATTTGATTGGATTTCCTCCGCTCGCGGCGGTTAGCATTGCGATTGGCGTTACGGAAACTCTTTTGTTTATAATCGGTATTCCGTATGTTTTTTCGATATACTCGCCTGTCGCGACAAGATTTTCCGCTTTTTTTGTCACTTTATCGTATACTTTTTCTGCTGAGCGGGTTATATCGTCGTCGGCGCAGTCGAGAAGGGAAATACCCATAGTAATCGTGCGGACGTCCAAGTGTTCGTTATCGATCATATTGATCGTTTCAAGAATGTCTCCGGTATTTATCATTTATGAAAATGAACCTTTCTGTTCCTGTTTTGTATGTTATTTTTAAATGCGGTGCATGGAATTGAAAATGTCTTCGTGCATCACATGTATTTTCATACCTATTTTATCTCCAAGCTTTTCAAGATTTGAAGAGATTGAAGCAAAATCGGAGGAAATATCCGCGATATCGACGAGCATTATCATAGTAAACATATCCTGCATGACGGATTGCGTTACGTCGAGTATATTTGCATTGTGAGCGGCGCATTCGCGGCTTACCTCCGCAAGGATGCCCACCGAGTCTTTGCCTACGACTGATACGATTGCTCTCATGTTGTGTTCCTTTCTTAATACGAGGCTTATGAATTTTTTAACATATCTACGACTAAATCATAGAATTTGTCGAAAGACGATATGGAAACCGTTTCTGAAGGAGAGTGAAGGTTTTTTATATCCGGACCGATAGATACGATATCCATGTCGGGAATTTTGCTCAGAAGAACACCGCATTCAAGTCCCGCGTGAGTGGCTTCAACGCCGGCCTCCTTGTTAAATACTCTTCTGTGAGACGAAAGATAGACGTCTCTCATTTCTGATTTTTCTGCAAAAGCCCATCCTTTGTAACGATTTCTATGTATTACGTCCGCTCCGGCAGACGTCGCTACGCAATTTAGCTTAGTAATAACGTTGTCAAGCGCCGCGTCTACGGACGAGCGAGAAAAGGTCGTAAATTCCGAAACTCCGTCCGCTGTTTTCCAGATGGAGAAATTTGAAGACGTCTCTACAAATCCTGGAATTTTATCCGACATGCGTATGGGGCCGGAATGAATAAGAGAAAGAGCGCAAATAAGAATTCTTGAATTTTTAGAAGATAGGGCTTTTTTACGGTCGCTTATCGGGACAAGTTCGGCTTTGAATTCTTTGTCTTCTGGAGTAAGCTCTGATTTTATAAGACTTACGGCTTTTTCTAAAGCCGAGGTTGCTCTGTTCGAATCCGTGACGGCAAATTCCACAGAACATTCTCGTGGAATGGCGTTGTCTTTATCGCCTCCGCTTGACCGGACTATGTACGCGTCGCAGGCGTCTATTATATATCGCATAATAGTTACCGCGGCTACTATAGCGTTTGTTCGACCGAGATTTATGTCTTCGCCCGAATGTCCGCCTGAAAGCCCGGAGACTATTAATCTGTAGAAAATTGCTTCGCTCGGCGCGTCGTCGTCGCCGTATTTTGCCGTAAAGTCTGTTCTGACTCCTCCCGCGCATGCGACGGTAGCGACTCCCGTAGCGAGAGAATCGAGGTTTATTAGTTTTCTTGACTTGACCTGGGAAGCGTCGAAAGCCTTCATTCCTACCATGCCTATCTCTTCTCCGGCTGTGAAAAGGCATTCAAGGGGCGGATGCTTGACTTCCGAGGAATCAAGTATCGCGAGCATTACTGCGACCGCGGTTCCGTCGTCGGCTCCCAGAGTTGTTCCGTCGGCAGACAAAATATCGCCGTTTCTTACAAGCTTAATAGGATCTACAAGAAAGTCGTGCTCTACGTCGCCGTTTGCCTCGCACACCATATCTATGTGCCCCTGAAGCATTATTGGAGCGTGATTTTCATAACCGACCGAGGCTTCCTTTTTCATGAAAACGTTATTCGCTTCGTCGCGCGAGCAAAAAATATTATGATCTTTCGCAAATTTTACTAAATAATCTGCTATTCCTTTTTCATTTCCAGATCCTCTGGGAATAAAAGAAATTTCTTCAAAGTATGAAAACACTTTTTTTGAGTTAACGTCTTCAAACATATTAAGTCTACCGCCTTTCCAGTGTTATCTTATATATCTAAGCAGAGTGTCTCGGCCCGCGCGTATACCCAAAATATTATCTTCGAGACCTTCAAATTCGAGAGAAATATATCCGTCGTACCCGCTTTCCTTAAGCGCGTTTATCGACGCTGGAATGTCGAGAACTCCGTGGCCTACGATGGCCCCTCTTAAATAATTTCCGCCTCTAGTCGAAAACCATCCTTCGCCAGGAAAATCCGAATTATGCGTTTTTTTGTGGAAATCTTTAGCGTGAGCGTGGAAGGCTAGAGGAGCGACGGTTTTTATCGCTCTTATATTGTCTTCATCCACGCACAGAAAGTTTCCTATATCTACGAGAGCGCCGAAATTTTCATCGTTTACAGATTCGATAAGAGTTTTTACCCTTGCTGAATCTTGAACGTGCATTCCATGGTTTTCCACCATTGTTTTAATTCCCTTTTCACGCGCGTAATCCGTAACTTTTTTACATGCGTCAGTCAAAATAGGCAGAACGTCCTCAAAACTGGGGTTTTTAACTCCTGGAAGCTCTCCGTACCAAACGTCGTGCCTCATCATTCCGACTCCCATTTCCGCCGCCGTATCTACGATGGCGCAAACTCTTTCAATTTCACGTTCGACCCCGTCTTTCCCATTCCTTGCAAAGTCGGCTCCCGCGGCGAAAGAAATAACGGGAAGAGATATTTTTTCAGAATGCTCTCTTATTCTAAGCGCAGTGTCTCGATCAAAGTTTATGTAGCTGCTTTCCGCAAATTCAATGGCGTCGAAACCAAGTTCCAGCGCTTTGTCCATGATTCCCGTTAGTCCAAGCTCTTCAGGACGTTTGTAATGATCGAAACTATAAGAGGATACAGATAATTTCATTCGGTCGTTCTCCTTAAAATATTAATTTTATTATAGTACATTATATCACATTCGTTTCAATCTAATCAAGCTAAAAACAAAAATATCTTAATAAATAAAAAACGAGGCGAAAATGGAGAATTATGCAATAGTGCATACGTCGAAGCTAAAAATAGAAAAATTTTTATACTATTATTTCGACGTTCCCCCTTTTTTTTTTACACGTAATGATGTATAATAAATTAAATATTTCTTAATGTCGGAGGACGTCGCATGGAGCTGAATAAGATTGTCGTAATATGCGGACACTATGGAGTCGGCAAAACGAACGTTGCGGTAAATATGGCGATTTGTTCCGCGTCGTCTGAGCTTAAGACGTATTTAGCGGATTTGGATATAGTAAATCCGTATTTTAGGGCGGCAGATGCGTCCGATATGATGAAACGTAGCGGAGTCGTTCCTTTGATACCCGCGTATGCAAATTCTAACGTCGACATTCCGTCGTTGCCGGACGGTTTAGCGTCCGCTTTGAGCGGAGACGGCGAGGGCAGGGTTTTTATCGACGTGGGAGGAGACGACGGGGCTGTCGTTCTCGGCAGATATTCCGACGTAATACGGGCGAAAGGTTACGATATGCTTTACGTGGTAAACAAATATCGTCCGCTTATTTCCGAGCCTCGCGACGCTATCGATTTTATGAGAGAGATTGAATCGCTGTCTCGTCTAAAGTGCACCGGTATAGTGAACAACAGCTCGATAGGAGACGAGACTAAGGCGAAAGATTTTGCAGAATCGATTCCGTACGCTTTAGAATGCGCGAACATTTCTGGGCTGCCACTGGTTTTGCAGTCATATTTTGAAGAAAATGCAGACGGTATAGAGGCTCTTTTGAAATCGTCTGATTATTATGGCGAAACGCTTGCTATGAAGCGCGCGACTAAAAAACTTTTTTGATTAGTAATACGCATAATATACCGTCTTTTTAAGGCGGATAAGGAGTACATATGAATAAATTAACTTTCAGAACAGACAGATGCAAGGGATGCGGTCTTTGCATAGACGCTTGCCCGAAGGGAATTTTAGCTATTGACGAGAATACTATTAACCCTAAAGGATATCACCCGGCGTACATAAAGGAACAGGAAAAATGTATTGCCTGCGCAATGTGCGCTATGATGTGCCCGGACACGGTTATAACAGTAGAAAAAGACGCTTAAACTAAACCGAAAGGATAATAATATGTCAAAGAAAGTTTTAATGAAAGGTAACGAGGCTATCGCCGAGGCCGCTATTGCGTCGGGATGTCTTCATTATTTTGGTTATCCGATTACTCCGCAGACGGAAATTTCCGAATATCTTGCAAAACGGATGCCTAAGGTAGGCGGGCTGTGCCTTCAGGCTGAATCTGAAGTCGCGGCAATCAATATGGTAATGGGGGCGGCCGCGGCGGGTTCTCGCGTTCTAACTTCGTCTTCATCACCCGGAATTTCGCTTAAAAGCGAGGGAATATCTTACATTGCGGGCTGCGACTTGCCGTGCCTTATTGTAAACGTTCAGAGAGGCGGACCGGGCCTTGGCGGAATTCAGCCTTCCCAGTCGGACTATTATCAGGCTACGCGCGGCGTGGGTCACGGCGACCTGAGACTGATTGTTCTGGCTCCTTCATCCGTGCAGGAGATGGCTTCTTTGACTATGGAAGCGTTTGATCTTGGAGATACGTACAGAATGCCCGTAATGCTTCTCGCGGACGGAGCTCTCGGACAAATGATGGAGCCTGTAGATTTCGACGCGTTCCAAAAGAGGGATGTTCCTGATAAGATGTGGGCTGCAAACGGTCATGGAGGCAAAAGAAAGAAGAATATTATAAATTCTCTGTATATTGATCCGAAAGAGCTTGAAGATTCCGTAGTTGAAAGATACGAGAAATATTCACGCATTGAGAAAAATGAAGTCAAGTACGAAGAATTTATGACAGACGACGCTGAAATCGTTCTTGTAGCGTTCGGTATAACAGCGCGTATTTGCAAAAGCGCGGTGGCCGCGGCGCGTGAAGCGGGAATTAAACTTGGACTTCTCAGACCTATCACTCTTTGGCCGTTCCCGAAGGACGCCGTTTCTTCTATCGCCGACAAGGCGAAGGCGATTATATCTGTAGAGATGTCTATGGGACAGATGATAGACGACGTTCGTTTGGCTGCGGATGGAAAATGCCCCGTTTATTTCTATGGGCGCACAGGCGGAATGATTCCCTCTGTTGAGGCTATATTTGACAGAGCGAAAGAAATATCCGAAAGTATTTAAAAACGAAAGGATCATGTTTATATATGAAAACCGTATTTGAAAGTCCGCGCGCTCTTTCCGACGTGCCGCTGCACTACTGCCCGGGATGCACGCACGGCATCGTGCACAGACTTGTCGCCGAGGTTATCGACGAACTGGGCATTGAAAATAGAACGGTGGGAGTCGCGCCGGTAGGATGTTCTGTTTTCGCATATAATTATTTTGAATGCGATATGATACAGGCTGCTCACGGCCGTGCCCCGGCTGTGGCTACCGGTGTAAAGCGTACTCATCCAGACTCCGTTGTGTTTACATATCAGGGGGACGGCGACCTTGCGGCGATAGGTACTGCCGAGACTGTTCACGCGTCCACCAGAGGCGAAAACATTACTATAATATTTATCAATAACGCTATATACGGTATGACCGGAGGGCAGATGGCGCCTACGACGATACCGGGTCAGGTTACCACTACTTCTCCTTACGGACGCGACAGAAGCATTCAGGGATCTCCTATTAAAGTGTGCGAGATGCTTTCTACGCTTGACGGAGTCGCTCTTGCTGCGAGAACTGCGGTCGATAATCCTAAAAACGTTATATCTACGAAAAAAATGATTAAGAAAGCTTTTGAAAATCAGCTTGAAGGTAAAGGTCTTTCGATTGTAGAAATCTTGTCTACCTGTCCTACTAACTGGGGAATGACCCCCAAGGCCGCGTTAGAGTGGCTCCGCGAAAATATGACTACGTATTATCCTCTCGGCGTATACAAGGACGCCGAGGCGATAAGATAAAGGAGGCGTACCATGACGAAAACATTTATTTTTGCAGGAAGCGGAGGACAGGGAATACAGTTTAGCGGAAAACAGATTGCAAAGACCGCAATGCATATGGATATGCCCGTAACGTTTCTGCCGTCATACGGTCCTGAGATGCGCGGAGGAACTTCCAACTGTACGGTCGTCATCTCCGACGAAGAGATAGGCTCTCCTTCGGTTACTTATCCTGATATCGCAGTAACGCTTAACCTTCCTTCTTTTACAAAGTTTGAACCTCGCGTAAAAGCCGGCGGAATGATTATCTACGACTCGACGCTTATAAATATCGGGTCCGAAAGAGAAGATATAACGGCGTTGCCGATACCTGCTACCGAGCTTGCCGTTGAAAATGATCTTGAAGGTTTTGCAAACGTTATCGTTCTCGGTTTTTTGCTTAAAAAGACGGGCATATTTACAATCGAAAATTTCCGCGATTTTCTTATTTCAAGTATTCCTGCAAGCAAGGCGAAGCTGATCGAAAAAAATACGACTGCTTTAGATCTCGGATATAATTATAATAAATAAATTGCTTTTAAAGATAAAAGAGCTCGTTTAATCCGAGCTCTTTTATCTTTATGGCGTTACGTTGATACTTCGAAAAAAGTATAATTAAATAAAAACGCGTTTAAAATAATAAATGATTGTTGTGAACGTAGGTTATTTTCCGCAGTGACAATCCTTATTGCCGAGTACGAAGGATTCGCAGTCAGTGCACTGAATTACAGTGGGGTTCTTTTCATGAGTTCCGACCTTGATAGAACCGAGAGCGCAATGATTGGAAGTAGTCGAGTGGTTCGCGCACTGTACGACGGTACATTCGATAGAAGAATTAGAATTCTTGTTATCCATTTTTATTATCCTGCCTTAAAATAAACTTGAAATCAACAGATTCCAAAGTTATTATGGCTTATTACGCAATTATTATTCAAAAACGTTTTATTTTAAGGATTCTATATTTGAAAAAACATGAGCTGCGCGTGAAAGCAGAGAGCCAACCGCGTTTCCAAATACTGCGGCGACGATAAATAATATCCATTTTTCTATGTGAACGTTGGAAACGGTGAAGTAGAATATATCGGCTATTGAGTGTTCAAATCCGCTTAGAATAAATACGGGAATGCAGAATAAAATACCGATAGGAGTCCCGTTTGATTTGTATGTCTCTACGGCTATGTACATCAGGACGCCGCAGAAACCTGCGAGAGTAACGGTTGCATAAATAGGTTGTTCAAGCTTAGCCGAACAAATTAAATTTGCTTTTTCAATATTTTCAGGTTTTACCACTCGATCTAGAGTCGCGCAGATAACCGATCCGACGGCGTTTCCTACGATCCCGACAGCGAGAGCCGAGACTGTAGATAAGCGTCTGTCCGTCGCCAAATAACCTATTCTTCCTGTGAAAAGATACAGTGAAAAAAAACATATCGTAAGCAAAGCTACCGAAAACAGTACGGCTCCTACGACTTTATTTTCTGCTGAAAGATAAACTATTCCCCCTGTTCCCACTAAAAAACCGGAAAATATTCCGCTTATCAGAATTTTGGCATACTTCATTATTTTTGTCTCCATAATATTTTGACGTAAGTTTTTTGAAATTTACTTTATTTCCATGGCTCTTACCGTATCCTCGTCTGGAGTTACATACGCGGTAAAGTTGGTATGATATATTACGTATCCCGGTTTTGATCCAGCCGGTTTTTTCACTTGTCTGACTTTTGTATAATCGACTGGCACGCTCGCGCCGTCAGACGCTTTTGAATTATAGGCGGCGATCATGGCGGCGTCTGTAAACGCTTCCTCAGAAGGCTCGTCTTCTCCATTAGCGCATATTAAAATTACGTGAGATCCCGGCATATCCTTGACATGAAACCACCAATCGTTGCGATCCGCTGTTTTTAGCGTAAGAAAATCGTTCGCAGTGTTATTTTTTCCGCATAGTACCTCGTGTCCATCTCTCGTTTTGTATTTAATAATCATCGGCGTTTGTTTTTTCTTTTCAGAATAATTTTTCATTTTTGAAGCGTATCCGCTATGATATAATTCCGATCTTATTTCCGCAAGTTCTTTTTCCGTTTTTGCTCTCGTCAAAGAATCGAATACAGTATCTATATATTCGAGCTCTTTTTCAGCCCGATCCAACTGCTCTGCAAGATGTATTTTCGCGCTTTTTGACTTAGTATATTTTTTATAATATAATTGGGCGTTTTGCGCCGGAGTCATACGTGATGAAAGAGGTATCTCGACTTCTTCGCAACCGTCGGAATACCAGTCTGATAAAGTAATAGACCGCATTCCTTTTTTCATAAGATATATATTTCCGGTTATGAGATCGCCGTATCGTTTAAACGTTTCTCCTTCTTCGCATTTATCAAGCTCTTCTCGTTGAAGCGCGATTTTCTTGGTTAACTTTGTTTCAGCCGACGACAAAATACGAAAAATATCTGAAGCGCGCCGCCTTAATCGTTCTTCTCCGGATCTTTTTAAATAAAATTCATCTATCAGCTTGCTTACGGATTCAAACGTTTCGATATTTGAATTCTCGCCATACTGCGTTAATTTAATATACGAATATTCTATGGGTAATCCTGTTTCGTCGCGCGCCATAGACGGTTCAGTACCGCCAGAATTCGCCGAGTTAACTATGGATTTGAGAGAATCAAAAAGTTCTGTTCCGGCTTCCTCGAGAGTTGAGTCGACGTTTCCCGTAACTCTATATACTATTTCTCTTGCCGTTGCGGCGGCAAATCCACGGAATGTAGACGAAATAAATTTAACGGCGGACATACCTTTGTCCGCGGAATTAAAAGCGTCTTTAAATTCTTCAAACGTCGCGTCTTCCGCTTCGATTTTGTCCTGAGCGGGGGGGAGAGTATATCTCATTCCCGGGAGAAGCTGGCGTATGGCGCTGGCTGAAAAATCTATAGGCTTCAGTACCCCTATAATTTTATCTTCTGAATCGGTTACGATTATATTGCTATACTTACCCATGATTTCGAGTATCATGTGTTTTTCCGTTTTAAATCCCATATCGTCTCGGCATTCGAACGTTATTCGTCCTACGCGTTCAAATCCAGGTTGAGAGAAAGATTTAATTTTAGCTCCGATAAAACGTTTTCTCAACATCATACAGAACATAGGAGGAGTAGCGGGATTTTCAGGTTTTATATTGCTCAAATTCATTCTTGGGCAGGATGATCCGGCGTTTATGAGAAGTCTTTTTTCAACGCCTTGCGAGCGCAGCAAGAAGATTACTTCGTCTTTTTCAGGCTGATATATCTTTTCAACTCTTCCGTCCAATAGTTCGGATTCCATTTCGCGCAATACGGCGCGAAGCATTCCTGCGTCAAACGCCATCGATCGCTTCCTCCCCTTCGAAGTTATTTTTATTTCTGTAAAATACGAACGGAATACGATGCCCGATCAATTTAAAACCTGCTTTTTCCGCTACTCTGCACGACGCCGCGTTGCTGGACTCGCATACGTAAGATACTTTTTTCGCATTACAAACGGTAGTTAAATATCTTGCCATTGCTTTAACGCATAAAGTCGCATATCCGCTCATGCGGTATTTAGGCGCGCACTCTACATATATTTCAGGATATTCGTTGTCGGAATAGTCGTTTAAGGCGGAAAACGCGACGGCTTTATCTTCGCGCAGACAGCAACAGACGACGTCGCCGTAATTACCTGATACTAAGTCAAAATTAGGGAGCGAGGGGTCGAACTTGCAATTCTCAATTTCTTGCGGCGTTTTCAAAATTACAATGTTGCTTTCCTCTAAAGTAGGAGCGTCGTGATTATTAAAAATATATATCAATAATGTTTTTCCGATATCTTCCGAAGGGTGAAAATTATATTTTTTCATAATAGGAACTAATTCGTTAATAAGCCGATTCTTTGACGAGCCTGAAAAGGGAGCCGTTCCGAATTCAGTATTCCATAGTAAAAATGCAGATTCTGCAACATGATATACTATGGCGCTATCGTCGTACAATTCAATTGGTACGGCTATGTCTCCGTATTCTAATGCAAATTTTTCGTTTTCGTCATGTTTATATTTCATATTTTTCCTTTATTGGGCGGAGTGTCGTTAAATCATACAATTATATATATGATATCATACAATATAATTTTTATCAAGTCATTTAAAAATTTATTGCGTTAGTCGGAGTATGCATATTTCTTTAAATTTCTTCGCGTTGACAATATTGCCGCCTCATGGTAAAATGACGCTGTTAAAGAATATGATAAATTGCCGATAACGACTGTTTTAACTGAAATAGGGGAGGTTTTATGGGAAACAATACGTTTGGGAACGGGAAAAAATATTCGGTTATTCCAGGAATTTATTTTTATACTCAGGAGTATGATTCATATACTGGAGTTTGCGCTGTTCCGGGAAAGCAAACTACGCTGGAAATAAACTGGTGCATGAGCGGCAGAATGGAATGCAAAATGAAGGACGGTTGTATTCTTTACATGGGAGAAGGAGATTTGTTTATGAGTATGACTGACAATCATGCCGATCTTCTTGAATTCCCACTGGGATACTATAAGGGAATCGCACTTTCTGTCGACGTTGAACTTGCCGATAGATCGCTGCCGGAAGCTTATAAAAAGTCTGGTATATCCGTTTCTTCCGCAGCGGAAAAGTTTTTTCGCGGCGACGATTGCTTTTTACTTAAGTCAAACGACTATATTTCGTCGTTTTTTAACGTTATATATTCTGCTCCCGAAGATCAGATTCAGTTATATATTATTTTGAAAACTTTCGAGCTTATTCTATTTTTGTCGAACCTTGAACCTTCCCTGCAATCTCCCATGAGAATTTATAGAAAAAGTCAAGTGGACGTTATAAAAGAGGTAAGAAACTTTCTTGTTAGCAACATATCGAAACGCACGACGATCGAACAATTATCTTCAAAGTTCTGCATAAGCTCTACTTCACTGAAAAACGGATTTCGCGACGTTTATGGAAAGCCGATATCCTCGTATTTAAAGGATGAAAGAATGAAAAAAGCCGCTGATCTTCTTATTTCAACAGATAATAGTATTCAGGAAATAT
This sequence comes from uncultured Eubacteriales bacterium, assembly GCA_949747515.1. Classification (GTDB taxonomy): domain Bacteria; phylum Bacillota; class Clostridia; order Oscillospirales; family CAG-272; genus RUG11130. The sequence continues at coordinate 29,989 of CATKFO010000038.1, forward strand.
CATTGCAGATAGGATACGAAAATAAAAGCAAGTTTTCAACGGCCTTTAGGGAATACTTTGGCGTAACTCCAGTTTTATTCAGAAAGAATAACCTGAAGATGTGAAATCATTGTAAAATACCGAACAAGCGTTTACTTTTTGCTGCAAATGTGATAGAATAATATCAAGATATTTGCATTTTAATATTGTGTTTTTCCATAAAATCAGTAAGGAGAATTAGATTATGGCAGCATTAAATGAAAAAGAACAAAGAATTTTCGACTACATTAAGGAGAATATTCTAAAGAACGGGTATTCGCCTTCTATTAGAGATATCCGTCGTGACCTTGATATAAAAAGTACGTCGACAGTGCATACCTATTTAGAAAAATTGGAGAAGAAAGGATATATTCAAAAAGAAAACGGAAAGAGCCGAACTCTTAGAATAGACGACGTTACTTCTCAACAGGCGACGTCTCCAAAGGCGGTAATACCTATACTTGGTCGCGTTACCGCGGGAGTTCCAATTCTTGCGATAGAAAATCACGACGGATATATAACGTATCCTTTTGACAAAAGGGGCAGCTACGGCAGACAGCTGTTTGCTCTACGGATTGTTGGAACCAGCATGATAGACGCGGGAATTCTCGACGGAGATATAGTCATTGTGGAGCGGACTCCGACGGCTGAAAACGGAGATATCGTCGTCGCTCTTATTGAAGACGAGGCGACAGTTAAGACTTTTTATAAAGAAAGAGGTCACTTTAGACTACAGCCTCAAAACAGATCGATGGACCCGATTATAGTAGACAGTCTTGTAATATTGGGCAGAGTTATAGGAAATATTCGCTCGTATGAGTAATATTTGATTTTTGTAGGTTAAGCGAGGACGGGACTATGCGTAAATTAACGGCAGATTTTTACCGCAAGGACGCAGTAACTCTGGCGCGAGAACTTCTTGGAAAGGTAATTTGTACTGTAAACGACGGAGTGTTAACATCCGGAATTATTTCAGAAACAGAGGCCTATATGGGAGCTGTAGACAGAGCTTCCCATGCGTTCGGAGGTCGAAGAACTGCTCGAACGGAAATAATTTATTCTCAAGGAGGCTGCGCGTACGTATACTTGATATACGGAATGTATTATTGTATGAACGTTGTCGCTAATGAAAAAAACGTTCCGGAAGCTGTTCTTATACGCGCCGTTATTCCTGAAAACGGTGTGGACGTTATGCATAATAGGAGGATGAATAAAGGGAGGATGAATAATAAAGGAATTTGTATTCCACTCTCTAAGCTTGCCGACGGTCCGGGAAAGTTATGCGACGCTTTAGGAATAACTAAGGCGCACAACGGGTTGTCTCTTTTGGGAGATACCATATTTATTTGTGAATGCGGATATGCTCCTGATAAGGATATTTTAGAAGGAAAAAGGATAAATATTGATTATGCCGGAGAGGACGCCGATAAAAAGTGGAGATTTTCGCTTAATCCAAACGATAGTCTTTGGAAATTGAAAACAGGGATTTCAAAATAATGAGTTTAAAATCTTGTCATAAAATAGGACTTAGTCCTACGCGAAAAATAGTGTTGGGTTTTTTGTTAATAATATTGACTGGAGCAATACTTTTGACAATGCCTTTTTCCCAGCGGGAAGGCGTTGAAATGGATTTTATAGACGCGTTGTTCACGTCTGTCAGCGCGACGTGCGTTACAGGTCTTGTACGCGCCGATACGGCGCTTTGCTTTAACACGTTTGGCCAAGGAGTTATCCTTTCTCTTATTCAAATCGGCGGAATAGGATTTATGACCGTTGCAGTAATGCTGTTGTCTTCACTTGGTAAAAAGATATCGATTTCTGATAAGCTTACTTTGGCGGGGTCTTACGGCCTTTCGTCTGTCGGCGGCATTATTGTTCTTATGAAGCGCGTAATTTTAGGAACGGCGTTTTTTGAATTACTGGGCTCGGCGCTTCTTTGTATAAAATTTATTCCGTTTTTTGGCGTCGGAGAGGGTATACGTCAAAGCATTTTTCATTCTGTATCCGCATTTTGCAACGCCGGATTTGATATACTGGGACCGAAGTTTGGAGCTTATGCTGGAATATCTGCCTTTGCCAAGGATCCTTTAGTTTTAATAACATTATCTTTTTTAATAATTATCGGCGGGATTGGATTTATAGTTTGGGACGACGCGTGGCTATATTTTAAAGAAAGAAAGCGAATCAGCGTATATTCCCGTATAGTTTTAATTTCGAGCGCTTTTTTACTAATTTCAGGAGCCTTGTTTTTTGCTATAGCGGAGTGGAATAATGTTGAAACCATAGGCGGATTCAAATTATTTGATAAGATAGTAGTTTCATTTTTTCAGTCTGCCACCGCTCGAACCGCCGGCTTTTCCGCAGTAGATATGGCCGTAACAAACGAAAGCACAAGATTTATATTTTTATTTTTAATGTTTATAGGAGGTTCTGCAGGTTCTACTGCTGGAGGCATAAAGACCGCTACCACGACCGTTATTGCAGCCGCCCTCCTTGGATTTATTCGCGGTAAAAAGAAAACGTCGATGTTTAAGCGGACAATTCCCTCTGAAACCATCAGCCGCGCTTTTGCGGTAGCCGCGACTCAGTTGACCGTTACTATGACGGCGACGCTTATACTTATTGCTCAAGGGCAAACCTTGATGGCGGCGTTATTTGAATGTATTTCTGCGTCGGCAACTGTAGGACTGTCTCTTTCTCTTACTCCGAGCCTTCCCTTACTGTCCGAGGCGGTTATTATGCTGCTTATGTTTTTAGGAAGGGTCGGCGTAATAACTTTTGCATATTCAATAAAAAATCGCGTAAGTGAATCTGAATTTGAAACTGAATATGCAAAGGCCAATATTATGATCGGTTAGGAAATGTTGAAATGAATAAAAGAAGTTTTTATGTAATCGGACTTGGAAAATTTGGAACGGCGTTGGCCCTATCGCTGATGGAACATGAATGTCAGGTTACGGTTATTGATTATGACGCGAATACTGTTAATTCCATATCCGACAAGGTTACAAACGCAATAATCGGCGATCCGACAAATGAATCGACGCTGAAATCATCTGGAGTATCTGAGGCGGATTGCGCGGTGGTATGCATGGCGTCTTCAATGAACGACAGTATTTTAACGGTATTGATCCTTAAAGAGCTTGGGGTCGAAAATGTTGTCGCTCGCGCAATGAGCGAAAGGCACCGTACAGTCCTTGAGAAGATCGGCGCCGATCATATTGTGTCTCCGGAACGGGATATGGGAGAAAAACTCGCGTCAATTTTATCAAGACGTGGTCTTCTTGACTATATTGAATTTTCAGACGCTTATTCTATCGCAGAAATCGTCGTGCCGGAGCGTTGGATTGGAAAAAGTATTGCGGAAAACAATATTAGACGAAAGCACAACGTTACCGTTATCGCGGTAAGACGCTCCGATGGAAAGGTGTTCGTGTCTCCGGATCCTACGTTGGTTTTCAATAAAGGAGATACGATGTCTGTCGTAGGAGATAGTGCAAACGTAGATAAACTTGCTATTTAAGGTATGGAATACAATTAAGCTGAATATAATATAATTTGCAGCTATAAAGGATGTGGACATTATATGAAAGCGTATACAGAAAACGAATATCAGAGATATCTTTTTCATGAAGGTACAAATTTTACCGCATACGAGTATTTTGGAGCGCACGAAACTGCAAGTTCAGATGGAATATTCAGCTGCGCGTTTAGAGTATGGGCTCCTAATGCGATTAAGATAGCGCTCGTATCTGACAGGACCGGATGGGATTATAATAATCTGGATGAATCTGCCGTAATGAATAGAATTACAGACGAAGGCGTTTGGGAAGTTACGCTTTTGGGAAAGTCCAGTTTTAAAGGAATGTATTACAAATTTGCCGTCACTGGCTGCGACGGGCATACCTACCTAAAATCTGATCCATATGCGTTCCGATCTGAAACTCTTGGGAAAAGCGCGTCTATAGTGTCCGACTATACTTTTAACGGATGGAGAGATGAAAAATGGCTTCGATATCGCGATTCTCTTACCGGCGTTTCATGCGAACATTTTTACCCGCATCCAATGAATATTTATGAGGTTCACCTTGCGTCGTGGATTACCGTCGATAGTTTGTCTACTGAAAACGGGGAAAACTATATATCTTATCGAGAAGCCGCCGATAAGCTGGTAACGTATGTAAAAAAAATGGGTTATACCCATATTGAACTTTTGCCCATAACAGAATTTCCATTCGACGGATCGTGGGGATATCAGGTTTGCTCTTATTTCGCGCCGACTTCGAGATTCGGCGCCCCCGATGAATTTGCATACTTTATAAATAAAATGCATGAAAATGGGGTTGGCGTTATACTCGACTGGGTTCCGGCGCATTTTCCAAAAGATAGAGCGGGACTTTACGAGTTTGACGGAGAACCGCTTTATGAGTATCAGGGAAAGGATCGAATGGAGCACAAAGGCTGGGGAACGAGGTGCTTCGACGTCGGACGTCCGGAGGTGCAGTCTTTCCTTATTTCAAGCGCGATGTTTTGGTTTAGAGAGTATCATATCGACGGAATCCGAGTAGACGCCGTATCGTCCATGTTGTACCTTGACTATGACAGAGAACCTGGAGAATGGATACCAAACGTAAATGGAACTAATCATAATCTTGAAGCCATTTCATTTTTTAAAAAACTAAACTCAGCGATTTTTAAGGAATTTCCATCCGTTCTCATGATTGCCGAGGAATCTACGGCGTGGCCTATGATAACGCGGCCTCTTAAAGAAGGCGGAATGGGATTTAGCTTTAAGTGGAATATGGGATGGGCGAACGATATGTTCGAGTACGTATCAATTGATCCGATTTTTCGAAAATATCATCATTCTAAGCTTACTTTCCCACTTATGTACGCATTTTCAGAAAATTATATTCTGCCTATTTCTCACGACGAAGTTGTGCACGGCAAAAAGTCGCTTATTGACAAGATGTTCGGCGAGTATGACGATAAATTTTCATGCATGCGCGCATTTTTAGTTTATATGATGACTATTCCCGGAAAAAAACTTATGTTTATGGGATGCGAGTTTGCTCAGTTCCGCGAATGGGACTTTGCAAATGAGCTTGAATGGTTTATGACAAAATATCCGAGACATACGGAAATGCAAAGATTTGTAATGAATCTCAATAACTTTTATTTAAGATCTCCGGAACTTTGGGAAATAGACGATTCATGGGACGGATTTGAATGGATAAACGCGGACGACTCGGATAATAACGTAATATCTTATACAAGGAAAGACGCGGCGGGCAACAAACTTATAATTGTAATAAATTTTTCTCCGGTTAAGATTAACGATTATATTATATATGCGTCTCCAGGAAAATACGTGGAAGAATTAAATTCTGACCTTTATTGCTACGGAGGCTCTAATGTGCAAAATAATATAAATCTTCATACTGTTAATTCAATTGAAAACAATAAGGATGAGAAAGGCAAGCTGAAAATTACGCTTCCTCCATTGTCGGGGCTTATACTAAAGAAAAAACAATAAACGTCTTTATAATTATACTAAAAAACGATTTACTGAAAGAGAGGCGAAAGCAACGTGTACAAGAAACAGCAATGCGTAGCCATGCTACTTGCCGGAGGCCAAGGCAGTCGACTCTATACGCTTACGGAAAAAACCGCAAAGCCGGCGGTGCCTTTCGGCGGGAAGTACAGAATTATCGATTTTCCTCTTTCAAACTGCATAAACTCCGGAATAAATACGGTAGGGGTTTTAACTCAATATCAGCCGCTTGTTCTAAACGAATATATTGGAAACGGCCAGCCGTGGGATCTTGACAGAGCTTGGAACGGGGTCATGGTTCTGCCTCCTTACCAGGGGAAAAACGGCGCGGACTGGTACAAGGGAACGGCTAACGCCATTTTTCAAAATCTTGATTTTATAAGACGCTATGATCCGGAGTATGTTCTTGTTTTATCGGGCGATCATATATATAAAATGGATTATTCTGCAATGCTCTCGGATCACATAAGACGTAAGGCCGATTGCACAATAGCCGTATTAAACGTTAGTTTGTCAGAGGCAAGTAGATTTGGCATTATGAATACGGACGAAGACATGCGTATTTTAGAATTTGAGGAAAAGCCTGAGAAACCTAAGTCGACTAACGCGTCAATGGGAATATATGTCTTCAACAGGGATCAACTTGAAAAATATCTTATTGAGGACGAATCGGATCCTTCGTCTTCAAACGACTTTGGAAAAAACATAATTCCTAAAATGCTTGCGGGCGGTCTAAAAATGTATGCCTATCCGTTCAACGGATATTGGAAGGACGTAGGAACAATAGAGTCTCTTTGGGAAGCCAATATGGATCTTCTGGGACATAGACCAAAGTTTAATTTATACGATGAAAATTGGAGAATATTTTCTCGCAATACTCCGCATCCTCCACACCGAATTGGAAATTCCGCGTCCGTGTCAAATTCGCTTATTACGGAGGGCTGCGACATTGAAGGAATAGTGGAAAATTCGGTTCTATTCAGCGGCGTTAGAGTGGAAAAAGGGGCGTATATTCGCGATTCGATCATCATGAGCGACGTAGTAATAAAAAAGAGCGGAACTATAAATTATAGTATTATAGACGAAAAATGCGTAATCGGCGAAAAATGCGTAATCGGAAGAACTAAAACCGCAGACAGCGGTATTACGGTAATCGGCGCTGGAATTGTCTTAGACGACGGCGTTGATATTTCTGCCGGGGAAATGCTTGGCAGCAAATGGAATAGCAATAGATAAGGAGGAGCGACTATGTTAGCCGCAGGCATTGTTTTTTCTAACATACATGATTCTAATTTACCTGAGCTCACTAAAAATCGCACCGTCGCTTCCGTTCCGTTCGGATGCAGATATAGATTTATAGATTTTGCGCTTTCTAATTTTGTTAACTCTAATATTTTTAATATAATGGTTATAACGCACTATAACTATCAGTCGTTAATGGATCATATAGGAAGCGGAAAGGATTGGGATCTTGCGAGGCGTTCCGGAGGCATAAAAATACTTCCTCCTTTTATTACCGCGCACGCCAATCATACGAACGAACTTTATTCTTCTCGCCTTGAAGCGTTAAAAAGCGTTAGCTATGTTTTGAAACGTCTTAAAGAAGATTACGTAGTTATGACTGACTGCGACGTAATTTGCAACATTGATTTTGAAGACGTTATAAACAAGCATATAAGGTCTGGAGCCGATATGACGACAGTTGTAAAATCAGTCGAGCTAAATGAAAGAATTACCGAAGCAGACACCGTTTATATTGCAAATGAAAAAGGACGCGTAAAAGACTTATATGTAAATCCTTCGAATATGCATGGAAAAGCGGACGTAGGCCTTAACATTAGCGTAATCAACAGACGTTTTCTTGAAATGATCGTAACAGATTCTATAGCGCACGGCTACGCGAGCATGGAGAGGGACGTAATTCTTAAAAATTTGGAGAAATATAAATTTAACATATATAGGTATAGCGGACGTTCCGCCCGTATCCGATCTTTTGAAGATTATTTTACTCATAGTATGCAGCTTATAAACGACCATGAGTTTCGTAATTCGCTTTTTTCGGAAAAAAATAGACCTATATATACCAAGGTAAGAAACTCGGTGCCTACTAAATATATGATCGGATCCGCGGCGACAAATTCTCTTATTGCGGACGGGTGCGTCGTGGAGGGAACTGTAGAAAACTCAATATTGTTTCGCGGCGTAAAGGTGTCGAGAAACGCCACCGTTCGAAATTGTATTCTTATGCAGGAAACGTACGTTGGAGAAAACTCTTATATAAACTGCGTTGTGTCCGATAAAAACGCAACTATAAGAGACGGCAGACTTCTTTCTGGAGCGCCGGAGCTTCCGTACTATATATCAAAGGATCAAACGGTTTGATAGATAAAGGAGAGCGATATGAAAATTTTATATATTGCTTCTGAAGCGTTGCCTTATGTTTCTACCGGAGGTCTTGCAGACGTCATGGGTTCTCTTCCTGCGGCAGTAAAAAAAGCGTCGAACGGAAATTTAGACGCGCGGGTTGTTCTTCCTATGTATTCATCAATAAAATATTCGATGGATTCTTCTTTTGAATTTGTAGGAGAATGTTCGGTTTCATTATCATGGAGATCCCTATATTGCGGGATATGGAAAACAGAACTCCGAGGAGTTACGTTTTATTTTATTGATAACGAATATTATTTTAATCGAAGCATGACTTATGGCGAATACGACGACGGAGAGCGTTTCGCATATTTTGGAAGGGCTGTTCTTTCGCTGATATCTTGCGTAGGATTCATTCCGGACATTGTGCATGCGAACGATTGGCAAAGCGCCGCGGCAGTAATATATTTAAGACGACAGACGTATGATAACGACTTAATGAGGAATATTAAGATATTGTTTACCATACACAATATCGAGTATCAGGGCGTTTACGGAATGTCGATTTTGGGCGATGTGTTTGGCCTTGGAGGCGGCGACGCGAATATTGTGGAATATAACGGAAATATCAATTTGTTGAAGGGAGCTATAGTATCGTCGGATATGATAAGTACCGTTAGCGAGCGGTATTCAAACGAAATATTGACTGAATATTATTCTTGCGGTCTGCATCATATTTTGCGCGCGTCGAGAGATAAGCTTACTGGAATTGTTAACGGGATAGATACGGATTACTATAACCCTCAAAAGGATCCTGAAATAAAAAATAGGTTTAATGAAGATTGTCTTGACGGTAAATTGGAAAACAAAAGAGAGCTGCGCGAGATATGCGGCATAAAAGGAGATGAGAACGCTCCTCTCTTAATAATGGTTTCTCGGCTCGCGTCACACAAGGGATTTGATTTGGTAAAACGCGTTTTATATGAGCTGCTTTCCCAAACGGATATTACGTTTGCAATTTTGGGGACTGGAGAGAATGAGTACGAGGAATTTTTTAAGAGCGTTTCCAAAGATTTTCCTGGAAGAGCCGGAGTGAAACTTGAATATAACAAGGCTCTTTCAAAACAATTTTATGCTGGCGCGGATATGTTCTTGATGCCGTCTAAAAGCGAACCGTGCGGATTATCTCAAATGATAGCGTCAAGGTATGGTACGGTTCCGATAGTTCGAGAAACCGGAGGGCTTCATGATACGATAAAACCATATAACGAGTATACAGGTCAGGGAAACGGTTTTTCATTTGCAAATTATAACGCTCACGAGATGATGAATATAATAAAATACGCCGTTCAAATATACCGCGACAATGAACGGTGGGAAAAACTTATAAAAAACGTTATGAGGACGGATTTTTCTTGGGAAGCATCGGCTAAAAAATATTTAAGACTATACGATTCTATGCTTTGATTTCTATAAATGTTGAGAGGTAACGATGAATATAAGCGAGCTTAGCAAATCGGATGTAAAACAAGATCTTGAAGATAAATTGATACGATATTTTGGCGTTAGATATAACGACGCGACAAGAGAACAGATGTATCGCGCGGTTGTAATGAGCGTCAAGGATATCTTATCTATAAAAAAGGGCGCGTTTCGTGAAAAAGAGAAAGAGCAAAAGAAAAAGAGAGCGTATTATCTGTGCATGGAATTTCTAGTAGGAAAAACATTGAAAAACGCTCTTATGAATCTCGGCGCTGAGAAAGTGTATCGAGAAGCTCTTTATGAAATGGGGTATGATTTATCAGACGCATACGACGATGATCCGGACCTTGGCCTTGGAAACGGGGGATTGGGACGGTTAGCCGCTTGTTTTATGGATTCGCTAACGTCGCTTGACTATTCGGCGACAGGTTTTTCCATCTGTTACGAATACGGTTTTTTTAAGCAGAAGATCGTTGACGGAAATCAAGTGGAACTTCCTGACGATTGGATGTCTAATGGAAGCGTATGGCTTAATCCAAGAACGGATAAGGCTTTTACCGTAAGGCTTGGAGGTTCTGTGCATGAAGAATGGAACGGCGAAAAATGCGATATTATATATGAAGACGCCAAAGAAGTGAAGGCGCTTCCGTACGATTTATATATACCGGGGTATGAAACGGATTCAGTTAATACTATCAGATTATGGAAAGCTGTCGATACGTCTATATTCAATATGAATCTTATTTCTCAGGGCGAATATGTAAAGGCTTTGCAGGGGTCGTCAAATATAGAATTCATATCAAAGGTGTTATATCCGTCTGACGATCATGATGAAGGGAAACTTCTCCGCCTTTCGCAGCAATACTTTTTAGTATCTGCGTCGCTGCAAAATATTATCAGCGAGCATTTGGCGGTATATGGAAATCTTGACCAGTTTTCAGACAAGGTTGCGATTCATATAAACGACACCCATCCAGCGTTATGCATACCGGAATTGATGAGAATATTTCTTGATATTTACTCTTATTCGTGGGACGACGCGTGGAATACGGTAAAAAAAGTCGTATCTTATACCAATCATACGGTTATGCCTGAAGCTCTCGAAACATGGAAGGTGGACTTATTTAGGCTTGAACTTCCGCGTATTTATATGATTATTGAGGAGATTAACCGCAGATTTTGCTCAGATCTTTGGAATATGTACCCCGGAGATTGGCAGCGCATTTCTAATATGTCGATAATAGCTTATTCGCAAATTAGAATGGCGAATCTTAGCGTAGCGGCTTCGCACACAGTAAACGGGGTATCGGCTCTTCATTCTGAAATCTTGAAAAATACCGTATTTCATGATTTTTATAAAGCGGCGCCAGATAAGTTCACTAATATTACCAACGGTATAGCTCATAGAAGATGGCTTTGTTATTCAAATAGAGGACTTTCGTCATTGCTGGACGATCTCATCGGACCTGAATATAGAAAAGATCCTGAGCGACTTAAGGATTTTGAAAAGTATGCCGACGATAAATCTGTGCTTGACGAGCTTAGAACTATAAAATATAATAATAAGCTGGCGTTTTCAAAGCATTACTTTAACAAAAGCGGATCTTCGCTTGACGTTAGTTCGATATTTGATACGCAAGTAAAGCGTATTCACGAATATAAAAGACAGCTGCTGAACGTTCTTAAAATATTATCTATGTATGTTTCTCTTAAGAACAATCCTAATGCAAATATTTCTCCGACGACATTCATTTTTGGAGGGAAAGCCGCCGGAGGATATCGCATGGCGAAGACGATTATACGTCTTATATGCCGTCTTGGAGAGGAGATATCGAAGGATCCGGTAGCGCGAGATATTCTGAGGGTTGTGTTTATTGAAGATTATAAGGTAAGCGATGCGGAATTGCTTATGCCGGCAACCGATATCAGCGAGCAAATATCCCTTGCCGGAAAAGAAGCGAGCGGTACCGGATGTATGAAATTTATGATTAACGGAGCCCTGACGCTGGGTACTCTCGACGGCGCTAATATTGAGATTAAAGACGCTGTTGGAGACGACAATATTTATATATTTGGGCTTACCGACAGACAGGTAGACGATTTATGGAAGCGCGGATACGAGTCGGTAAAGTATTATATGCAAAGCGATATTCTGAAGGAAGCGATAAATAGGCTTACAAGTCCCTTGGCAGGAGAAGACTTTTCTCAAATAGTAAATTACCTTCTTTATTCGCATGGAATATCCGATCCTTATATGTGCCTTGCGGACTTCGAATCATATACTTCTACATTTAACAGAATGTCTAAGGACTATGAGGACTATGAGTCGTGGTCGCGTAAGTCATTGGTTAATATATCAAACGCAGGATATTTTGCCGCGGACAGAAGTATTAAAGATTATGCGGAGAAGATTTGGCATATTGAAAAGATCGAAGAATGATTGAAAAATGATTGAAGAACGCAAATATATATTATCAGGCGACGGCGGCAGAACCGATATCTCTCTTTTCGGAGCCGTTCCCGAGGGAAGCGCCGTAACTTTTGAAATATCAGTTTTACGCTGCAGAGGCGTATCGTCTCCGGTAATGGTTATATACTCCGACGATCAGGCCGGTGAAATAAAAGAGAAAATCGTTCCGCTTTATTGGGAACGTCTCTATTTCGATAGGGATGTATATAGCGTTGATATAGAACTTTCGGGACTTACGGAAGAGCTTTTATCTTCATCTCGCGGACTTTTGTATTATGAATATAAAATGCTTTCTGCAGAAGGGGAGATTACCGCTGGAGGAGAGGCTCCGACTGTATTGCGCGAAGACTTTGATATTTCTAAGCGTCAGCTTCTAGTATATAAACGACGGCGCTGCACGGCTGATATTCCAGATGGAATTATTTATCATATTTTTGTAGATCGCTTTAAAAGAAGCGGAAAATGCAAAGTTAAAGACGGCGCGCTTTTAAATGAGAATTGGGATAATGGAGTTCCTCAATTTGCGGAGTATCCTGGCGCGTATATAAAAAACAATGAATTTTTTGGAGGAGATCTATACGGGATAATTGAAAAGCTTCCGTATATTGCATCCCTTGGAACTTCTATTATATATTTATCTCCGATTTTTGACGCGTCGTCTAATCATAAATACGACGCCGGCAATTACATGGAAGTTGACTCTATGTTTGGAGGCAACGACGCTCTTGCCTCGCTATGTTCTGAGGCGAATAAATTTGGTATAAGCATTATGCTTGACGGAGTGTTTAATCACACCGGAGACGACAGCGTTTATTTTAACAGATACGGTAAATATTCCAATGTCGGAGCATATCAATCTGTAACCTCGGAATATTATCCGTGGTATAATTTTATAAATTTTCCGGATGAATACGAATGTTGGTGGGGAATAAAAATTCTGCCCAGAGTTAAAAGCGATAATAAAGAGTTTAGGAGATATATTTGCGATAACGTTGTAAAACATTGGATGTCGCTTGGAGTTAAATCCTGGCGGTTAGACGTGGTCGACGAGCTCTCCGATTTGTTTTTAAACGATTTTAGAAAGGCAGTTACACAAAATAGCCGGGGAGGAATGATAATTGGAGAAGTATGGGAAGACGCGTCTAATAAAATAAGCTATGGACGGAGAAGAAAATATTTTTCAGACGGACAGCTTGATTCTGTAATGAATTATCCGCTTCGCAACGCGGTAATTTCCTATGTAAAGTACGGCGATACCGATTTATTAAGAGAGGCTACCGAGGGAATATATCGAAGATATCCGAAAGAGGCCTCGGACAGACTCATGAATTTTCTGAGCACTCACGATACGGAAAGAGCTATTTCAGTTTTTGGCGACGATGAATATAAAGATCTAAGCAACGAGGAATTATCTACACGGAAGTTAAGCTTTGACGCTCGTGTAAAAGCGTCTAAATTGCTTTGCGAGGCGTATGCGATTATAGCCGCTTTGCCAGGCATTCCCTGCGTCTTTTATGGCGACGAGATTGGGATGGAAGGATATCGAGACCCATTTTGCAGGCGTCCGTTTCCATGGCGTGGATCTGAAGAAAGCGTAAGCGCAACCTATCGCAAGATAGGAGCTATAAGAAAGTCTGATCACATATTTAAAGAAGGTTATTTTCGCCTATTGGAACTGGATAAAGAGCATATCTCGATTCTTAGAAGTCCTTCTCCAGACAGCGGACTTGATTATTCATTATTAGCGATCGTTAATAATAAAGACTCATATATTACTGTAAATTTGCCTCGCGACGGAATTGATTACGACGGTGTCGAATACATCGGAACGGTATCGATTCCCCCTCGCGAATGGATATATTTAAAAATAAAAAGGACGTAATAAATATGAATATATTGTTTCTTCTTTCTCCCAAAATAAAAACGTCGTATCTTGAATCAGATATGACGGTACGTCAAGGACTTGAAAAATTTAAAGCGCACGGCTATTCCGCCGTGCCTGTTCTTGATAAAGAAGGATATTATATTGGAACCGTATCCGAGGGGGATTTCTTAAAGTTTATAATTGAAAGCGGGAACGCTGATATACATAGTATGGAGAGCGAACAAATAATAAGCATTATAAGGCGGGACTTTAACCCGCCGATATCAATAGACGCTTCGTTGGACGAACTTCTCGAGCATCTTATGGACAAAAATTTCGCTCCCGTGATTGACGGCAGATCATGCTTTGTAGGAATTGTAACCCGAAAAAGCGTTCTTGAATATTTGAGAAAAACGGTTGACTCCCGCAGCCTTGAATGGAGTAAATAAAATACATATTATAAACGGATATAAATATATGGCATAAAAATTAGGGCGATACAATCAAGTCTGGTTGTATCACCCTTTTAAATATATGAAATTAACGCTTATTTTTTCATTTTACGAATTATATTCCATTCGCTGCCATTATAGGCGGCGATAATACCGTCTGAAGCTGAAGAAATATATTTATACGAAAATGGAAGAACAATATTTCCGGACGTATCGATCATTCCATACCTTCCGTCCTGCGTTTTGAGAACCGCAAGTCCCTCTGAAAACGCTTCCGCATGAGAATAGATAGGCTCTGCAATCCACGCGCCTGTATAATCCATAAATCCAAATAGCCCGTCTTTTTCAAGAAGTATCATACCGTTTGAGTATGCTTTGATTTCATATCCTACCGGTATAGGGAAGACGTTTCCGGCCGAATCAAGAAGAACTTCTACGCTCGAATTATATCGAAACAGATTATTCGTAGTGTAGTTCCAGTAATCGATTACCTCAAGCCTAGCTCTAACCAGTCCATGATCGTAGTAGAAATAACCAATACTTTCAGGACCGTACGACAGAGGAGGAAGAATATTTTCTATTATATACCTATCAAGAGCCGTATTATTATATTTTTTGACCGTGTTAAAAGCTCGAGTTCCGTTTGGTCGGACAAAAAACATTCCTCCGTCCTGATAGTATGGCTCCGTCGAAACGCATCCAAGTCCTTCGCTCATATTATACGCTTTATCGTATATATAATCGGTTACTTCGACTCCATCACGCGCAAACGCCCATTTATCAGTGTGTTTTACAGTAACAGTTCCGTCGATACTTTGAGAGTAGGTGTCAAAGTTTTTTCCTGAAACGTACATGTTATTGTCAGAAATTCCATAATAAGCGGGATAATCGAAATTTATTCCTCTACCGTCGGTTCTCTCATTATAATCGGAAAGGGAAAAGTAAGAAGAATTTAGCGTATAATATACTTTTTTTTCTTCCGTGCTGGGAATCCCTTTTTCCTTGTTTTTTAGTTTAGCTTCAACCCAAACGTTTTTCTCTCTGTCATGGGGCTCTCTTACCCGCGTTCCCTTCGGCTTGCGTTTGAGATATTCTTCTCCATATGGCAAACATTCTACAGTAGTAGTCTTATAAAACAGAGGTCTTCCGTTTATATCCCGCGCATAAGCTGGAATATAGTCGGAATCGTCAAACGATGTTTGATAAATTCCGTCTCGCGAATAAATATCAAGCGTCGTACCGTTGTCAATAAAGATATATCCCATATAAAGCTCGATCAAGGGACGATCCGCTTCAACGTCGTAGTATTTTGCTTCAAAGGGAGCGTAATCCTTATCTTGTTCGTACGATACGGATTTAACGTTTTTCTTTCTAATAGAAAACTCATTTTGAATTTTCATGTTGTTCATTACCGCGAGGACTGTAGTAGAAGCGTCGTACGGCTGAGACGTCGTAAAATATCCGTCTGACGCAAGAGAAAGCGCGTCGCTGATTTGAGGAGGAACGTCGGTAAAAATTGAAGCGTCGTATATTCCTTTCACGCTTGAGCTTTCTTGTTTTTTTATTGAATTAATCAAGTCGTCTACGTTGAGAGAAGAATTAACGTCTGCTTTTATAAAGTAGTCGTCGGTTTGAGAGCTTGAATCCATTTTTTCATCGGTATTTCCAGAAAATTTGTTTTCGTTTTCATTTCTGGCATGTCCAAAATTCCAAGCAAAAAAAGTAAGCGATGTTCCGGCAAGAAAAAGTATTGAAGCAAATTGACTAAGATTTTTTTTTGTTTTGTACTTCATAATTATTTATGGTACCGTGTGCCGGATCGTATTTCGTCCGAACGGTACAAAGCCTCATATAACATTACTCTGGCAAGCTGATGCGGAAATGTCATCTTTGACATAGATAACTTAAAATCA
Source organism: uncultured Eubacteriales bacterium (assembly GCA_949747515.1). Lineage (GTDB taxonomy): Bacteria > Bacillota > Clostridia > Oscillospirales > CAG-272 > RUG11130. The sequence continues at coordinate 46,109 of CATKFO010000038.1, forward strand.
GATAGCCTTTTTATTTTTTCTGAAAGTCCGTACGAGGATCCGATAATAAAAACAAATGTCGAAAAGCCGCGAACAGACGCTTGCTCAAGCTGTATTGAAAACTCTTCAGAATCAATCGTCTTCCCTTCGATACACAACGTCGTAATATATGATCGCTTGGGTATTGCGGCCATTATTTTTTCGGCTTCTTTTTCAAGAGCTATAGAAATTTCTGATTTAGAAGGATTTTGCGGAAGGCGTTCCTCTTTAATTTCTGTTTCAATAACGCGGTAATGAGCCCCAAGTCTTTTTTTGTATTCGTCCGCCGCCTCTCGAAAATATTTTTGTTGCAGATTGCCCACCGCTATCAGTATAATATCAGCCATTTCAATTCCTTTGATTTGCGTATAAAACTCCAATAGTATTAAAATATGGTCGAGAGAATTTTTTATTTAAAGTAGATTTATCTGAAAAGATTTAACGCATATAGTGCAACGCAGTTTATAAGAATAGTAACTATCATTGGAAGAAGAAAGGTAAGCGCTTTTCGAGCTTGCTTTTTCTTCTTTTTTTCTTCGCTTAGATACGCGTCTTTTTCATATTCAGTCCACTCTTCCGGAAGATCGTCTTTATTTGTCAACGCGCCGGAGAGCTTATATCCGTTTTTAGCGTAAAAAACGCAAAACAAAACGGAAGCTGTCAAAAGATAAAGAGAAATTCCAACTTTATATACGGAGATATATCTTTCGCCTATATAAAGAATTACTTGGTATATAGCGAATAGAATAACAAAATTTACGCATATACGTAAAAGTGTCTTTCTATTATCTTTATTTTTTAAATCGATCATCGTAAAATTCCTTTTTGGTCGCGTCCGCGTTAGCGCATATAATAAACGACGTAAAAACTATTTCAGAATAAGCTCGGAGGCGCCAGACGGTCTAACGGAAAGTATATGACATGAATTTTCACCAAAGACGGAATCCATAAGCTTTTTGTATTCAGCCGTGTCGCATATAGGTACGAACGCCTGAATTGTTCCGGCGAAGCCTCCTCCGTGAACTCTGCACGCGGCGAGTTTATTTTTAAGAAAATTTTCCGTAAGAGCTAACGCTACGGAAAGACCTTGCTCCGAAACGTTTTTTGTTGTGTAAACATTTTGAAGGTATTTGAAGCTTGAGTTTCCGCTGCCTGTTACGTTAATGAAAAATTCGGAGAGATCTTCATTTTTTAGCGATCTGACCTGAGACGCGACTCTTTCGTTTTCATTGATAAAATGATAAGCCCTCAAAAACGCTCTGTCGCCGCACTTTTCGCGTATTTCTTCAGCGCGCTCAATTAAATCGTTTATGGACGCGCCTCTAAGAGCGTTTTTTCCAAGAACGGCCGCTACAGACTTCATTTCGGCGGGAACAGCCGCGTAGTCTTCGTTTAAATCGGCATGGTTTCCTCCCGTGTTTACAATGCAAAGAGAATATCCATATTTATTAAGATCGAAGTCAATTGCTTCGATCATCGGGGACGACGGGGTTTCAAAATCAATAGCGATAAATCCGCCGACCGCGCAGGCCGTTTGATCCATAAGTCCGCACGGTTTTCCAAAATATTCGTTCTCGGCGTATTGCGCCATCTTTGCGATCTCGACATTAGGCACCTTACCGTCGTTATAAAGATAATTAAGTATATTGCCGACCATTACTTCAAAGGCGGCGGACGAGGAAATTCCCGATCCTTTCAGAACGTTTGAAGTCGTATACGCGCAAAAGCCGCCGATATTATATCCTGCGTTAATAAAAGCTTTCTGCATTCCCGCGATTATAGCTGCTGATGTGAAATACTGCGACGGATCAGGAGAGTCGCATTTTCCCGCGGGGACAATATCCTCTGGAAAGCCTTCGCTTTTTATACGCGTCTCGCCGCCTTCGGATTTTGCGGCAAATGCAATAACGTCAAGGTTTACTGACGCTGCGATTACTCTTCCGTTGTTATGATCCGTGTGATTTCCGGATATTTCGCTTCTTCCTCCTACGGAAAATATACGAACGTCGTCAAAGTCTCCGTAAATTGAATTAAAATTATCAGCCGCGTCGCAGTATCTTGAACGCTCCGAAGAAATCTTTTCGGAAGGTATAGCAAGACGATCGGTCAACGCTTCGTCAAGTCCGCCCTCAAGAATTTTTTCTTTAATTTCAGATATATTCATAATTGTTCCTTTCGCCTATAAGGTAAATAGAGAATTCAAGCTATTTATACGTAGATTATACTATTTTTAATCTTTGCGTACAATAACAATATGTAAATTTATTGAGCTATGCCTTCAAAAACGCCTTAAAACTAAGGCGGCGCGATCATTTTTCGGTTTAAGTCTGAAATCGTAATCTATCGCATAAATTATTATATAGCCTTAATTGATTTTATGATCGGAGAAAAAATTGAAACGTACAAAATCGTTTTTAATCAGCGCTTCGGCTCTTGCGATGCTTAATATAATACTTCGATGTATTTCCGTCAGCTTCAACGCATATGTGTCTGCCAAACTTGGCGCCGAAGGAATGGGATTATTCACCCTTACTATGAGCGTATATGGTCTTGCAGTAACGGTTGCGACCTCAGGAGTAAATTTAGCCGCTGTGCGTTTGACTGCGGAGCGCACGGCTCTCGTCGCCGCGAAAGGGTGTACGGACTGGGAGTATAGACGTTGTATAAGACATATTATGCTGTCTTGTATTTTATACGCCGCTCTATTTTCATTTCCCACCGCCGGTATTCTATACGCGTCGTCTACGTTCATAGGAGAAAATCTTCTTTCGGACGCGAGAACGATTTTGTCTCTTAAAGCGTTGGCGATAAGCCTTCCGGCGATATCTATTACAAGCGCGATAAACGGATATTTTACTGGGGTGAGAAAAATACATAAAAACGCTGCGCTAGGAGCGCTTGAACAGGGCATGAAAATATTGTTTACGGCGACCGCTCTCACAGTAGCGATACCGCCTTTGCTCGATAGAGTCGAGTATTCGTGCCTGGCCGTAGTCGGAGGCGCGGTGGCGGCGGACGTAATGACCCTTATTTTCTCCGCCGTAGCATTTTCATTTGATAAAAAAAAGCCGAAGGCATGCAGCCAAGACTTCAGGAATATTGAAAGAGACGCAATGCGTTTTGGTAAGAAAAAAATTTTTGTATCTAAAAAATCATACGCGACTTTTAAAGACGCCGCGCTGATATCTCTTCCCGTAGCTTTAGGAGCATATGCAAGGCAAGGACTTTCGACCGCGGAACATCTTGCAATACCGTGGGGAATGAAAAAAAGCGGTCTTGCGGCGGGCGCCGCGCTTGCGTCATACGGAGCGCTGCACGGAATGGTATTTCCATTAATTTTATTTCCCTCCGCAGTTATATCGTCTTTTGCCGGATTACTTGTTCCGGAGGTCGCGGAATTTAAAGCAATGGGAAAAAACGAGCATATAAAAAGATCCGTCGGTCGCGTTTATTCCTCGGCTCTTGCCTTTTCGATTATATGCGCCGCAATTTTTTTCGCTTTTTCTAACGCTCTTGGCAAAGAAGTATACGGAAGCGTCGAAGCTGCTCGCATGATACGCGCTATGGCTCCTCTTGTTCCGATAATGTATTTGGATACCGCTGTCGACGGAATGCTTAAAGGACTTGGGGAGCAAGTACATTCGATGAAAATAAATATAATAGATTCCGCGTCTAGTTTAGCTCTAGTTTTATTGATGGTGCCAAGATACGGAATCGTCGGATATATTATAAGCGTTTATTTCTGCGAAACACTGAATATGTTTTTAAGCGTAATAAGGCTTAAGAAGGTAACGGGAATTGGAATAGACTTTATAGCGTGCGTTTTAGCGCCTATATCGGCCGCCGCCCTGTCTGTTTCCTTAGCTAAATTTGCTTTTGATCGCGCAGTTTCTTTCAGTACTTGGACTATGATCGTAGCAAGCGTCGTTTTGTATTTGCCTGTATATTTCTTTCTGATAAAGAGCATGAGAGGAAAAGATGGAAAAAAACTCAGCGCGTATAACGAACAAATTTTGAAAACTGCTGTTGAAAAAGAGCTTAAAAAATAGTATAATATTTGTGGAAGAAAAATATGAATTACGCTATAGCTTGAGTTAGGAAGATATTTATGAACAATAACAAATATGATAGATTAATATGGGAAATAACTCGCCCAATGTGGTTTTTACTGTCGCTCGTCGCGGTTTATACTATATATAAATCAGTGCAGATGCTTCACGCCGCGTCTGCCGTCGACGTTGATATCAACCTTATATACGGACTTATAGAACACTTGCTTGCAGGGTGCGTAGTTACGACTGCAATAGGCGCCGTATTTGAATACATAACTTTAAAGTCTGGGAACGCGCGCGAAAATGAGTGATTATAAAAAGACGTTTAACGATTATTTAAGGCGCAGCGGAATCGGCGCTGAGATAGATTCGGCGGATACGATTATCGTCGGATATTCCGGAGGAGCAGACTCTCGTTTTTTACTTTATATGCTTTGCCAATATATAAAAGATAATAATTGTAAAGCGTTAATCAAAGCCGCGCATATGAATCATATGATTCGCGGTAATGAAGCCGACCGCGACGAAGCTTTTTGTATGGAATCTGCCGAAAGCATGGGAATTCCGTGTATAGTAAGGAAAACGGACGTTCCGTCTATTGCTAAAGCTTCTTTACGGGGATTAGAAGAAACCGCTAGAAACGAAAGGTATTCTTTTTTTAATGAATTGTGTAGAAAATATAGTGGAAAAACAATAGTCGCTACGGCGCATAATGCGGACGATAATCTTGAAACCGTGATATTTAACATGCTTCGCGGAACAGGAATACGCGGTATGAGCGGAATCCCGCCAATGCGCGACGGGATATTTGTTCGTCCAATATTGGCGTTTGGGGGAAAAGAAATTCGCCGCGTCTGCAAAGAGCTTGGGCTTGAGTACGTGTATGACAGCACCAACTCTGACACGGACTATAAAAGAAACTATATTAGACATAACGTAATCCCAGTTCTGAATGAAATCGCTTCGTCTCCTCATTCAGCCGTGTTGAAGATGTCCGAAAATTTGCGTATGGATGCGGAATACTTGGATAAACGTTCCGACGAAGCTTATAAATCAGTAATGCTAAAGAACGGTTTAAAGGCCGACGCCGTTGCTTTGGCGTCCCTTGACGACGCGATATTGACTCGAGTTATCTGCAAAATGTACGGTAGTTCCGCAGGCGGTGAATTTCTTGAGCATACGCATATTTCTGCGATTGTTAAGCTTCTTAGACGAAAAGGAACGTTTTCTGTTTCTGTGCCCGGAAACAAGTTTTTTTTGTCTAACGGAACGGAGGCGGAATTTACATCTGACATAAAAAAAACGCGTATTCAAAAAAATAAGTCTAATAAAACTTATAAAATAGAGGCTAATGGAAAGCCTTTTCGTATGTATAATTTCTCCTTGACCTTGAGCTGTGAAAATGAAAAACAAACTTTTCTTGACGATAAAGCGGGAAATATTTACAATTTATCTATACACAAAGCGATGTCGTTTGGTAAAATAAAAGGCAGTCTATTTATTCGTTTCAGGAATGATGGAGATATATTTCGGTATGGCGGAATGAACCGAAAAGTAAAAAAAATTATGTCGGAAAAGAAAATTCCCGCCGATCGTCGAGACCGTATACCTATGTTGTGCGACGACGAGGGAATAATTTGGATACCGGGATTTCCCCTCAGAGACGGAATGGCTCCGTGCGATGGAGACAAAAGCGTATATATATCGTGTTTGTACCGCAATTAAACTTAAAGAGGATAGCGTAGATGCATAGTGAAAACGTCCTTGGAGAAGATATATCGCGCGTTCTTATTACTGAGGAAGAGATTGATTTGGCCGTTTCAAAAATAGCTTTAGAAATTGATCGCGATTTTCAGAAAAAAGAAAAAAGTCTTCTTCTTTTGGGAATACTTAAAGGCAGCGTAGTTTTTATGGGAGACTTAATGAAAAAGCTTACGGTTCCTGCCGAAATAGATTTTATGAAGGTTTCTTCTTACGGATCCGGAGTCGCGTCGTCCGGCAAAATAAATATATTGCTTGATATTCATAGAGAAGATCTGTCTGAAAAAAATATCGTCGTTATAGAGGATATTATAGACAGCGGGAGAACTTTGTCATATTTAGTTGATTATCTTAAATTAAACGGAGCTAACTCTGTAAAAACTTGTACTTTATTAGATAAACCGTCTCGTAGAACAGTTGAATTCACTCCGGATTACTACGGATATGAAATTCCCGATGAGTTTGTCGTCGGATATGGATTAGATTACGACGAACGTTACAGATCGCTGCCATATATTGGAGTTTTGAAATCTGAAGTATATTCGCGATAAAAATTACTCTGATTATAGAGATATACAGTTTTGTTGATAGGAGAAACAGATGAAGAAGAACTTTAAGAACGCTATCATATATGTTGTATTCATCGCCGTTATTATATTTACGATAGGCGCGTTATGGGAGCGCATGCCTTCTGAGGAAGTAACATACAGCGATATTCAAGGTTATTTTGAAAAAGAACAGGTTAAAAGCTTTGTCGTTGATGAGAAAAACGTGCTCACAATGAAGATTACGTCTGTCGACAATGAGAGCGGAAAAGAAAACGTTAAGGACGTGTCCTATCGCGTTCGCGATCTCGAGCTATTCAGAGAAGATTTTGGAGAACTCATTATTGATCAGCATAACAGAGGAATAATAGAGGAATATGATTACCCGGCTCCAAGAGAGATTCCCGTTTGGGTTTCGTTTATTCCATATATACTTGTTTTAGTCGGCATTATCGCCGTATGGATATTCGTTATGAATCAGGCTATGGGCGGCAAAGGATCAAAAATCGGATCTGTCGGACGCTCTAAAGCCAAGCTTGTTAACGCAGACAAAACAAACGTATTATTTAAAGACGTCGCCGGAGCCGACGAAGAAAAATCCGAGCTTGAGGAAATAGTTGAATTTCTACGCAATCCGTCGTTCTTTACAAAGCTCGGCGCGAAGATACCGCATGGAGTTTTGCTTATGGGACCTCCCGGAACGGGTAAAACTCTTCTTGCAAAAGCGGTTGCGGGAGAAGCCGGCGTTCCTTTTTATTCGATTTCAGGATCCGACTTTGTAGAAATGTACGTTGGAGTAGGCGCGTCTCGCGTTCGCGATCTTTTTGATACGGCCAGAAAAAACCCCGCCGCGATAATATTTATCGACGAAATCGACGCGGTTGGAAGACACCGCGGCGCTGGATTAGGAGGCGGACATGACGAGAGAGAGCAAACGCTCAATCAGCTTCTTGTTGAAATGGATGGATTTGGTACTAACGACGGCGTGATAGTCATGGCGGCTACCAACCGTCCCGATATTCTTGATCCGGCTCTTCTCAGACCGGGACGATTCGACAGACAAATTACCGTAAACTATCCTGATCTTAAAGGCCGTGAAGAAATACTCAAGGTTCACGGAAGAAATAAGCCGTTTGAAGCGGAAGTCGATCTTTTTAAAATTGCTCAGACTACGGTCGGTTTTACCGGCGCGGATCTTGCGAATCTTCTCAATGAAGCCGCGCTGCTGGCGGCGAGAAAAGGAAAAAGTCTTATAGGAATGACAGATATCGAGGAAGCTTCGATTAAAATTATTGTAGGCATGCCTAAGAAGAATAATCGTATAAAGGCCGAGGAAAAGAAAAAAACAGCTTATCATGAGGCCGGTCATGCAATAATCTCTTATACGATACCAGAGCTTGATCCTGTGCGTCAGATTTCCATTATTCCGAGCGGAAGAGCTTTGGGATATACTCTCACGTCTCCGCTTGAAGATAAATACAGCGTATATAGAAACGGTTTAAAAGCGCAAATATGCGAACTTCTCGGCGGTAGAGTAGCCGAGGCCATCGTTTTCGACGATATTTCAGGGGGAGCGTCGAACGATATTGAACGAGCGACTGCAATCGCTAAAAATATGGTTATGAAGTACGGTATGAGCGAGGCGTTAGGACCGATTCTTTACGGATCCGAGCATTCAAGCGACGAAGTGTTCCTTGGACGCGACTTTAATAATACAAAAAATTATTCCGAAGAAACCGCGTCGAAGATTGATTCCGAAATCAGACGACTTATTGACGAAGCGTACGAAAGAGCCGAGCGGATACTCAAAGAAAATATTTCAAAACTCCATTTCGTGGCTGAATTCTTGGTTAAAAATGAAGTCATGGAAGAGGCTCAGTTTGACCGCGCCATGAAAGAGGACGTTACCGTTGAAGAGCTTGAGGAGATGACTGCTGAAAAGAGACGTCAAAGCGAGGCGGAAAACGCGGCGAGAGCTAAGCGGATTCGTGAAGAAGAGGCTAAACGCGAGGCGGAGCGCAAGCGCGAGCAAAGCGTTGAGGCTGAATATCCTAAGACTGGATTTTCTAATAGCAATAATTCAAATGACGGTGATGTTTCTAATACCGACGAAAATAAGAAATAATATCGTTATAGCACTTATGCTTACTGCAAATATCTCCTGCGACGCGCTTGAAGGCTGAATCGTGGGAGATATCTATATATAACATATTTTGTTAATATAACGCTTTAATTTAGAAAAAACTATTGCTTTTTGCCGATATGTGTTATATAATATAAAAAATAAGTTAGGGGAGCTTGTAATACAGGCTGAGAGGAAGGTACGACCTTCGACCCTTTAACCTGATTTGGATAATGCCAACGTAGGGATAACATGAAGCTTTTTTGGAAATCTCTAATCAGGGATTTCCTTTTTTTATTACTCAGGAGGCTTTCTATGGTAAAAATAAACGGAAACTCATGCGATTCGGTTATCGGAATAAATCTTCATGATTATTTAATGTCAGCTTCTTTTGATCACAGACGAATTGCGGTGGAAATAAACGGAATAATTATTCCAAAGAATCAATACGAGTCTACAATAATAGAAGACGGCGATAATATCGAGATTGTAAATTTTGTCGGAGGGGGCTGAGAATGATTCCATCAAAAGATGAACTATATTCTGCTTTTGAAAAATTGCACGGTTATGAACTTGCTAATAAAATATCTAAAGCTTCAGTAACTATATGCGGACTTGGAGGACTAGGATCAAATGTCGCGTTAATTCTCGCCAGATCCGGCATTGGAAAATTAACGCTTATAGATTTTGATAAAATAAGTCTTTCCAACCTTAACAGACAACAGTACTTATTTTCTCAGATCGGGATGTACAAATCTGACGCGCTGAAAAAAAATATTGCTGAAATTGCTCCATATACGGAGATAACGACTTATGCCGAACGTATAACGGAAGAAAATATCGGCCGGCTATTATTTGACGGAGACGTCATAATAGAGGCTTTTGACGACGCGGAATCAAAAGCTATGCTTGTAAACATGATTGCTGAGCTATATCCTGATAAATATATCGTAGCCGCTTCCGGCATGGCTGGAATATATTCTTCAAACGGTATAAAGACCCGCAAAATAACGGAACGTTTTTTTCTGTGCGGAGACGAGGTTAGCGACATATCAAAGGAAAACACAATTTTTTCGTCTCGGGTATCGCTTTGCGCCGCTCATCAGGCAAATATGGTTTTGAGAATTATCGACGGTAAAATCGACGCTTAAACTAAACTTATAATAATGCAATAGTCAAATATGTATGACTGAAAGAAGGGAATTATATTGTCAAACGATAAACTTATTATAGGCGGAAGAGAATTTTATTCAAGATTTATTCTCGGTTCGGGAAAATATTCTTTGAATCTTATTGAATCGGCGATAAAAGATGCCGGAGCCGAGATAATAACGCTCGCAGTACGCAGAGCAAACACAAAAGAACAAGAAAATATACTCGATTACATTCCTGATGGGATAACCTTACTTCCAAATACGTCTGGAGCAAGAAACGCCGACGAGGCGGTGCGAATCGCAAGGCTTGCTCGTGAAATCGGCTGCGGCGATTTTGTGAAAATTGAAATTATGCGGGATTCAAAATATCTTCTTCCAGATAATAATGAAACTGTTAAAGCTACTGAAATTCTTGCAAAAGAAGGCTTTGTCGTTATGCCGTATATGTATCCCGATCTTAATTCCGCGCGTGATCTTGTAGACGCCGGAGCGTCGGCCGTAATGCCGCTTGCAGCTCCTATCGGATCAAACAAAGGTCTTTCTACGCGCGATTTTATTCAGATACTTATAGACGAGATTGATTTGCCGATTATAGTCGACGCCGGCATCGGGCGTCCGTCTCAGGCTTGCGAGGCTATGGAAATGGGAGCGTCGGCCATAATGGCTAATACGGCTCTTTCGACGGCCGGAGATATTTCATTGATGGCGTCGGCGTTTAAAAAAGCGATTGAAGCGGGAAGACAAGCGTATCTCGCGAGACTTGGACGCGTTTTGTCAAGAGGAGCGTCGGCATCCGATCCTCTCACCGGTTTTTTACGAGATTGAGTCGTAGCGGAAAGATACGATAATTCATGAGTAATGTAAGTAGGTTTCACGACGAAATTCACTTGAAAGCGCGACTTGACAAACTTATATCCGGCGGATCCGGTGAACTTCTAAGCTACTGGCGTCGTTGAATTGCGCCGGAATGGAGACTATATGGAAAACAACTTTTTTGTCGATTCTGAATTTCTTTCTCAGGAGGCTTTAGAAAAAAAACATAAACTTGAAAGCGACGCGCGTTACAGAACAAATCATATGAAATATTTTCCCGGAATGGAGAAAATCGAATCCGACGTTTGCAGATCTGTTATGAATCATATGAATTCATATAATTATGACAAATATACGGATGAAGACGTTAAAATGGCTCTTGAACACGAAAAGTGCGATATAGATGATTTTAAAGCTCTTCTTTCTCCGGCTGCAGAGCCGTTTTTGGAGCTTATGGCTAAACGCGCAAGAGTAGAGACAAGCAATCATTTTGGAAACACAGTTTATATGTTTACTCCTTTGTACATAGCGAATTACTGTGAGAATTATTGCGTTTACTGCGGATTTAACTGCTATAATCATATACAACGAATGAAGCTGACTTCAAAACAAATCGAACGCGAAATGCAGGTTATATCAGAATCTGGAATAGAAGAGATTTTAATACTTACGGGAGAGAGTCGTTCTCAAAGCGGAGTCGAGTATATTGGCGAAGCATGTAAGACGGCGAGAAAATATTTTCAGCAGGTTGGGCTGGAAATATATCCGGTCAATACAGATGAATATAGATATCTTCACGAATGCGGAGCAGATTATGTAACGGTGTTTCAAGAGACGTACGATATAGAAAAGTATGAAAAACTTCACCTAATGGGACATAAGAGATCATGGCCTTATCGTTTTGAGGCGCAGGAACGGGCGCTTAGGGGCGGTATGCGCGGGGTAGCGTTTTCCGCGTTATTAGGTCTATCTGATTTTCGCAGGGACGCTCTCGCAAGCGCTCTTCACGCGTATTTTCTTCAGAGAAAATATCCTCATGCGGAGATGTCGCTGTCATGTCCCCGTCTTAGACCTATAATTAACAATAATAAGATAAACCCTTTGGATGTGCGTGAAAAACAGCTTTGCCAGATAATTTGCGCGTATCGTATATTCCTGCCGTTCGTAGGTATAACCGTCTCCTCGCGCGAGAGCGCAGACTTTAGGGATGGAATTATAAAAATAGCGGCTACTAAAGTTTCCGCCGGAGTTTCAACAGGAATAGGAGACCACGAAAGCAAATATACGGGGAAAAAATCTGAAAACGTTCATGGAGACGAGCAATTTGAGATAAACGACTCGCGAAGTTTACAGAAAATGTACCGAGATATTTCAGACGAAGGACTTCAGCCTGTGCTGAACGATTATTTATATGTCTGATATTATTATTGTAACAAATAGAAAGCTGTGTCGTGAACCTTTGATCGATCGCATAGAAAAATTAGCCGAGAGCCGTCCGGCTGCAATAATACTAAGAGAAAAGGATTTGCCGGAAGCTATTTACAGGAATTTGGCTGTCAAGGCTCTTGAGATTTGCGGAAAATATGAAGTTAAGTGTGTTCTCCATAGCTTTTTCAGCATAGCCGAAGAGCTTAAAGCAGATGCGATTCATGTTACTTCGGCGAGTCTTCGCAGCATGACTGCTGAAATGAAAAAAGAATATAAAACGATCGGGGCGTCTTGCCATTCTGTTGAGGACGCTGTTGAGGCGGAGCGCGCAGGAAGCTCATATGTGACGGCGGGTCATATTTTCGACACTGATTGTAAAAAGGGAACGCCTGGACGAGGAATAAATTTTCTTAAGGAAATATGTTCGAACGTTTCAATTCCCGTTTATGCTATAGGCGGAATTACCCCAAATAATGCTCGTGAAGTCAGGCAGACTGGAGCCGTGGGAATATGTATAATGAGCGGCGCTATGACTGCGGAAGATCCGAAAGATTTTCTCAGTTCGTTTAAGTAAAAACTTTATAATAAAGACAAGGGATTTTTAGGTTAATAAATGAAATTTAGAAAACAAGCGTTGACATTGTACGCGGTTACCGATAGAGCTTGGTTATCAGAAAGCGTCGACAGTTTATATGACCAAGTTGAGCGCGCCTTGATTGGCGGAGCAACAATGGTTCAGCTAAGAGAAAAAAATTTAGACGAGGACTCCTATATTGCCGAGGGAAAAATAATATCAAAACTTTGCCATAAATATGGAGCGCCGCTGATAGTAAACGATAACTTAGAAATCGCTCTAAAATGCGGCGCCGACGGAGTTCATGTCGGAATTTCGGATATCCCTGTGTCCGAGGCTCGAAAAAAGGCTGGAAACAATTTTATCATAGGAGCGACGGCTAAAACCGTGACTCAGGCGATAACGGCCGAAGGAGACGGAGCGGATTATATTGGAGTTGGAGCCGTTTTCACATCTCCGACGAAAAGGAACGCTATTCGAATTACAATGGACGAGCTTTCTGAAATTGCTGCGTCTGTAAAAATTCCTTCCGTAGCTATAGGCGGTATAGATTTGTCAAACGTCAACGGATTGAAAGGCAGCGGAGTACATGGAATCGCGGCGATATCCGCTATTTTTTCAGCCGTAGATATAACGAACGCTACGGCTGAGCTTAAAAAAAAGGTTATGTCCGTTCTAGATCTTTAGGATAAAATGTTAATTAAAGAGCGACCATACTGAAAGGAAGATTTATAAATATGAAAACTGCGTTAACTATCGCTGGAAGCGATTCAATTGGAGGCGCGGGGATTCAGGCTGATATTAAAACTATGACGATGAACGGCGTGTACGCTATGAGCGTAATAACGGCTCTTACATCACAAAATACTATGGGAGTAAAAAGTATTTTTGAGATATCAACCGATTTTTTAGAGGATCAACTTGACGCTGTTTTTGAAGACGTTTTCCCGGACGCCATAAAGATAGGTATGGTTTATTCTTCGGAAGTCGTTGAAACAGTTTCAGGCAGGCTAAAAAAATACGGCGCAAAAAATATTGTCGTAGACCCTGTTATGGTATCGACAAGCGGAGCGAGACTTATTGACGATAAGGCTGTTGAAACGCTTGCAGACAAACTTTTCCCAATTGCAGACCTGATTACTCCAAATATCTCCGAGGCAGAAATTCTATCGGGAGTTTCTATAAAGTGCGGAGAAGATATGATGATTGGAGCCGAAATTATTGAACGTCGGTACGGTTGCGCTGTTCTCTGCAAAGGCGGTCACAGTATTAACGATTCAAACGATCTATTATATTATGACGGCAAGTTTATATGGCTTAAAGAAAGGCGTATTGACAATCCCAATACTCATGGAACAGGATGCACGCTGTCGAGCGCTATAGCGTCAAACCTTGCTAAAGGCTTCGATGTTTGCGATTCCGCGCATAGAGCCAAGGAATATATATCTGGAGCGCTGAGTTCTATGCTTAATATCGGGCATGGCGACGGCCCTCTTAATCATTCTTTTGATTTAAACGGAAAATATGCTGAAAGAAATAATTAGAAGCCGGATTGACGGCGGAACGGAGATTATATGAGAAACTATAAAACGCAAATGGAGGCTGCCAAACATGGTATCCTTACCGATGAAATGAGACTTGTAGCGGAGAAAGAATATATGGATCCGACTGAACTAATGCGAAAAGTTGCGAACGGTTCCGTCGCTATTCCGCGCAATATAAAGCATGACTCCATATCGGCCGAGGGAATAGGTTCGGGATTACGCACAAAAATAAACGTAAATCTTGGTATTTCCGGAGATTGCAATAATTACGATATGGAAATGCAGAAGGTTGATCTGGCCATAAAATTTGGCGCCGAGGCGATTATGGACCTCAGCAATTATGGAAAGACAAATACTTTTCGCCGCAAGCTTATCGAAAAATCTCCGGCTATGATAGGTACGGTTCCAATGTACGACGCCATAGGATATCTTGAAAAAGATTTGCTTGAAATAACCGCGGAGGATTTCTTGCGGGTAGTAAGAGCGCATGCTGAAGAAGGCGTGGATTTTATGACTATACACGCGGGAATAAATCGTAGAGTCATAGAAGCGTTCATGCGGGATAAAAGAAAAATGAACATAGTGTCGAGGGGAGGCTCTCTCCTTTTCGCATGGATGATGATGACGGGACGGGAAAATCCGTTTTATGAATATTATGACGATACGCTTGATATTCTGCGTGAATACGACGTTACTATTAGTCTTGGAGACGCCCTTCGTCCCGGCTGCATAAGCGACGGCACCGACGCAGGACAAATCAGCGAGCTTATAGAACTGGGGAACCTGACCGAGCGAGCTTGGGCGAAAGACGTGCAGGTAATGGTGGAAGGACCGGGACATATGGCTATGAATGAAATAGAGGCTAATATGAAGCTGCAAAAGCGTATTTGTCATAACGCTCCTTTTTATGTTCTTGGCCCTCTTGTCACCGATATCGCTCCAGGATACGATCATATTACGTCTGCTATAGGCGGAGCTATCGCGGCTGCAAGCGGAGCCGACTTTCTTTGCTATGTTACTCCTGCCGAGCACTTGCGTTTGCCTGATTTAAACGACGTAAAGGAGGGAATAATTGCGAGCCGTATTGCGGCTCACGCTGCGGATATTGCTAAAGGAATTCCTCATTCGAGAGACAAAGACGACGCAATGGCGGATGCTCGCCACAAAGTCGACTGGGAGAAAATGTTTGATATCGCTATCGACAGTGAAAAAGCTCAAGCATATTTTGAGAGCGCTCCTCCGTCAGACAGACATACGTGCTCTATGTGCGGTAAAATGTGCGCGGTGAGGACTACGAATATGATTCTCGAAGGAAAGAACGTCGAGTTCTGTACTGAAAAATAATATTTTTATTAAAAAGCAAACGCTAAGTATATAGTTACCAGTCGTTTGCTTTTTTATCTTTCAAATTATTTGGATTTATAAATTTTTAGCAGGAAGATATAAAAATATGCGATTGCAACGGTAAGTTGACAAATTGAACGCTAACATAGGTTGCATGCAACTGAGAAAAAATATATAATTATATAAAACGGCGGATGATAATTTGCCGAATATTCTTGCATGAGGTGACGATAATGACGTTATCAGAGAAGATAATTATTCTGAGAAAAAGAAACGGATGGTCTCAGGAGGAATTAGCTGAGAAGATGAATGTGTCCAGACAAGCGGTATCTAAATGGGAGAGTTCTCAGTCGGCTCCGGAAATTGACAAAATATTGCAGCTTGGAGCTCTTTTTGGAGTATCGACGGACTTCTTACTTAAGGATGAAATTACGGATAATACGATAGAGGAATATAATAAGGCTTCCTCGACATGTATAAAACGCGTAACGCTTACCGAAGCAGAAGACTATATCGCTCAAAGAAAAAAATCTTCCGTTTTAATAGCCGTCGCCACTTTTATGTGTATTTTTTCAGTAATTCCACTGTTATTGCTGGGCGCGGCAAGCGAGGTTGGAAAATTTGAGGTTTCCGAAAATTTTGCTGGAGGTATTGGGATAGTATTTCTTCTTGTTTTCGTCGCGGCCGCAGTTTCTCTTTTCGTATTTTGCGATTTTAAAAATTCCCCGTATAAATATTTAGAAAAGGGAGAGTTTATAGTAGAAAAAAACGCAATTGAAAAACTTATTGATATTAAGAATACGTATGCGAGTTCATATGCAAAACTGAATATCGCGGCCACGTGTATTTGTATTTTGTCTCCTATACCTCTTTTTACAGGAGCTTTTATAGACAATGATTTTCTAATGGTTGCGCTTCTTGCCTTAACGATGATAATAGCAGGGTTAGGCGTTATGTTATTCATAGTTGCCGGAGTTAGATCTGAGAGTATAAAAAGGCTTATTGAAGACGGAAATATTTCAGAAAAAGAAAAAAAGATAGGTAAGTTTAAAAATACGATATCTTCAGTGTATTGGCTGCTTATTACTACGGCGTATCTTTTATATAGCTTTACGACCGACGACT
The DNA here is from genome assembly GCA_949747515.1 of uncultured Eubacteriales bacterium. Lineage (GTDB taxonomy): Bacteria > Bacillota > Clostridia > Oscillospirales > CAG-272 > RUG11130. The sequence continues at coordinate 62,589 of CATKFO010000038.1, forward strand.
GGAATTCTTCATGGATTATATGGCCTGTAGCCGGCGTATTATTCGCGGCGGTTATGGTTATATGCAATCATTTAACGGAAAGAAAAAGATAACAATTAACCAAAAGGCGGAAGCATAAAAATGTGCGTCCGCCTTTCATAGTAATTCTTCTATTATGGAAATTATATTGCACTAAATAATAAATAGGAATTTTTGCAATAATGCAAAACTTAATATTGACAAAATGAAGATTTTGTAGTAAAATAATATCGTTCGCTGGTATGGCTCAGTTGGTAGAGCAGTTGATTCGTAATCAACAGGTCGCCGGTTCAAGTCCGGCTACCAGCTTAAAAAGCTTTGTATTGTCTTTAAATTGACGCTGCAAGGCTTTTTTGTTTTGTTCAAACGTTTTTTAACCCGTGGCTTAAACAATTATAATGAATTATAAATTTGAATATCAAATTATTACACTTTACTTGAAATATCGTCGTTATATTGATATAATGTTAGTAACAAATATTGCGTTAAACGCAATAAATATTAAAATCACGTTAATCTAATATGAAAGGCAAAAGATTATGAAGAAACTTTTCTTAGCGTTGTCTATGATTGCAACTGGAATTGCATTTTTCGTATCTTCAGTAAGCGCGGCTGTTCCGCCTTATATTGACGTTGCGGAAAACAGTTGGTATTACCGATCAGTATGCGAAGCTTACGACAGAGGGCTTTTACTCGGTATGACAGACACTACGTTTGAACCGGCCGGCAGTCTTACAAGGGCGCAGTACGTTACTATAATTTACCGAATTCACGGCGCAAAGGGTTCTCTTGAAGAATCTTCCGGCTTTTCAGACGTTTCATCCGATTCTTGGTATGCTCGTCAAGTTGGATGGGCGCGAAAAACCGGTATTGTAGACGGTTATGACGACGGAACGTTTGGGGCTGACAAGGAAATTACCCGTCAGGAACTTATGGTTATGACCGCTAGATATCTTAATTATGCTTGGCTGGATCTTCCAGATTCTTCTGACGCGACAGAATCGTTTAATGATAAAAACGATATTGCGTCGTGGGCGGCTGATTCGGTAGAGAGACTTCGCAAAACGGCTCTTGTAAAGGGAGATAACGAAGGAAACTTTGCGCCGAACGATACCGCTACCCGAGCCGAGGCGGCCACAATGATAATTCGTCTGTCCGACGCAATTAACGCATATGATAAAGCCCCCGCTATCGGAGGATCTCCTATCGGCGAATATTCGCTCTATACGGATCAGCCTCAGTTTGCATCCGTTGATTCTATTTCCAAGAAGATCGCGGACGTCTCCGACGCTGTTCTTAACGTAACTGATGAAAAGACGGAAAAAACTATAATATTTACAGTAGACGATAATCTGCGTATGCTTGAGTATTCTGTTAAAGAAGAGAATGGAACTTTGACATTCGCCGTATATACAAGATACGCTTTACCGTATATGGATCGCATAGTAGAGAGCTTCTTCTCTGAACGAAAAGTGATCGACGTTCCAAGCGGGTTTAGTGAAAATGGAGTTTATGAAATTGATTCAGTCGGCGATTTGCCTGATAAGACTGTAGTATCGTTTGCGGGAGAGACTGATAAAAATCCTCTTTCATATTCATGCGGCGATACTGTTACATATAGAGTGACTTTCTTGGACGGCAATAAGGTTATTTCAGCTCCAAATTTTAATTACGTATATAGATCTGACGACGGAACGTCGAAATCCGGGACGGTCGCGGGTCATAGCGGTCAGATAATTTTGAAGCTTCCCGGCGGCAAGGAGCCTGGAACTTCCAAGCTTACCGTTACGGCGGCAAATAAAAAAGGCGTAGATCTTGCTACGGTGGACGCGGATTATATTGAAAGCGTAGTATATGATTTCAAAAATCTTAAGCCTGCGATTGAAGAGCCTGACGACTTTGACGAGTTTTGGAAGACACAGATGGAAGCGTTGCTTGCGTCTGAACCGGAGGCTATTGAATTTACTCCGTGCGAATCTAATTCTAATACGGATTTCGACGTATACGACGTTGTTATCAAAACTCCTAAGGATCCTGCTTACGTTCATATTACCGTACCGAAAAACGCCGCTCCCGGTTCGCTTTCAATCGCCGGATATTATGGCGGATATGGTTTTTACTCTATGGGACCGTCGTATAGTAAAAACACGATAAGCGTTTCTGTAAATCCCCACAGTCTTCCTAACGATCGCCCAAATTCGTTCTATGATGAAGAATCGACAAACATCGACTGTGGAGTTGACAGCGACGATACCCGTGAAGAGTGCTACTTCCTTGGTATGATATTTCGGGATATTCAGGCTATTCGTTTTGCTGAATTAAAATTTGCCGATCTTTGGGACGGTAAAACGATTAAAGTAAGCGGCGGATCAATGGGAGGATTTCAGGCGGTAGCTGTCGGAGCGCTTTACAATAAAGTCGTATCTGTTTCAACCTCTATAACGTGGATGTGCGATCTTGGAGGCGCGCCCAAAGGAAGAAACGACGGATGGGGGCCAAACTGGTGCGAAGCTGGACAGTATTTTGATTCGTGCTATTTCGCGGCGCGAGTTAAGTGCCCCGTGTCGGTGTACTCCGGACTTGGAGACTATACTTGTCCTCCTTCCGGACTTGTCGCTCTATATAACGCTTTTTCATGCGATAAGGAAATAACGTTCGCACAGAATGCAAGACATGGACCGGGCGGAGGAACATACAGCAGGACTTATACGTTTGCTGGTGATCCAGATACTTTTGAATCTGCCGATATTATAATTAAAGATAACGGATTCGCAGTTCCGGCGCCCGTTTACGGCAACGATAACGATAGACCTCTTTCCGAATCTGAAAAACTTCTTAAGGAAGCGACAGATAAGCTGAAAAGAGTTCGCTGGCTGGATCAGACTTTTGGAACATCCGATACTATAACTGAAGAAAGGATTAATCAGATAATTCTTGACGAACTTGTCACGAAATATTCAGTTTCTAAAGAATGCACGGTAGAGACAGATTCGGATCTGCTTGCTTCAATAAGAAAGGAGTATACTAATAAACAGGACGGAGACTCAATGACTCAGATTGTAGAATATGTTGTTTACGACGGCAAAGGAGGTCATTATTATTCAAGCGTAAGGATAAACTTTAAAAAGAAATTAAGCTAAGTTATCGTCCCAAATATAAGGATAAAAAAGAAAACAATGGAGAATGTAAATAGGCGGCGCATAAATGCGTCGCCTATTTACAAATATGAAAACTATTATATACCAGATTTTAGTTCATGCTATGATAGTCGTGAAAATTCATTATTGCGACCATCTCACGTTTTTTATAACACGATATATTTATTTCATTCTTTGCTTTTTATCGATTTTATCTCGTTAAGAAGTCTATCTCGTTTTTCTTTGTTTATAAGATCCTTCATATCAGCGTAAAAGTTTATATCGTATTTTTTAGAGTCGCCCATAGAATTTTCTAAAATAGTTTTTAAATATCCGAAAACATCCGGAGCATTTTTATTATCGCTGCCCTTGCTAATATGAATAACCCTTTTTTCAGTATATATAGCTCCCATTCCGGCAGACAAAATACTCAGCGGTTTTCCCGACTCTATTTCCATCGATAAGTCTTCATAATGACATAAGCCGATTCCAGCGTTCATTGATAAAAGAGCTTCAAGAGATTCGTTTTCATCTTCTAAAATTATAGCTGACGAATCTATCAGAGAGGAAAAGTAGGAAGTCGCTTCGCTTTCGCCCATCATATTTGCAAGGCATAGGAGAAAGGAATATCCGCAATCAGTTGTTTCCGGATTAGGCAAAGCGATCAATCCAGAATAACAGGCTTTTTGCAGATCTGAAAGTTTTTTCGGTTCTTCTAATCCGTTTTCAAAAAGAACGTCTGTATTTGCGGCAAGTACGAATGATTTTCGTCCAAGCGAGAATGAATCGAGAGCAAGGTCGTCGTATTCTTCGTACCCCAAAAGAATGCAGTATTTATCTTCCGGTATTGAAATTTCTTCAAGGTCATCGCTATGTACGATTGATAAATTTATGTCTGGAAATTCATTGAGAACGTTTTCTTTAACGTTCGCTTCGTCATTTTCACTGAGAGATGAAAAAATTATGATAGGCGTATTTTTATTATCGCCGCATGATATAAAAAGAAGCGTTATAACGCAAAGGAAAATAAATAAGGCGGTAAAACGAATAAAAAATTTTTTCATAGTAAATTCTCCCTTCCGATTTTATGTATATTTCTTAGTCCATATATTGACGAAATGACATATGTATTAGAGTCCCTCAATGATTATAATATATTTCTATGCTACTCGTCAAGAACATTATATTATAAATGTCGCGATATGTCGAAAAAAAGCGAATAAATAACTTAGCTCCTCTTTTATTAAGCGTATAATTTGATAATATAATGATGATTTTATGACAAAATCCCTATATAAGTTGATTTTTTATATTCCGAGTGGTATAATGAATATGTTTTTTGAAAGGTCGTTATGATTTTTAAATTTATTTCATTGCTGAAATAACATATTATCAAGTGAAAGGAATCTGATAAAAATGGCGGAAAATAAAGAAGAAAACATATCAAGTAAAAATGACGACGCGACTGACTCGGATATAAACCGCAAATTACAAACGCAGTCAAAAGAGGGAAGGGATAGTATAGATCTTGAATCTGATACCGAAACGCCGAAAGAAGCCGAACTCATAAGGGAGAATGTAAAATCCCAAAGACAAGCCCGCAAAAAGAAAAAAACGTCGGCTAAAGATCTTCTCAAAGCCCTTTGGGCGGATAAAAGATCGTGGAAAAAAAGAATACTCGTAGCCGCCTTGGCTTCACTTTCCTTTACATTTACGCTGCTCGTTTACGGGCCTCTTGAAATATATCTTAGCAACGTTCAATATTATACTTATTCTCCTATGGCGCTCGTAAAGCCCGTGCTTATCGTAGGAGGAATCGTCTTAGCGGCAATGACTCTCATACTTATGCTTTTGAGAGGAAAAGTTTTCAATACTGCCGTTACAATAGTTTTTTGGACGACGGTAAGCTCATATGTACAATCGTTTTTGCCCTCAAATAAATTAGGTCCTCTTGACGGAACTCGTATTGAATGGGAAACGATGGTTAAGCCTATGTTTTCTAATTTGCTGATTTGGAGCGGTATATTGATTGCTTTGTTCATTTTGTTATATTTCAGTAAAAAGGTATGGAGGCGAGGTATAGCGTTTGGCTGCGTTTTGATGTTAGTTATGCAAGGCGCAGGTCTTGTTCATGTAATATCTACACATGATTTTGAAAATTCCTCTACCGACGGGTACCTCTCAAATTCTACGGCTTATGAGGTGTCCGGCAAGAAAAATACTATAGTTTTTCTTATAGACAGGTGCGGATATACGACTTTGAATTCGGTTTTTGATAAATATCCGGAGCTTAAGGACGGCTTTACAGACTTTAAAAATTACGATAACGCTCTCGGCTCTTATTCCAGAACGTTTCCATCGGTCGTATATCTTCTTACAGGAGTTAAGTGCGAATATAAGGAGCCGATTAACGATTATTTTGCAAGGGCATGGAAAGAGGGAACCTTTATTCCAGACATAAAAAAGGCCGGATATAATGTGAAATTGTATACTGAGATGAACTATGTTATAAAGAACACTTCCAACATCGACGGCATAGTTGACAACATAGGAGGGATCTCGGTAGAGCCCAAAGCTGAGGATATTTTAAAAAAACAATATCCTCTTTCAATGTATCGATACATGCCGCTGGCTCTTAAGCCGTTTTTCTGGAGCTATTCCGGCGATCTTGATAAGATAAGCGCCTCTGGTAATGCAAACGACGTATATACTACTGACGACGCCGTTTTATTTCAGGGACTTTTGAACAATGGATTATCTGTGGACGACGGAAGCGAAGGCTCGTTCATATTTTACCATATGAAGGGAGCTCACGAACCTTTTAACATGGATTATGACGGAAATTTCAGATATACGGACGCATATCAGCAGACCGGCGGGGATCTTAATTTTATACTCCACTATGTTGAAATGCTAAAAGAAAAGGGACTTTACGACGACACGACTATAATAGTTACCGCCGATCATGGCAATACCGGAACCTTAACGGAGCTTTCCGAGAGCGTGTCAATGGGAGCTCCGCATAATCATCGTTCAATCGCATTGCTTGTAAAACCTGCCGGAGCTTCGTCGGACAAGCCTCTTGAGACGATAAGCGCTCCGGTTACGCACGACAATATTCGTTCGTACATTTTAAAATCAATGGGAATCGATTATTCAGGCTATAGCGCGAAACCAATAGACGAAATCTCAGACGAAGATACGACGCCTCGATATTTCTATATGAGCGGATGCGATGAAGCCTACGCTAAGCGAGATTATAATCTTATTACATATGAAATTGTAGGCGACGTTAAGAATTTTGACAATTGGAATAAGGTTTCCACAGAAAAAATAAAATATCCGTTTTACGACGCCGATTGATAGTGAAAATTCACGTGAGTAATAGAACGAGTGAGTCTGTTCTCTAAAATACACTTTTACATTACACATTGCGCGCAATAGCGTAAAAAAAGAAAGGCAAGGTCTTTATATGAAAAAAATTTTTGCGTTCCTATTTTTCCTCGTATTTTCTATGGCGATATTTACTACGTATGCTTTCGCATATATTGATCCCGCTACAGTTTCAGTAATATTTAGCGTAATCGCCGGTATCGTTGTAACGGTAGGCGCGGCGGTCGGATTCTACTGGAGGCGAATAGTTCGTTTTTTCAAAAAGAAAAACAACGCGGACGAATATGACGAAGAATACGATGATTCAGAGGACGAGGACGACGAATAATTCGCGAGAAAAAAAGATGTCGAAAGCAGAGAAAAGAGAGGACTTAAAGCACGGTCTTCTCTTTCTTCTGATACCGCTGACCGCGTTTATTCTTGCTTTTTTGCTTAATACGTTTGTACTTATGACATGCATAGTTCCCAGCGTCTCTATGGAAGACACGTTAGTAAAAGGCACTTTTCTTATAGCGTCGCGCATTTCGTATAAGTATGGGCGGAATGAGGGAAAAACTTGTCGAGGCGATATTATTATTTTTAGGCACGAAGAGCTTGGAGACAAATATATTATTAAGCGCGTGGTCGGATTGCCTGGAGAAACGATCGAAATTCGTGAGGGAAGAGTGTATGTTAATACGCGCTGTCTTGAGGAAAGCTATATATCTTCTTTTTCATCGGATAGTATAAATCCCGTTACCGTTCCTGAAGAATGTTATTTTGTACTTGGAGACAACAGAAACGAGTCCTATGACTCTAGATTTTGGGAGGATCCTTTTGTGTCGTTCGACGATATATACGGGAAAGTTATATTCACGTTATACCCCAAAATCCAAAAATTAAATTGAAAAACCGTTTATCGACGCCGGATCCGATTTTAATTCAATTTTCAGTCGGCGACGTATTTTAGGAGATTTTTATATGAGCGCAGTTTTTGATTTTATCATAAATGTGATAGGATGGCCTCTTGGATTCGTCATGTATTGGTGCGTGCGCCTTTTGGGGAATTATGGAGCCGCGCTAATTCTTTTTACACTTATTACTAAAATACTTATGTTCCCACTTAATTTATTGGTGCAGAAAAATTCCATTAAAATGGTGAATATGAACCCGGAACTTGAGGCCCTTAAATACCAGTATACGGACGATAAGGACGCGTATTACGACGCGCAGCAAAAGCTATATAAGCGAGAAAAATACAGTCCTATGGCGGGGGTGTGGCCGCTTCTTTTGCAGATTCCGATAATTCTCGGACTTATTAACGTGGTGTATCATCCTCTGAAACATATTATTCGTATGCCGGCAGAGGTAATTTCACAGTTTACAGTCTCATTTTCTGGAGCCGCCTATCCCGAATTGATGGTTATAGAAAAGATCAGCCAGCTTGGTTCGGATATTACGTCAAAATTTGGCGGATACGTAGATAGTATTAAGTCTCTTGATATGAATTTCCTTGGTATAAACTTAGCCGAACGTCCTGATATTACAACTTTAAACTGGCTTTTGCTTATTCCCATACTCTCAGGCCTCAGCACAGTATTGATGTGCGTTATTCAGAATAAAATAAACGTGCTTCAAATAGAACAGGGTAAGATGGCAAAGTGGGGAGTTTCGATTTTTACGGTCGCCTTTTCTACTTATTTCGCGTTTATCGTACCAACGGGAGTAGGTTTATATTGGATATTCGGAAATCTTTTCGCTATAGTAGTCATGTATCTTGTCAATATTGTCTACGACCCGAAAAAATATATCGACTATGAAGCTCTCGAAGAAACGAAGCGAAAAAACGCGGAGGAACATAAAAAAAGCAAGATTAACCGTAAGCTTGCAAAAAAATATTATAAGCAGTTTTGCGACGAAGAAAACGCTCGCCGCATGAAACTTATGATATATTCTGAAGGCGCGGGATACTATAAGTACTTTGAAAATATTATAGACGCCGTTCTCAGAAAATCCAAGCTCAAAATACATTATGTTACTGGAGACCCCAACGATCCAATACTTAATACGGACAATGAACGTATAATTCCGTATTATGTAGACGAAACTCGTCTTATATCGCTTATGATGAAGGTTGAAGCGGACATGGTTATTATGACGACGCCCGACCTTGAAAAGTATCAAATAAAACGTTCTAAAGTTAAAAAGACTGTAGAATATGTTTATACAGAGCACGCATGCACCAGTCTTAATCTAACATATCGTACGGGCGCGTTCGATTACTTTGATACGATATTCGCCGTCAGCCCTCTTCAGGCCGAAGAGGTAAGAGCGATGGAAGAAGCTCGCGGTACTAAAAGGAAAAAAATAGTTGAAGTTGGATACGGACTTATCGACAATATGATATCGGCTTATAACGCGGCTGAAAAGACCGTTAACGAAAAAAAGACTATTCTTATTGCTCCATCATGGCAATACGATAATATTATAGACAGCTGTCTCGACAACATGATAGAAGGACTTACTTCTACCGGATATAGAGTGATTATTAGGCCTCATCCGCAGTATATTAAAAGATTTCCATTGAAAATAACCGAAATACAGGAGAGATATAAGGATCGGTTTAACGACGACTTTATATTTGAAACTGATTTTTCATCAAACGTAACGGTATATACCGCTGATCTTATTATTACAGACTGGTCTTCAATTGCTTTTGAATTTAGCTTTACTACTGGAAAGCCTACGTTGTTCATAAATACTCAGATGAAAGTAGTTAATCGTGCGTATAAAAAAATAAAAATAACTCCGTATGACATTACCGCTCGAAATATTATAGGTCGTTCTCTTGAAAAGGACGAGATAGATAATATTGGAGAAGTCGCCGCAGACCTTATTGAGAATCAGTCTAAGTATACGGAACAAATACTTAAGGAACGCGACGAATACTTCTATAACGTTGGACATAGCGGAGAAGTCGCCGCAGACTATATTATTAGCAGAATAGTTAAGAATAAAAAGAAGAAGACGGACGACAAATCTAACGAACGTACTGATGCTGCAAATATGCGGATACAATAGCGAACGGTCATAAGAACGGTCATAAAACCCGCGTTAAAAAATAAATATCAAACGCAAAGCAATAAAAGTCATGGAGCAGTTTTATTTGTTCTATGGCTTTTTTATTTTGCGTATAAAAAATCCCCCAAAAGGAGGATTTTGAAGATAATTCGAAAAGTTTTACCGCTCTCTTAAAATACGCGTCGTCAGCTGCGCTTGCCATCGGCTACGTGTTCATGAACTCTCAGTCTATTTATCGCTCGCGCAAGATGCGCTTGAGCAGATAGATATTCTTGACGGCTGCGTTTTTTCAAAATTTCTTCTCTCGCCGCGTCCGCCGCGCGCTGAGCTCGGTTCGCGTCTATATCTTCCGGACGTTCCGCGGTGTCTACAAGTATCAATACGTGATCTCCTTCTATTTTAAGAAGACCTTCGGATACGGCCGCGTATCTGACTTCGCCTCCCGGCAGAACAAATGATAGCTCGCCGGGAGTTATGGCCGCGATAACTTCGCAGCGCCCTGGAAGAATGCCGAATTGACCGTCCGTAGTGGGTACTATCAGTCCCTCGCAGCTACCGCTGTAAAATGGAGAGTCAGCGGCAAGTATACTAAGCTCAATCGTTTTATTCATATGTCGACGCCCTTACTTTTGCATCTCGGTGAGATGCTTTGCCTTTTCTGCAACGTCTTCTATCGTTCCTACGTTATAAAAGGCCGTTTCGGGATATTTATCCATGTCGCCGTTTATTATGGCTGCAAAGCCTTCAACAGTATCTTTAATTGGAACGTAAGCGCCTTTTATACCTGTAAACTTTTCAGCAACATGCATTGGCTGAGATAGAAAACGTTCGATTTTTCTCGCTCTGTTAACCAATTGCTTATCTTCTTCGCTTAGCTCTTCCATTCCTAATATGGCGATTATATCCTGCAGCTCCCTATATTTTTGAATCATTTCCTGAACGCGTCTCGCGGTTTCATAGTGCTTGAGTCCTACGGAGCTTTCCTGGAGAACACGAGAAGTAGATTCAAGCGGATCTACCGCAGGGTATATGCCAAGCTCCGAAATACGTCGGCTAAGCACTGTTGTAGCGTCAAGGTGAGCGAAGGTTTGCGCCGGAGCTGGATCAGTGAGGTCGTCGGCTGGAACGTACACTGCCTGAACAGACGTGACGGATCCGCTTCTCGTCGACGTTATGCGCTCCTGCAGCTGACCCATTTCGGTTGCAAGGGTAGGTTGATATCCAACGGCTGACGGCATACGTCCAAGTAACGTGGATACTTCGCTTCCCGCCTGTACAAATCTGAATATATTGTCTATAAAGAGCAGAACGTCCTTATGTTCATAGTCCCTAAAATATTCAGCCATGGTCAGCCCTGAAAGGGCGACGCGCATACGTACTCCAGGAGCTTCATTCATTTGGCCGAATACAAGAGCCGTTTTATCGGCGACTCCACTTTCCTGCATTTCCGTCCACAGGTCGTTTCCTTCTCGGCTGCGTTCTCCTACGCCTGTGAAGATGGAATATCCGCCGTGTTCGGCGGCAATATTGCGTATAAGCTCTTGAATGAGTACGGTTTTACCTACTCCGGCGCCTCCAAATAATCCGATTTTACCGCCCTTTGCATAAGGTTCCAACAAATCGATTACCTTTATGCCGGTTTCAAGAATATTTATAACCGGAGACTGTTCTTCAAATCCCGGAGGAGCTCTGTGGATACTGTGTCGATCCACATTGTTCGGAAGATCTTCTTTACCGTCTATCGGTTCGCCTAAAACGTTGAACATACGTCCGAGCGTTTCATGCCCTACTGGAACGGTAATGCTTTTTCCTGTCGCTATCGCCGTAAGCCCGCGATATAATCCTTCGCTTACAGACAACATAATACAACGTACCACGCCGTCTCCAAGATGGGACGCGACTTCCATCACTCTTGTTTCTCCGTCAAGTTCAACATTTATCGCTTCACGAATACGGGGAAGAGTAGATTTATCAAATTGAACGTCTATTACAGGTCCAGAAACCTGTACGATGGTGCCTATATTCAAAATAGAATCCAATCCTTTCTGCTATAGGGTGTCCGAATAATTATACGCCGTCGAGATCGACGCGCTGCGCTCTAGCGCCCGACGCAATTTCCGTTATTTCCTGAGTTATTGCCGATTGTCTTACTCGATTGTACTGTAACGATAAGCCGGCAAGTATTTTATCTGCGTTTTGTCCGGCCGAGTTCATAGCGATCATCCTTGAATTCTGTTCGCTGCAAAAGCTGTCGACTAACGCGCTGTAAATGTAACCGGTAACATAGCTTTGTATTACATGCTCGAGAACGACTTCTACAGACGGAGTAAATTCAAAAGCTTTATGCTCGGCGCCTTCGTTTTCTGGGAAAAACTGATTTCTATGAAAGGGAAGCAGTCTTGTAGCGGTAGCTTCGGGAGTCAGAGAATTCTTCATATCCGTATACATTACGAATATTTTGTCAAGTTCTCCTTGGTCGTACCTTTCGAGAAGCTTTGAACATATTTCGCGAGCTCTTTGCATAGTTGGATTTTGAGCGGGATAGAGAAAGGTTTCCTCAATGGGAATATGCTTTCTCATGAAATATTGTCTTCCATACTCTCCGACTACGAAAAGCCTTGTGTCCGGATGAGTTTTAAGCGTTTCCTCTACCATTTTTAGAACGTTATGATTGTATGCTCCCGCAAGGCCTTTGTCCGAGGTGATTACAAGGCAACCGTATGCTCCGCTGAGGCTGTCGGAGCCTTCCGGCGGATAGAAATAGCGACTGTCTATATCTGGAGCGGTACGAAATATTCTTTTTATTTCAACCTGTAAATATTTAAAATACGGTCGAGTTTTGTCGAGTTCCGCTTTCGCGCGTCTAAGCTTTGTGGAGGATATGAGATACATAGCGTTAGTAATTTTTTGCGTGTCTCTAACGCTTTTTATCCTATTTTTTATTTCTTTAGTATTCGGCATTTATCTGTACTCCGAAGCGTAACTTTCACGGAATTTTGACGCGTACTCTATAATTGTTTTTCGCATTTCAGACGATAACGTTTTTTTGGTAATTATTTCAGAAATTATCTCAGGATGCTTTTCTTCAAAAAAGTTCAGCATATTTCCCTGGAAATCTTTAACCTTGTTTGTAGGAATCCCCGTAAAAATGTGCGCGGACGCGGCGATAAGCGTAATTGCCTGAGACGAAAGATTCATGGGAGAATATTGAGGCTGTCTCAACAGCTGTACGAGTCCCTGACCATACGATAACTGTTCCTTTGTTGCGTCGTCAAGATCGCTTGCAAATTGAGTAAAAACTTCCATCTCTCGGTATTGAGCAAGATCAAGACGTATAGATCCAGCCGCTGATTTCATCGCTTTAGTTTGAGCTGCTCCGCCGACGCGGGAAACTGAAAGTCCTACGTTCACAGCGGGACGCTGTCCTGAGAAAAACAGATCGCTTTCAAGAAATATCTGACCGTCGGTTATAGATATAATATTAGTTGGAATATATGCTGAAACGTCTCCGGCTTGAGTTTCAACAATAGGAAGGGCGGTCATGCTTCCGCCTCCTAATTTGTCGGAAAGGCGAGCTGATCGCTCGAGAAGTCTTGAATGAAGATAAAATACGTCTCCGGGATATGCCTCGCGTCCGGGAGAACGTTCAAGTAAAAGGCTAATCGCGCGGTACGCTATCGCATGTTTCGATAGGTCGTCGTAAACAATAAGAACGTCCCGACCTTTATTCATAAAATATTCGGCTATAGCGCATCCGGCGTATGGAGCTATATATTGAAGGGGAGCAGGATCACCCGCTCCTGCGTTTATAATTACGGTATAGTCCATTGCTCCGCGTACTCTTAGATTTTCAGCTAACTGAGCGGTTGAACTTGCCTTTTGACCGATGGAAACATAGATACATATAACGTTTTTGTCTTTTTGATTGAGAATCGTATCGATCGCTATAGCAGTTTTTCCTGTTTGTCTATCTCCGATTATAAGCTCTCGCTGACCTCGACCGATAGGAAACATTGAATCAATTGCTAAGATTCCTGTTTCGAGCGGTTCGCATACCGGTTGACGATCTATGATTCCGGGGGCCGGAGACTCAACAGGATAATAATCCTCTTCTTCAATTGGACCAAGGCCGTCTATAGGAGCTCCCAAAGCGTTGACAATGCGTCCGAGAAATCCGTCTCCTACCGGAACTCCGGCGTTTTTGCCCGTTCTAACGGCTTCCATTCCTTCAGTAAGGTCTTCGTCGTCTCCGAAAATAATACATCCGATTTTGTCGCGTTTTAAATCTTGTACCATTCCTTTAACGCCGTTCTCAAAAACAACTATTTCGCCGTATCTTGCATGCTCGAGACCTGATAAAGACGCGATTCCGTCGCCAACAGAAGTAATACGCCCTATTTCTTGACCGCGAGCCTTTAGATAAAAGTCCTCTATTTTCTTTTTTACAAGAGGAATAATGTCGGATTCGTTCGAAGAAACTAGCTGTCCGAGATAATCTTTTAGCTGCATGAGGCGGCCGTGGTCTGTCCAATCGTAAACCTTTCCGCCTACCGTTAATTTGAATCCGCGTTTAATTGAGTCGTCTTTTATTATTTCAAGTGGTAAATTTCCGTATTTTTTTTCAATAAAAGCGTTAATACGCGACAACTGCTCTTCATTTGGAAGCGCCGAGCAGAGAAGCGTGGCGGAATCATTATTACTTTTGCTGTCCGTCGGCATTACCGTCCTCCTTTACGCTGTTGAGAAAACTATCGTATATCGCTCCGTCGTTCGAGTTGTTTCCAAGCATTAGCTTTTCCGCGGCGGCGACTACCATACCGGCGATTTCCTCTTTGGCTCCCTTCATAATCTTTCTTTTTTCAGCGTTCGCCGTATTTTCCGCTTCAATTATGATCTTTTCTGAACGGCGTTTAGCCTCTTCAAGTTTCAATTTTGCTTCGCTCTCCGAAGCTCTCGCCGCCTCGGCTCTAGCCCTAGCGATTTCTTCGTTGGCTCCTTCTAGACGCGCGGAGTATTCAGCTTTTAATTCTTCTGCTTCTCGGAGCTTTGCGGCCGATTCTTTTTCTATAGAATCATAGTATTCGCGCCTTGAATCCATAAATTTCTTTACAGGTTTATATAAAAGCAAATACAATCCCAAGGTAAGAATTGCAAAATTAAATATATGAAGCAGTATTTGCTGCCAATCAATATTAAGCGGAATGTTCATTTTACCCAACCTCTCTAAGCGTAATGCTACGTTGTGGAAATATTACAGTACGAATATAATAAGAATTGCGATAATCAATGCGTATATAATAGCTGTTTCTACAAATACGAGACCAAGCATCATAGAGCCGCGTATGTCTCCTACGGCGCCTGGCTGACGAGCTATAGCGTCGGATGTTTTTGCTATTGCGAGTCCCATCGCTATAGCTCCCCCAAGCGTAGCGAGTCCGATTGCAATGGCGGCGGCGATGGCTTTGGACGACTTAACTCCGTCTTCCTGAGAAGCCGCGCTTTCTTCTGTCGATACGGATGCGGATTCATTTTCGCCTTCAGCGCCTGCGGGCACAACGGCCGTTATCGTCAGGGTAACTGTCATAATAAGTACGAGAATAATAGAAGTTAACTTTTTCATAATGGATTCCTCTTTCTGTTTATCAAATTTATAATGCTTAAGTTATACGTATTTATTAGGCTTCGGCCCTTTTCGCCGTATTTGAAGATTTATTTTTACTTCTTTTTTTATTTTCTTTAGGATGAGAAACTTCTCCATAAAAAATTGACGTTAGAAGAGTAAGCACGTAAGTTTGTATAAGCGCGTGAATAAGAGTAAACAGCACCGCTACTACCACTGGAAGAATGAAGCTGAGATATATCGTATAATATACGAGTTCGGTAACTAAAAGTCCGCTGAGAAGAGCGCCGAAGAGACGAAAGCTCATGGAGATTGGTAGCGAAAATTCTTTCAATGTTAATCCTACGCCCTTTATTTTATTAGTCATAATTCCGCCGGATAATATAACGAGGTAAGACTGACAGCCCATGGCTATAGCCGCGTTTATATCCGAAAGAGGAGCGGGGAGGGCGATCGGAGCATTTCCGGTTGTTATCGCTTGTAATCCCAACAGCTCGAAAATAGTGCTTACAAAAATATAACAGCCTGCGGAAAATATATAAACGCTGAGAAATCCGTTTCTGTGAGGAGAATTTGTTTTTGCAAGATCGTCGAAAAAAGATACGAGTTTTTCAAGCAAAAGCTGGAATCTTCCCGGTACGCGTTTAAAACGAGGAATTATAAATATCCTTATCGCCGCGGCGAATATAAGGAGCGTTCCTGTTACGGTAAAAGCAGATATTACAGCAGGATTTACTTCGAGAATCCCGAAAAGCGAGATTTTATTTTCTTCATGAAGAACCGCGTCTCGAATCGCATCCCCGATTGCTTCTCCATGTTGTTTACCGGGTATTAAAAAAACTCCGATCAACGATAGAACTATCAAGCATATTATAATTGCCGTTACTATTGAATTTTTGTTCTTCATTCAACCATCATGCCTTTCATAAATAATCTCCGATCCGCCGCCTGAAAGCGGCAAATAATATTTATTAGCGCTTGTTTTTTCGATCTTGATTGTGAGGGAAAAACGCGTAAAGGTAAAAAAGCGAAATAAAAGATCGCCAAAAACCATACTGTCTATAATAGAACAAAACTTGCAAAAAAGCAAGAGATTGTTTCAACAAATTACAGCGCTATTTTTATTTTTTATTATGCAAAATTGAAGGTATTTAACAATGAGAATAACTTAAGAAGGAAAATCGATTTATTCAAGCTAAAATATAAAATTTTATTGAATTTGCGTATAGCATATGATAAAATATAGTTGTAAAAATTGTAAACAGGATGGGATTCTATTATGGATATAAAAGATATTACGTCGAAAATTGATCATACGATGTTGTCGCAGACAGCGACGTGGGAAGATATACGAGTTATATGCGACGAAGGAATTCGGTACGGAGCGGCGTCTGCGTGCATACCTCCTTCGTACGTAAAAAGGAGCAAGGAATACGTGGGCGACAACCTGTCTATTTGCACTGTTATTGGATTTCCAAACGGCTATTCAACTAAAGCGTCCAAAGTTTTTGAGGCGGAAGACGCTGTAAAAAACGGCGCGGACGAAATAGATATGGTAATAAATATCGGCAGCCTCAGGGACGGATTATATGACGAGATACTTGACGAAATTCGAGACGTAAAGAAGGCTTGCGGAGAAAAAATACTTAAAGTAATAATAGAAACTTGTTTGCTCACGGAAGAAGAAAAGATAAAGATGTGCGAAATCGTTTCAGAGTCTGGGGCAGATTACATCAAAACTTCCACAGGTTTTTCAAGCGGAGGAGCAACGAGAGAAGACGTGGCTCTTATGGCGGCGAATATAAAATCTCATGTGAAGATAAAGGCGGCGGGAGGAATTTCGTCTATACCGGACGCGGAGGATTTTATAAGGCTTGGCGCCGATAGGCTTGGAACCAGCCGCATTATAAAAATACTTAAAGATAAAGGGGACAAATAAAATGAAAAATAAATTTCCGACGCCGCATATAAACGCTTATCCAAAGGATTTTGCCAAAACGGTTCTCATGCCCGGCGATCCTCTTCGCGCAAAATTTATTGCGGAAACATTTCTCGTAAACGCATTATTAGTTAACAACGTAAGGGGCATACATGGATATACCGGAGAATATAAGGGCAATAAAATTTCAGTAATGGCGAGCGGTATGGGGATGCCTTCTATAGGCATATATTCGTATGAGCTTTATAATTATTTTGGAGTTGAAAATATTATCCGTATCGGTTCTGCGGGAGCGCTCGACGAGTCTGTAAAAATACGCGATATTATTTTTGGTATGGGCGCGTGCTACAATTCAAATTACGCTTCGCAATTTTGTCTTTCAGGCTCTTTTGCCCCAATATGCGATTACGATTTACTCACTACCGCTGTTGAAGAAGCTAAGAGTTTTGGCGTTCAATATCACGTAGGCAATTTGCTTTCGTCCGATACTTTTTATTGCGACGACGTCTCGTCCAACGAAGCTTGGCGTAAGTTGGGGATTCTCGCCGTTGAAATGGAAGCGGCTGCGCTTTACATGAACGCGGCGAGAGCAGGTAAGCGGGCTTTGGCTATGTGCACCGTATCAGACAATATTGCGACGGGAGAGGCGACTGATTCTTCAGAACGCGAACGCTCCTTTACGCAGATGATGGAGATAGCTCTGAATACTGCGGCAAAGTTGCGATAAGCAAACGCTTAGTATAAGACGAAGATAAATTATCTATAATATTATGGAGAATAGCGCCTGTGAGTATCATAAAAAATGAAATACCTATTTTGGAATATGACGACGATGTAAACTCGATTATTATGCCGACTCATGAAAATTTAAATATAAAACTTCCGCGGAAAGCTGTGTTTGCCTTTTTAGGAGAGCATATAGACTATTATGCCCGAAAATGCGGAGCAATTCAGATAGGTAAATTTGAGTCCGCTACAAAAGATTATCCCATTTATGTCGTCAATCATAAGGGAGAAGACGTCTGCTTGTGTCAGGCGCCTGTAGGAGCGGCGCTAAAGAGATTATCACGGGAGGATCATGCGGAGCGCTAAGCGATTTTCCTGAAAACACATTTCTTATTCCATATAAAGCTTTGCGGGACGAAGGCGCGTCTTATCATTATGTTAAGCCTTCTCGCTTCATCGATATAAACTCTGCCGCGTTGAAAGCCATCGAAAAAACAATCGTTGAATATGGTATGAAATATCAAGAAGTAGTTACTTGGACAACAGACGGATTTTATCGTGAAACCAGAGAAAAGGTCGCATACAGGAAACAAGAGGGATGCGAGACGGTAGAAATGGAGTGCGCGGCTCTTGCCGCCTGCGCTTCACTTCGTCACGCGATATGGGGATGTATTTTGTTTACCGCCGATACTTTGGCCGACCCTGAGAAATATGATGAAAGAAATTGGGGCAAAGACTCTTTTGAAATAGCGCTTAAACTATGTCTCGACGCTGTTATCAACATTTAATATTCTAAGCTTGGCAAATACTATGGTAGACAAAACAGTCTTTCAAAATTATTATCAGGATATCTAATGAAAACGTTTCCGCAAATAATGTTATCGGCTAAAACATGTCGGATTTGTTCAGAGCAAATTGTTTTTCGTGAGAAGAGTAAATTTTATTTTCCGGCTTGAGGTTTAGGAAATAAACTACATAAAAAATTAGAATAAAATACATAGAAAGGCAAGGTTATAAGGATGTCCTTTGAGGAAAAAAAGCTTTGCGCTGCTGCGATGAAAGCCATGGACAAGGCATACTCGCCGTATTCCGGTTTCAATGTCGGAGCCGCGCTTGCAACTGCGTCGGGAAAAGTATATACCGGCTGTAATATTGAAAACGCGTCGTATACTCCGACGATTTGCGCTGAACGAACAGCTTTTTTTAAAGCTGTTAGCGATGGCGAGCGCGACTTTTCTATGATAGCGATCTGCGGTGGAAAAGACGGTGTGATATCGAAAGCGTTTCCCCCGTGCGGAGTATGTCGTCAGGTTATGGCGGAATTTTGCTCGCCGTCGTTTGTTATACTTGTTATGTCTTCTAAAAATTCGTTTGATAAGTACACTTTATCGGAATTGTTACCGGAGGCCTTCACTTCCCAAAACCTTAATAAATAATTAAAGATAAAATAACGGCAAGATCTTGAATTCAAAAGGGAGGCGTAAGTTTGAGAATTTACGATGTAATTGATAAAAAGAGACGTGGCGTAGAACTGACAAATGAAGAAATACAATTTTTTATAGACGGATATATGAGCGGAGCCGTATCGGATTATCAAGCGGCAGCTTTAATCATGGCGATCTGCATAAACGGGATGACTGAAAAGGAAACGACGGCTCTCACTATGTCGATGGCTAATTCCGGAGAGAAAGCTGATATGTCTGTTTTTGGAGAATTATCAGTAGATAAACATTCAACCGGTGGAGTTGGGGACAAAACGTCCCTTATAGTCGCTCCTATCGTAGCCTCTCTCGGCTGTAAAGTTGCGAAAATGTCCGGCAGGGGGCTTGGGCATACCGGAGGAACCGTTGATAAGCTGGAATCTATACCAGGATACAAAATAGCCCTATCCACGGCTGATTTTTTTGCTCAGGTTAACGAGTTAGGTATGGCTATTGTCGGACAAAGCGGTAACTTTGCGCCTGCTGATAAAAAGCTTTACGCCCTTAGAGACGTTACGGCGACAGTTGAATCTATTCCTCTTATCTCATCCAGTATAATGAGCAAAAAACTTGCCGCCGGAGCCAAGTCGATTGTCCTTGACGTAAAATTTGGTAGGGGAGCTTTTATGCATACGCCTGAGGAGGCTGAAATTCTTGCGTCCAATATGGTTCGTATCGGCAGAAATTGCGGGCGCAGAATGTCGGCGGTTATAACGGATATGAATTCTCCCCTAGGATACGCTATCGGTAATTCACTTGAAGTTAAAGAGGCTATAGATGTTCTGCGGGGGGAATCATACGGTGATTTACGCGAGATTTGCATTGTTCTCGCATCGGAAATGATTGCTCTTGTAAAAAATATTTCATATGAAGAATCGAGAGCGCTGGTTTCCGAAGCCATAGATTCGGGTAAGGCGTATGAAAAAATGAAAGAATGGATCGCTGTTCAGGGCGGAGACGTATCGTATATTGTCGATTCGAGCCTGTTCCCTGAATCTTCTATTAAGGTTAACGTTTATGCTGAAAAAACGGGGTATATAGTCTCTCTCGACGCTCAAAAGATAGGTTTCATAAGCGTAATGCTAGGAGCCGGAAGATTGCTTAAAGACGATCCTATAGATTATAGCGCGGGGATTATGATGAAAAAGAAAACGGGGGACTTCGTACGTGAGGGAGAGATTATAGCCGTTCTTCATACGAATAAACATGACGCTGTGAACGACGCGGTCAAGGAATACCTTTCTGCGGTTACAATAATCGGACGTCAAACGTCTCTGGCAAAATCTCCGCTTGTTTATAAAACGATAAGGTGAAATTATTTAGAGCTAAAATAGGGATTACGGTTTAGTCTTCGCATTACTGGGTCACGGATTTTTAATAAAATTATTCTTATAAAACCAGTTTACAAAAAAACAAAAATGTGGTATAATAAAACGAAGAAAACATTACTGCGTAATTTTTTGCGGCTCCGCCGCTCCCTCGCGGGGCGAGGACGTATAATTGACGGCTTCAAAAACGTCCTTGCAAGCAAACATTTTTGCTTTATGGTATTGATAGTGGCAGAAAATTTTAGTGTGTATTTGCGACTTCGCCGTTTCCTACGGATTTTGTGACTGAGATGTTGCGGATTTTCAAAAAAATCTTGGATCATATTTTGATTTATATTATACTACATAAATTACATAGTAAGCATGACCGCCCTTAGCTCAGCTGGATAGAGTACCGGATTCCGATTCCGATGGTCGTGGGTTCGAATCCCGCAGGGCGGGAATAGAAAAAACGCTTACGATCGTTAAAAGGACGGTCGCTGGCGTTTTCTTATTTAGGAGGTTTTGTATGCCGCTGAAAAATATTGAACAACCCGAGGTAATAACTGTTGGTAAATCAACTCGGCTCAGAAAATACGATGGAAAATACGAAAAACTTTTGAAAGGATATCAGGATCCTTACGTATATCAAAATTCCGAGGGAATATTCGACGACGATAAAAAACCGGATTTAAACTACGTTAAAGGAATGTGCGAGTATTTGGATAAGGCAGGCGAATTATATTTTATCGAAGTGGAATACAACGGCAGATTCATAAGCGTAGGCGACGTTACAATAAAAGCGGAAAATCCGCCTATTTCTATATGGGACGCAAAATACCGTGGAATAGGACTTGGAACTGAGGTTATGAGAGCAGTGATATGCAGATTAAAAATTTTAGGCTATAAAAAGGTTACAGGCTCTACAGTCTATAAATGGAATATACCGTCGAAAAAAATGCATGAAAGGTTGGGATTTGTCGTTACAGGAGAGAATGAAAACGAGTGGTTTTATGATCTTGATTTATAGTCAAGCTACTGCTCATCTGGAGGTATCTATCCATTGACAATGAAAAAATCCTCGCTTTATAAAAAGCAAGGATTTATCTGCTCCATCGGAGAATCGAACTCCGGACACCATGATTAAAAGTCATGTGCTCTACCAGCTGAGCTAATGGGGCTTCCTCAGAGGGCTTATTTATTATAGCACATAATTCCTGTTTTGTCAACTCATATATAAAATTATTTTAAAAAATTTATCCAGGCGACCTTTAACGCTATTTTTATACTTTGAATTAATGTAAATATTATTCTCAGTAATCGAATCCAATAACTCCTGATATAATTTCTAGTATTTTAAATCTGACCTTATATTTTCCGCCGTTGTCTCCTTTTATAAGTTCGTATTGAGAAGATGAGAAACCGGCGGCAAGATAATCTTCTTTTACCGTTTCCGCCTTAGAACGGCAAACTGAAGGGAATAGAACGCACCACCAATTATGACCGTCGCCATTACCTATAACGACGCGAAGAGATTGATACTTGCCCGCAGGCAGCGTATATCCGTCGTATTCGCGCACGGGATAGCTTTCAGGGGTAAATTCTATACGTACTGAATCGTCGCAGTCTTCATTTTGTAGAGCTTCCGTCGCAGCTGAAATAATCTTGTCTTCCATACCTTCTATTATTGAATAACATTCTTCATACGAGTCCGCCGAGCCTGCTTCTTCCTCGATTACATTAAGGACGGCGTCTCTGACGCATAGTTTTAAACGTTGATCTTCTTCGCCGTCCGACGCCGCTATTACATGAAGTCTTATAACTTCATCGTATATCTTTTCTTCTCCGCGCACGGGAAGGATGGAAAGCAGCGTCGACGCTATAATAATTGACACCGACAAGTTAAGTAAAAATTTCATTTTGCAGTCCTCTCTTAAAAACGATGCTGATATATCAATTATTCCCGCGATTATACCAAATATTCAAGATAAAAATAAATTTTTATAACGAAAAAGGCTTACTTAAAACGTTGTTTGACGTATCAGCAAGCCTTTATTGTAAAAATTTGATCGAGCGCTTTTAAGATTCAAACGGCCGAACTCGTAATTTAGCGCCGACTGATTCGCATATTTTGCGGCACCGTTTCTGCTCTTCAGGCGACGTTACTTTGTCGACTACCGTCATAACAACGTTCGGCACATAATTCACGCATTCTTTTGTAAACTTAAGCATCGCGTCGTATGAATCTATGCCGAATTTTGGACGCACAATATTTAAGTAGTCTTCTTTGTTAGTCGCGTTAAGGCTTATTGACACAGTATCGACAATCCCTTTTAGCATTGGAGCGGTTTTTTTACCGTTGATAAGATCTGACAGCCCGTTCGTATTGATTCTTATTTTTATATTACTTTTTTCTTTAATATGTTCGGCGACTTTCAGAAGATCGTCAAGTCTTTCAGTAGGTTCTCCGTATCCGCAGAATACTACTTCTTCATATTCTTCCAGATTCCAAGAATCTATGCTGTTTAATACTTCCTCTATTGACGGTTCGTGATCAAGCCAAAGAGAATTGGATCCAAAAACGCCCTCCCCGTTATGTCTTAGGCAAAACGTGCATGAACACGGACAGCGATTAGTCATATTAACGTATATACCTTTTTTTACCAGATATGTTATCGTCGTCATTATATATCTCCCTCTAATCCCATACGTTCTTTCATTTTCAGCTTATCAAACGCCGCTCCGATAAAAATAAATACCGCCCCGCTTAAAACTGATTGAGTTACGTATCCTGGGATATCTGCCATCGGAGATATTAGATTAAGAGTTATAATTGAATGATAAAGATAATATCCACCTATGCATAGAATGGAAGCTGGGATTAGGGCTATCATGTTTCTTGCGTTTATAATTTTATTAGATCTGAATGAAAAAAACAGTACGGCCGCAGTCTTTATTATAACGGACCCAGGCGCCCACATAGCGTACCCGGTAAGTAAGTCCGAGAGCATAGCTCCTCCCGCCCCTACGAAAATAGCATATGGTCGAGGAAGCATGCATGCCGCAAGATAAATAAATCCGTCTCCGACATGAGTATATCCGGCGCCGCTTGGCACGTGCAGATATGCTGTGAATACAAATACAATAGCGGTGAATACGCCTGCTATGCACATCAAACGTAATTTTTTAGATTTCATGGTTCTACTCCTTGTATATAAATTATATTTCGGTAAGCAATTCCTCAAAGCAAATTCCGTCTGTCTTTGGGATATTCATTTCAATTGTGCAACGTAACGCTTTGGCGATAAAAGACGAAGCCCGCTGAACAGAATCGCTGAAATTTTCTCCTTTTACCGCTTCCGCGGCGATTATCGAAGAAAAAACGTCGCCCGTCCCAGACCGACAAGGTCCAATTTTCCTCTCGATTATTTTAATAGGTTTTTTTCCGTATTCATATACGAAATTTACAAGGCTGTCGTCTCGCTCAATTCCGGAAATAACTATATATTTTGACCCCATATCGCTAAGCCTTTTGCATATCATCTCCAGGGCCGAATCGTCAATTGTTTCAGTGTATTCAGTTTCGGTAAGGATACACGCCTCGGTAAGATTTGGAGTTAAAATATCTGCGTATGGCACGAGAGAACGCATTCTTTCTGCAAGTTGAATCGGGTACGATCCGTATAATTTTCCGTAGTCCCCCATTACCGGGTCGACGATCGTTACGACTCCGCTCGTTTTGAATTTCTCGAAAAAATGTTTTACAATGTCGATTTGTTCGGCGGAACCGAGAAAACCTGTAAGTATACCGTTGAATGTTAAACCAAGTTTATACCATTCTTCAGAGTACGCTTCCATGTGCTGGGTAAAATCGGCGCGATAAAAGCTGTCATATCCCGTATGATTTGAAAATATCGCGGTAGGCAGCGGACAGCATTGTATTTTCATAGCGGATATAATAGGCAGCGAAACGGATAGAGAACATCGTCCGAAGCCGCAGAAATCGTTTATTACCGCAATTTTTTTCTGTTTATTGTGCGACACTGTATTTTTCTCCTTGCATATTTGCTAAAAGTATTATATAATAAGCTTGGTTATATAAAAATGATCAAAACAGGAGAAAATTATATAGTCAGATGAAATACGTGATAGAAAAAAACAACAGTATGCCGGCATATTTGCAGCTTTACAATCAGATTCGCGACGACATAGTGAAGGAAGTATATCCATATAAAGGTAAATTGCCGTCCAAAAGACTTATTGCGGATGAAACAGGAGTCAGCACGGTTACTGTAGAACATGCATATGCGCTTCTCTGTGACGAAGGGTACGTGGAATCAAAAGAACGAAGCGGATATTTCGTCATATTTCTTAGGGGCGACGGATTTGCTTCTTCCTCATCTCAAAAGGCGTATCATTTTCCCGTTATGGAAAACAGTACGAATTATTCGCCTGAATTTCCTTTCTCAGTACTCGCAAAAACAATGCGCGGAGTAATCAGCGACTTTGGAAAAATGATTATGGATAAATCTCCCGGAACGGGAAGGGAAGAGATAAAAGGCGCTATATGCCGTTATTTACGGAGAAGTCGAGGTATTATTACTGATCCTGAGCAGATAATTATCGGTTCAGGATCCGAGTATCTTTACGGGCTTATTGTAGAACTTTTCGGGAGGGAACGACTTTATGCGATTGAGTCTCCGTCATATAAAAAGATAGAGCAAATATATCGCGCGGCCGACGCAAGACTTGAAATGCTTCCGTTAGGATGCGACGGAATCGATAGTTCCGCTCTTCGTAAATCTAACGCTAATGTTTTACATATTTCACCGTATCGTAGCTTTCCCAGCGGAGTAACTGCTTCCGCGTCTAAAAGACACGAATATATAAGATGGGCGGATACGGGAAACAGGTTTATTGTAGAGGATGATTTCGAATCAGAATTTTCCGTTTCAAAAAAACCGGAGGATACTCTGTTTTCTCAAACTGAAAAAGAAAATGTTATTTATATGAATACGTTTTCCAGGACGATATCTCCGTCGTTTAGAGTAGGATATATGGCGCTGCCTAAGCGGTTAATTAAAGATTTTAAGGAAAGAGTTGGATTTTATTCGTGCGCAGTACCTACGTATATGCAGCTTGTTTTAGCAGAATTGATTGAAAACGGAGATTTCGAAAGGCATATAAATCGCGTGAGGCGAAAAAAAAGACGTGAAATTGCAGAACGCAAGATAAATGAATAAAAAGAAAAAGAGCCGTACAGTTTTTTATGGTACGGCTCTATATTTCGCTTTACTATATTTTAATCAATTTCCGGGAATCGATAAGCTCCGTCCGATTCTCCGACAAATCGGAAGCCTGAATAAGCATAAAATTCTGAACCAGTGTCGATTCCCGATTCTGATAAGTATGTAAGATACTGCTCAGTGTAAGGATAATAGCATCTATTTCCGGAGTTTTCAGTAAGCAGATTTTCGTCTGCTACGAGATGATACCCAACATCTCCGTTTACTATATATGTATTGTTTCTGAGAATCAGTCCGTCGTTTGAATGAGAACCTAAAGCAAAATCTACGTCGAAAGCAGAACAATAAGCAGTATATAGACAGAGATTTTCTTCAAAAACATAGTTAGTGCATTTTACAGTTGTTTTTCCTCCTTGGAATCCCATCATAAACGTTCCCTTGCGTTCATGCTGAGGCGTCATATTACCAATTCCGTATCCTGCGTACCTAATAATGTTTCCGGTTACAAATATGTTAATATTTTCCGGGTCTTCAACCGTATTGCTGTTGAAGATTTCTATCGACATATTTGAGCGCTCGATAAGATTTTCACGGAAAGTTACGTTTTTCATAACTCCGCCGGTTGTCTGAACGGTAAGTCCAGCATCGTATACCTGATCGACATAGTTGCGTTCTATAAGTATATTTTCGGTGCTGCCGTATTCTTCCATCGCGTTTCCGAAACGAACTAGGCTATTGTATCCGTCTCCCTGGAGGCCTCCGCCTATCCAGCGTATGTCGCAGTTGGTGATTTTAGAATTATCGCCGAAGGTTATTGCATGCGCTCCAGAGTAACGCATGGCAAGATTGTCGACGACGACGTCTTTGCCGGCAGAAATCGCTCTTCCGCATTTTGAAGCGATTATTTTTTTGAATACGTTTCCTGGGTTTCCGTCTTTGCAGACTAAGAAAAGCTCGCCGGTGTTCCAGTTTTGGAAATACATGAGATCTTCGGTCATAGAGCCAGGATTAACAAATTCAAGACCGGAAAGGGAATATGTATCACGACCGTTTGTTACGACACCGCAATCTTCCGCATAAATTCCTTTGCCCATTTCAGCGCCTAAAGTCAATACGCGAACGCCCCAAAGTTCGTCGTCAAATACCATATTTCCGATATCGTTATATGTGCTGACAAATGTTTGAGCGCACTTCCATATGCTGTCTCCATACTCTGTTTTTTCCCAATTTGAAGGGGACGAAAGATCCACGCCGTTGTTGAAAACGGGTTTGTCTCCTTCGCCATATGCGGCGTATGTAACGCCTTTCGCACAAGTCAGAACCCATTCTCCGGACATATTTGTTTTTATAGTTGGATAGAACGTGCTTCCACGTTCGAAGAAAACGGCGTCTCCCGGTTCCGGAACGTCTTGAATTACTGTGTTGTTTGCTTTATATCGATATAGCTTTTGAATTGATTTCCACGCTTGATCGGGAGACGTGCCCTTATTAGAGTCGTCGCCATGGATTGAAGAAATATAATAGCACGTGCCTTTGATTGTAGACGGATCAATATCGTCTTTGCAGTTTACGATACTATCGCGAAGATTGTCGGCTCTATCGTTAAATTTTTTTTCTGAGGTTGAATCAAGAGGGTTTAACTTGCTTACGGAGCCAGAATACGATTTAAAATCTTCGAGGTATCCGTCGAAATTGAAATTTTCCGCCTCTGCGGGTGTCTTAAAGAAAGCGACGTATACGAGAGAAATTTCTTTATCTTCCGTCGTAAAAGTTACCGTTACTTTTTTGGAAGCGTCCGACCAGCATTTAAATTCAGATAAATCGGCGACGGCATATTTTAAATCATTTTTTTGCACTGATTTTGGAGTAACAGTATTTGTCGAATCGGCGGATATACCTATTTTAATATCTCCGTCTGAAACGTATCCAACTCGAACGACAGGATATTCGTTCGGAGAAACGTTAAGGATTTTCATATCTAAGGCGAAATAGTTTTCTCTTGCCGAAGGATTTGAAGGAGAAACGAGCCCTTTAGTATTATTTTCGTCTACAGTAGCTTTGAATTTATGCTTACGGCCGCTTTGATCTTCCGTAAGTAGAGTCATATTGTTGTTTGAAGTCACCTTAGTTCCATTATAAGAAGTGGTGAGAGCGGAGCCCGAATAAAACATATCGTAAGCCCCAAGCAAATAGTAGTCGCCGTTTTCAGACTTATAATCTCTGACGATCGGGTCTTCAATACGGAGATATTCCTTCATCTTGTGAAGACGCATAAAAATTGTAGCTGCTTCAGCTCTTGTAAGCGTGCCGTTTGGATTAAAGTTACCGTTATCATCTCCCGCAATGATGCCTGAAGAACGGAGAGATTCGACAAAATCTTTCGACCATTCTGGAATGGCGTCCGCATCGCCGAATACTGAAGGCGCGTCCGCGTCCCACAGAGCGGTCATTTTAATGTAGTCTATGTAGCAGACGATTATCTTAGCAGCTTCGGAACGCAATATGGAGTTATCAGGCCTGAAATCTCCTTCGGGATATCCGCCTATAATACCGGCTTCAACGCTCCATCCGACGTAACCGGAATAGTATGAGTTAGCTATAACGTCTGGAAACGTAGAACTCTCTATTTTGTCCGCGCCGTGAATTCGTCCGAGTACTGTGACGAACATGGCGCGGGACATCGAAGTGTCGGGCTCAAACGTATTTTCTGTCATGCCGTTCATGAGGTTGTTTTCATAAGCGTAGAGGATAGGCTCGTGATACCAATTGCCCGACGGGACGTCCGTATACGGCATACCGTTTGCAGCCGTCGAGACAGCTGTGGACATAAGTATGCCGATCAGCATGAGTCCAGATAGAATCAGCGAGAGAAGTTTTTTCATTTTGACATATCCTTTCGTTATTAAGTATAATTTATATTAGCATATGGCCGCAAATATGTCAATACAAATGAATATGAATTGTTTAAATCAACATTGAATTATTAAAATCATAATATTGTTTGTATCGCAATTATATTTTATATCTTTTTATTGCAAACCTGCGAATAATATGATAAAATTTAATAAAATTATTATAAAAAAGTGAGGCGCACAATGTCTAAAGCTCTTTGGAATCCGTGGCATGGGTGCCATAAATGCAGTCCAGGATGTCTTAATTGTTATGTGTTTTATCTTGACGAAAAGCGAGGAAAAGACGCGGGCGTCGTAACAAGATCTAAAACCGGATTTAATTTACCCTTGAAAAAAGACAGAAATGGAAATTATAAAATACGATCAGGTTGCGAGCTTGCAACTTGTTTTACTTCGGATTTCTTTTTAAATGAAGCTGATTCATGGAGAGAAGAAGCGTGGGATATTATCAGGCGCAGACAGGACGTAAGATTTTTAATTTGCACAAAGAGAATAGAACGTTTTAACGAGTGTATTCCATACGACTGGGGCGACGGATATCCTAACGTATATATTGCCGTCACATGTGAGAATCAGCAAAAAGCTGACGAAAGAATTCCAATTTTATTAAGTATTAAAGCTCGCCGCAAATATGTTTTTGTTTCGCCTATTCTTGAATATATGGATATAGGCGGTTATCTTGCCGCGGGAGGAATCGATATGGTGTCCGTTGGAGGCGAATCATATGAAGGCGCGCGGACCTGCAACTTTGACTGGATTAAGCGACTGTATGATGATTGCGAGAGGTATGGGGTATCGTTTGACTTTCATCAAACAGGCTCTAATTTTATTTATAATGGAAAGAGATATAGAATAAAGCATCGCGACGAATACTCGCAGGCGAAAAAAGGTATGAAGGCCCTTAAAAAACAGAAGAATTTTGATTAAATTATTTTTGATGAGAGATTTAAAGATGAACGATAAAGATATAATAAGAACTGCTCTGCGTCAATCCTCATACGACTGTAACTGCCGCGAGGAAGATTTTATATCAACTCATAACATAGTGACAAATTCAAAAAAAAATGAAAAGGCAAGAAAATATCTTTCTTTGCCTTTTGAGTGCCATATGGTATCGTATGGAAATAATATAGTTGCTCAAACAAGCGAACGAACCGCAAATGTCGTCCTAAAGTATATAAACGATCGCCCTGTCGAGCGCTGTTTTGAAACCCCAGGTATTCATGCTTTGGACAAGTCGCTTGAGAAATTCGGACTCAAAGTTTGCTTTATGGCGGAGTATTTTTTGCCTGATACCGAGAGGCTTCGCTTGCTGCCGTGCGAATATGAAACTCGATTGCTTTACGCGAATGATTTTTCCGAGCTTTATACCGAAGAATGGGGCAACGCGTTGTGCGCTGAACGTAAAGAACTCGACGTGCTTGGAGTAGGAGCTTATGACGGAGGCAGGCTGGTAGGGCTTGCGGGATGCTCTGCGGATTGTGAAAATATGTATCAGATAGGAGTAGACGTGCTGCCGGATTATAGACGCCGCGGAATCGCTTCGGCTCTTACAAGCAGATTGGCGGCTGAGATATTGTCTATTGGAAAGGTTCCGTTTTACTGCGCGGCTTGGTGCAATTTGAAATCAGTACGCAACGCTATAAAGTGCGGATTTACTCCGTCGTGGGTTGAGCTCACCGCGAGAGACGTTTTATTTGTAGAAAAAACAATAGAAGGATGAGAAACTAGTGACGATTATTCGGCTTAAACGATGTTGCGAATTTATATAAAATTTTATATTATGTAGTCGTATTTGCCTCGTTCTTTTTTACTGTCGAGAATATCTTGCAGGGTAATACCGTCAAGATATTCGTTTATAACGCGGCTCAATCCTTGCCATATGGGAAGAGTCGGGCATTCGGAGCTATATACGCATTCGTTAGGATTTACTTCGAGGCATGCGACTGGAGAGAGGCCTCCTTCAGTCAAGCGCAGTATCTCGCCTACCGTGAAGTTGTCCGGCGATTTTGCAAGTCGATATCCGCCTTGAAAGCCTCTGTTGGTTTTCAAAATATTTGATTTATTAAGAATAGGAACGATTTGCTCCAAATATTTTTTAGAAATGTGTTGACGAGCCGCCACGTCTTTAAGCGCTACAAAACCTTCGCTTTGATGTTCAGCCAAATCAAGAAGCATTCTGAGAGCGTAACGTCCCTTTGTTGAAATTTTCATAGCAGGAAATCTCCTCTTGTCTTTTTATAGCTGGTCTTTTGTCTAACGACAATAATGATATCACATTTACGATAGTCTTTCAAGATATCAGTTGCAAAAATCATAGGAGCAACGCTTTTGATCGGCGTATATATTTTGTTATATAATACGAATCTGAAATTTTGTAAAATCCATTTACAAATTATATTTTTAGTCGTATAATAATAAAATACGTTTTATAATATGCTGATTTATAGCACGGCGCAATTTTACATAATTGAATTTCTATATGGAGGATATATATGCCTATTAAGATTCCAAGCGATTTGCCCGCGGTCAAAACCCTTCAGAAAGAAAATATATTTGTTATGGATATGGAACGGGCCGCGAGACAGGATATTCGTCCTCTTCGTATTCTTATTCTTAACCTTATGCCGACGAAAATCACTACTGAAACTCAGCTTGCAAGACTTCTTGGAAACACGCCTCTTCAAATTGAAATGGAACTTTTAGCTGTAAGCGGCAGAACTCCAAAGCATACGGCCCGCGAGCACATGCTTGCGTTTTATAAATGCTTCGACGATATAAGAAACGATTATTACGACGGAATGATTATTACCGGCGCTCCAGTAGAGCGGATGCCGTTTGAAGAAGTGGATTACTGGAACGAGCTTCGAGATATTATGGAGTGGAGCAAGTCTCACGTTCACAGTACGTTTCACATATGCTGGGGAGCTCAAGCCGGTCTATATTACCATTACGGTATTGAAAAAATTCCCCTTGAGGAAAAAATGTTCGGCGTTTTTCCACACACGGTAACTCACAAGGGATCCATATTATTCAGGGGATTCGACGACGTTTTTTGGGCCCCTCATTCCAGACATACTACCGTTAAACGGGAAGATATCGAATCTGTTTCATCCTTGAAAATACTGGCTGAAAGCGACGAGGCGGGAGTTTATGCAATTTCTGATCACGGAGGAAGGCAAATTTTTATAACAGGTCACTCGGAATACGACGCGAATACTTTATCGGACGAGTATTGGCGCGATAAAAACGCAGGACTTAATATTTCCGCGCCTAAAAATTATTTTCCGGGAAACGACGACTCTAGAATACCGATTTGCACGTGGAGGTCGGGCGCCAATTTACTCTATTCTAATTGGCTTAACTATTTCGTATATCAATCTACTCCCTACTATATTTCAAGTATAAAGTCTGACGACGAGTGAAAAAAACTCCTTATGGACGCGCCGAATGACAGTGTGCCGCAGTTTAATCTGCGGCTTTTATTTTTACGTGAAGTTTAATCTAATAAATATAGATAATTTGACATAAGATTTGAGCGATATATTATATGTATTGAGCATAATAGATAAAAATACAAATATTTTATACAACCGCTTGTAATTGAACGATCATGATGATATAATAACGCGAGCCAAACAAACGATCTATGATTTCGTTTGATATTGTAAAGGAGAGTTCACATGCTTCCTGTAAATTTCTTGTCGGAGAAAGATTTAGAATTTTTCTCTTCTCACGGCGTAAATGAAACCGATATTCTTGCAGCTATCAGACTTGATCTGAATACTGACGGTAATTTCGGAAGCGCTTGGCTTGTAATCGACGGCAGGCGGCGCCTCATTTGCCGGGGAGACGTTAATCGCGGTTTGTACGACGAATATAATATGGAACACTTTGTGTCTCCATATATAGACAATTACAATACGTCGAACGCTCTTCTCGTCTTCAGGGTAGACGAGCCTGTCCCTGTTTTGGCGGAAAATGAATCGGAATATATGAAGACTTGCGATAATGCGGTAAAGAACGGAGTTACAGAAATACTTGGATACTGTACTAACGCATGCAAGCAAAGATTATTTGCTTTCGTACATATATGGGATCATTTCGTTTGGGGAGACGTAGTCGATGAAAACGATCCCATATTCGAACAATTTCATGCTAAATGTCCAAAATGCGGAAGAGTCTACGACGATCAGAATCGGCGTATATGCAACCATTGCGCCAACCGAAAGGGAATGATGCGCCGTTTACTGGAATATTTTAAGCCGTTTAAGGCCCAGATTGTTCTGTTGATGTTTTGTCTTATAATGTCCGCAGGCATTATGCTCGCTACTCCCGTCGTATCCGGTCAGCTTTTATACGACCAGGTTATTGACCGTATGGACGAGAATATTATTTCCGAATACGGAGATTCGCTTAATCTTACAAAAAATATTTCGTCTTTTGGCAAAACGGGAACTCTCCTTAAGTCGCTTATTTCGCCGAAGTATTACTACTATACGGAAAGCGACGACGGTAAATATATTTATGATAGGGATACGGAAAAGTACGTTGCTTCAGATGAAACTGGCGCTGTAAAATATAAGCTGATAGTTACCGAAAATAAAAACGAATCGGAAAACGCTCAGCGCGTCACAGGACGCCTGCATAAGGCTGAATTTGTGTACGCGGCCGTCGCTATGGTGATCGCTCTCGCAGTATTTAACGTGTTAGTAGACATAATTACTAACAGATGCAAGGCGAGAATATCTACGGTTATTACAAAAAAAATGAGAGACGATATTTTTACGGCAATGTCAAAACTGTCTCTTTCATATTTCAATAAAAATCCTTCCGGACGTCTTTTTAACCGTGTGAATTACGACGCGGTGAGAATTAAGGACTTTTATCTCGACGGTATTACTTATCTTTTCTTCAACGTTTTTAAATTTATTGGAATTGGCGTTTTCCTTTTTTCTATAAATGTGAGACTTACGCTTATAGTATTTATTCCAGTTCCATTGATATTAGTATTGTTTAAATATATGCTGCCGAAATTATGGCGTTCTTACTCCGGGCAATGGAGAGCGTCTTCCTCTATGAATTCTATGTTAGGAGACGTTTTAAGCGGAGCTAGAGTCGTTAAAGCCTTCGCTAAAGAAGACGCGGAAACAAGCAGGTTTATTTCTTATGCCGACAGAGTATATAAAGCTAATCTGAAAACAAATATGATTCAGATATTAATTTTCCCAATAGTAAGCCTACTTATCGGAATTACCTCGCAGGCGATTTGGGGATTCGGAGGTATTTCCGTTATGGGCGGAGACATGACGTACGGCCAGCTTGTTACTTATCTCGGATATCTTGGAATGATATTTGCTCCGCTTGAGTTTTTCTCCAACTTTGTAAATATGGTTACGGATACAGTAAATTCAGCGCAGCGTATGTTCGAGGTGCTCGACACCGTTCCGGAAATTATGGAATCTGCCGAGCCTGTCAAAAAGGAACGCTTTAGAGGAGACATAAAGTTTGATAAAGTTTGTTTTCATTACTCGCCAAATAGACCGATTTTGAAAAACGTTTCTTTTGAAATACGCGCGGGGGATCATGTTGGCTTAGTAGGTCATACCGGATCTGGAAAATCTACTATAGCTCATATGATCACTCGTATGTACGACGTAGTATCCGGAGCGGTTTTCATCGACGGAGTAAACGTCAAGGAGTTATCGAACTCAAGTCTTAGACAAAATATCGCCATAGTATCTCAGGAAGTATATATTTTCGGCGGGACTGTCGCCGATAATATACGTTATGCGAAACCCGACGCTACCATGGAAGAAGTAATCGCCGCCGCAAAGGCCGCGAACGCTCACGACTTTATTATGAAGCTTCCGGAAGGGTATGAAACCTTGGTAGGAAGCGGAAGCCGCTCCATGTCCGGCGGGGAAAGGCAACGAATATCCATCGCTAGAGCTCTTCTGCTTTCGCCGTCGATACTTATTCTCGACGAAGCCACGGCCGCCATGGATAATGAAACTGAGCGGCAGATAAGCGACGCGATAGACCGACTTATAGAGGGAAGAACGACTATTTCAATCGCTCATAGACTGTCTACTCTTAAAAATTGCGACTACATAATGGCTATAGAGCACGGGGAACTTGCGGAGATGGGGAGCGCGGAAGAACTTCTCGCCCAAAAAGGCGTATATTATAATCTTTATACGCTTCAAAACGATCAGATGCAACAGGTTATGAAAGGGCTTTGACCCAATACAGAAAGGGATGGTTTTCATAATGGCAAACAATAAAGTAGCAGAAACTAAAGTTGATGAAAATCCTGAAGTCGACGCCATATTCAAGAAGCGCGAAAGCGTGCTTTTGACGTCTGATAACTCTCGCTTTTTCAGATCTGGCGGAGGGCTCATATCATTAGAGCTGAAAAAGGAAGACGGGTCCATTGAAGAATTTGAACGAGTCGTCGTACTGCGATCTTTTCCGATTTCTAATCCGTTTGAATATATTTCAGTAAGGGAACCGTCGGCAAAGCACAGAGGCAATGGAGACGAAATCGGAATGATACGGGATATAAAATCTCTTTCAAAGGACGAGCGAGATTTAATTGAGGAAGAACTTAGCCGCCGTTATTTTACTCCGGAATTAACAAAAATTTATTCTGTTAAGGAAAAATTCGGATACGTATATTTTGAGGCTCAGTCAAGCGCCGGTAAAGTGAAGTTTGTCCTAAGCAATCCTTACTCTAATTTTAGACGGCTCGAAAATGGAAGCGTGCTTATTTCCGATATGGACGGAAACTGCTTCATTATTCCCAATCCTCTGTCTCTTGATAAATCAAGCTATAAGAAGATCGAAATATATCTTTAAATTATCCGGATTTTCAGCGAAAGGACAGGATTATATATGAAATTATTATACGACCTGCCGCGAAAAGCGGAGGCGATTTTTAGGGAATCTTCGTCTGACGGCGAAGAAATAATGTACTGCCTGCCGTTTAATATAGAAGGACGAAAAATTGTCTCGGACGGATACATAGTAATTACAAGAACATACTTGTATAAAATACTTGACGGACGGCTTGCGGCGAAATACGAGCTGTCCCATATGAGCGACTTTTCCACGGAGATACATTACGGATCGTGCGGATTTTACGCGAAGGTAGACGGTGCCACTACGTTAATATGCAGACTTATTACCGCGCGCCACATGCCGCGATATACGGTCGTGGCCACTGCTTGCAACAAGCTGGCTGAGAATCCGCGAGAAAAGCGCGTCGTTAATAACGAACCGGAAAAGTTTTGCTCGAAGTGCGGCAGACCGTATATTTCCGGAACGCATTTTTGTCCTTTCTGTCAGGATAGAAAGGAAATATATAAGAAGCTTTGGGGAATGACTGTAGGTCTACGTCTTATGATGTTGTTTCCTCTTCTGACGGCGATGTTTGGAATGATACTCAAATTTGTGCTTCCAGCCGTACAGAAAATTGCCATCGATAAATTTATAACGGATCCGTCGGTAAATATTAACGACAGAAAAACCTTGCTGCATTTTGTAACTATCATAATATGTATTGTTACGATCGAAATATTTCAGCGGGGAATGGCTGTAGCTCAGACTAGAATAGCTTCGTATTCCAGTAATAAATTCGCTAAAATGCTTCGTTCAGTTCTATTTGAGAAAATACAGACTTTATCTATGTCGTCTATACAGCAGAAATCTGCCGGGGATTTAATGGGACGTATAAACAACGACGTAACTCTTGTGCAGAATTTCATCACTTCTCAGCTTCCTACATATGTGGCTCAGCTATTCTCATTCGTGCTTGCGCTTGTAGTAATGCTTTTTCTCGACCCTCTCATGTGTTTATTTGTTTTCGCCCCGCTTCCGATCGCGATTCTTGCAATTTATCTATTCAGAAAAGTTATGTCGCGTAGGAATACAAAGGAATGGTATGCGGAACGCCGTACTAATAAAGTTCTTCAGGATACTCTTTACGGTATAAGGGTAGTAAAAACATACGGCAAGGAGGAAAAAGCGGTAGACAAATTTACATCGTGTACCGGAGCTCAGGCGAAGCAGGAAGAATCGAACGCAAAGCTATTCGACACGTTTTTCCCCTTTGTTGGATTCGCTATTCGTTTTGGCAGCTACCTGATACTATTATATGGAAACCTTATGCTTTTCGGCGAGAAAATGAGCGTCGGAGAACTCAACCGTTTTTCGAGTTATTCAAATATCATTTATGAACCGCTTATGCAGGTCACTCAAATTCCTCGTCAAATATCGCGTTTTAAAACGTCTCTCAGCAAAATATTTGAAATTCTTGAAGAAGAACCAGAAGTATCGGATATTGATCTTCCAATCGACATAAGAATTGAAGGAGACGTCAGCATAAAAAACGTTACTTTTGGATACGATTCTTATAGTCCGGTGCTTGAGGATGTAAGTATTGAAGTGAAACGCGGGGAAATGATTGGTATCGTAGGTCATTCAGGATGCGGAAAAACAACGCTTATAAATCTGATAATGCGTTTGTACGACGTGGCGTCCGGAGAAATACTTATCGACGATGTAAACGTTAAGGATATATCTCAAAACGCCCTTCGATCGCAAATGGGCGTAGTTCTTCAGGAAACACATCTTTTTTCGGGGTCGATTAGAGACAATATTAAATACGCCGCTCCTAACGCTACAAACGACGATGTAATTGCGGCCGCAAAGCTTGCGAACGCTCACGACTTTATAATGGATCTTCCCGAAGGTTATAATACTATGGTCGGTGAGAAGGGATATTCGCTCTCGGGAGGAGAGCGGCAGCGTATTGCGATTGCGCGCGCTCTTATACATAATCCCCGTATACTTATTCTTGACGAGGCGACCGCCGCTCTCGATACTGAAACTGAAAAACAAATACAGGACGCCATAAATAAGGTGGTTAAGAATCGGACGACGTTCGCTATAGCCCACAGACTTTCAACATTGCGAAACGCTGATAAGCTCGTAGTGCTTGACCATGGAAGACTTGCGGAATTTGGAACTCACAGAGAGCTAATCGAGAAGAAGGGAATATATTATCGGCTTGTTACCGCACAGCAGCAAGCTCTTCTAAAAAAAATGTAATCGATTGAAGCCATATAAATTTATTTATTGCCTTGACCTTTTTGGGTGTTTGGGTGTATAATAAATAAATAATCGGGGCATTTTGGCAAATATAAAACGAGGAGCGTTTTGATATGGTAGAAGTAACCGGCGTTGCAAATGGATCGCGAGCGCATCGCGCGGGTGTGCGCGCCGGAGATATTCTTATTCGCGTAAACGGCAGAGATATCGTCGACGTGCTTGATTACCGCTTTTATATAGCGGACAAGCACGTCGAGCTTCTTGTTCACAGAGGCGCGGAACTTTTAACCTTTACTATCGATAAGGACATTTACGACGATATCGGACTTGAATTTGAAACGCCGCTCATGGATAAAAAGCATCGTTGTGAGAACGGGTGCATTTTTTGCTTTATTGATCAAAATCCTGAAGGAATGCGAGAAAGTATATATTTTAAAGACGACGACTCGCGTTTATCGTTTCTTCACGGAAATTATATTACCCTTACTAATTTGAAAAAGAGCGATATCGATCGTATAATAGAGATGCATATTTCTCCGGTTAATATATCGGTGCATACTACTAACCCTGATCTACGCGTGAAAATGATGAAAAATAAGCGCGCCGGAGAAGTCCTCGAGTACATACGCGTGTTGGCCGACGCTGGCGTAAAGCTTCGCGGACAAATCGTTTTATGCAAGGGGGTTAACGACGGCGCTGAGCTAGAACGTTCTATGCGCGACCTCGTCGAATTTTATCCTGCGATGGACAGCGTTTCTATCGTTCCGGCAGGTCTTACGAGGTATAGAAGAGGTCTTTATCCCCTAGAGCCGTTTACGCCTGACGAATGCAGAGACGTTATAAATCAGGTCGCGTCTTTCGGCGACCGATGCGTAAAAAAATACGGAGAGCGAATATTTTATGTTTCGGATGAGTTTTACGTTAAGGGAAAAGTTGAACTACCGGATTATGACTTTTGGGAGGAATTCAGTCAGCTTGAAAACGGAGTAGGAATGCTTTCTCTATTTTCTCATGAATTTAAACTAACGCTCTCAAATCTTACCGATGAAGAATTGAAAATAAATCGCAAAGTTTCAGTTGCAACGGGAGAAGCTTCGTATGAGAGTATAAAATCTCTAATAAATGATTTATGCGACGCGGTTCCAAATTTAAATGTTCATTTATACAAAATAAAAAACGAGTTTTTTGGAGGAGAAGTAAACGTGACGGGGCTTCTTACAGGCGAAGATATTGAAAGAGCGCTTGCAGGTCGACCTCTTGGAGACGAGCTTCTTCTTTCGAGAGCTATGCTGAGAGCGGAAGGCGATTTGTTTTTGTGCGGTATGACTCCGGAATCGCTTTCAAATAAACTTGGGGTGAAAATACGTTTTACTGAAAATGACGGCGGCGAATTTCTGCTGGCTCTTTTAGGAATAGAATAGGGAAGGTAACATTTTAATGGCAAAACCGGTAATAGCAATAGTCGGGCGACCGAACGTTGGAAAAAGCACTCTTTTTAATAAGCTCATAGGAGAACGAAGAGCTATCGTCGAAGACACTCCGGGTATTACCCGCGATAGAATATACGGAGAAACCGAGTGGAGAAATAAGAAACTGATAGTTATTGATACAGGGGGTATCGAACCTAAAACCGACGATATTATACTTCAGAAAATGCGAGCTCAGGCGCAAATCGCTATTGATACCGCGGACGTTATATTGTTTGTATGCGATATTCGAACCGGTATGACGGCCGACGACGAAGACATAGGTCTGATGCTGAAAAAAAGCGGTAAGCCGGTTATTCCGTGTATCAATAAATCTGACAGAATCGGAACCGTAGCTTCTGAATTTTATGAATTCTATTCGCTTGGTTTTGAAGCTGAACCGATCCCGTTGTCGGCTCTTCATGGAAGCGGAAGCGGAGACGTGCTTGACGCCGTTCTGAACGTGCTTCCAGACTTTGACAGCGACGAGGAAGATAACGACGTTATAGGCGTAGCCGTTATAGGAAAACCTAACGCGGGAAAATCCTCGCTTGTAAACCGTATTTTAGGCGACGATAGACTGATAGTATCCAACATTCCTGGAACCACCCGAGATGCTATTGACACGTACGTCGAAAACGAATATGGAAAGTATAACTTTATTGACACCGCCGGTATCCGACGTCAAAGCAAGGTGGAAGACCGTATAGAAAAATACAGCGTTCTCCGCGCTAAAATGGCTGTGGAACGCGCCGACGTCTGCATAATCATGATCGACGCCGCGGAGGGATGCACGGAGCAGGATGAAAAAATTGCCGGAATAGCTCATGAGGCAGGCAAAGCGTGTATAATATGCGTTAACAAATGGGATTCTGTGGAAAAAGACAACGCTACGACTAATAGTTATACGAAAAGGGTATATGATTCTCTGAGCTATATGACGTACGCTCCGCTTATGTTTATTTCCGCAAAAACGGGACAGCGTGTAGAAAAACTTTTCGAGCAGATAAATTATGTCTATAATCAATCGGTGACCAGAATTTCAACCGGTATGCTTAACGACGTGCTCGCGGACGCCGTGGCGAGAGTACAGCCTCCGTCTGATAAAGGAAGGCGGCTTAAGATATACTATATGACGCAAAGCTCGGCGGCTCCTCCTACGTTTGTACTTTTCTGCAATAGAGCGGATTTATTCCATTTTTCATATCAAAGATATATTGAAAATTGTCTGCGGCAGACATTCGGATTTAAGGGAACTCCTATTAAAATGATAATAAGGCAAAAAGGCGAGAAAGAGGATTAAATATATCTATGAATTTTTCTGAATTGTGGGATGTGGGACTGCTCACTCAGTTTATAAACCGTATAAAGCCAGGCGACGGATTGATGGCTGTTTTGTTTGGCCTGGGCGTGCTTCTTTGCGCCGTTATTCCCTACCTGCTTGGCAGTATCAACGTATCGATACTAATCTCAAAATATATTTATCGGGACGATATTAGGCTTCACGGAAGCGGAAATGCCGGGGCGACTAACGTAATGCGTACGTATGGTAAAAAAATGGCTGCTCTGACGTTTGGAGGCGATTTCCTTAAAGCTGCGCTGTCCGCCATAGTAGGCAGAATGATTTTAGGCTTTACTGGTTCTATGATTGCCGGACTTTGCTGTATTGTAGGACATATATTCCCGTGCTTTTATAAATTTAAAGGAGGTAAGGGAATAGTTACCGCGTGCGCTATGGTTTTGTTTACAGACTGGCTTGTCTTTCTTATTCTCATGGCGGCGTTCATTATAATCGTATTGGTAACAAGGTTTATTTCTCTTGGCTCTGTCGTAGGTATAGCGCTTTTTCCTATCGTTCTATATCGCGTTGGTTATAACGGACTTCCCGTTTTAATCGCCATGGCCGTTATGGCGTTGTGCATTTACGCCCACCGTGAAAATATTAAACGCATAATTAACCATGAGGAATCGCGTTTTACATTTAAAGTAAAAGATAAAGCTCCGGACAAATCTGATCGTAAAAGCGACGAATGATATTATGAATGAAAAAATACTGAAATTCTCCAACATTTGTTTGCAAGCGTCGCAATGCGGAGCGCTAAAAAGCCTTACGTTTCATTCTCCAAAGATAAAAGGAGAAAGAAAAAAGATACGCGGAACTTTAAAAAAGATGTCGGGCGAGATAGTAGTTCAGCTTGAATCATTTCTTTCCGAAGGAAGAGTAACTCAGGAAAACATACGCGTTGACGCCATCGATTCAGTAGTTGAAAAACTAATCGAGCGGGAGTTTTTAAAGGCCGATATTATTTACGACGGAGGTTCAGCTTCTCTGATGACCTCAAAAAATGGAAAAGTAACCCTCATCGTTCACGGCAAAATAAATGAAGAGACAGACGCGCCTGAAAATATCGATAATAACAGAAAGAAGAAACATGTTCTTACCGGAGAGGAAGGATTTCTTTTTGCGCTCGGTATATCGGATAAAAACGGCAGGGTTCATGACCGTATGCAGTCGAAATTTCGTCAGATTAACCGCTTTTGCGAATACATAATTGAGGCAAGCTCTCGACTTAATCATGACGGAATTCTGTATGTCGCGGATTTATGCTGCGGTAAAAGCTATCTTAGCTTTGCGGCGTATCATACGCTTTCTGAAATTCTTGAAATAGATACTGTTATGTATTGCGTCGATCTTAAGAAAAGCGTGATTGAATACTGCTCCTCCGTCGCTGAGACGGCTGGATTTTCAGGTATGAAGTTTTTAGCTGAAGACGTTTCCCAATTTACTTCAGATTCTTCGATAGATATGGTAATATCGCTTCACGCATGCGATACGGCGACGGACGCGGTTCTTGATTCCGCCGTTAGACTTGGAGCGGATGTGATTTTATCCACTCCTTGCTGTCATAGGGAATTGTCACAAAATATAGACTGTCCTTCTCTTAATTTTATTTCTTCTCGTCCGCTACTAAATCAAAAACTGTGTACGGCGGCTACCGACGCTCTTCGACTTATGCGTCTCGAAGCGGCTGGATACGAAACTGATTGCACCGAGCTTATCGATCCGGAAGATACTCCTAAAAACATTATGCTTAGAGCATATAAAAAGAATAGAAATAAAAATATTCTTTTGAAAAAGCTTGACGAATATAAAAAAGCATACGAATTTATGTATGGAAAGGAGCCGATGCCTTTGCCCGGTCAAAATTCTTGAGCAGAGAGAACAATGTAATTTTAAATAAAATTTAAGCTGCATTAAAATAATACTTTAAGTTGATGGATATAACACAATGCTAATTTATGAAAATAAACTAACGGCTCAAGAATTTGTCTGCTTAACAGAATCGGTAGGTTGGGGATGTCCCGACTTAAAACAAATAGAAATAGCTCTAAAAAACACTATTTATTCCATATCTGTAGAAATGGATGGTAAAATAATTGGTATGGGGAGAATAATTGGAGACGGAGCTAGAATTTTTTACATTCAAGATCTTGTGATACATCCTTATTATCAAAATAGGGGAATCGGAAGTAAGATTATGGAATATCTTCTTTCCTACGTTGATAAGCTACCGTTAATTAATTGCAGTATTATGGTTGGACTTATGTCGGCTAAAGGTAAAGAATGCTTTTATGAACGATTTGGCTTTAAAAAAAGACCTAACGAGTCTCAAGGAAATGGAATGATACTAAACATTATTAAATAAGTCGAATCTATGAAAAAACAAATTCTGAATGAATTGATTTACATAAAGAGAGAGTAACGTATTCAGCTAGGATATTGAAAGGAATTGATAAAATGGAAATTGCAAAGCTGATCGAACAAATTGATAGAACCGATATTACTGCTATCGAGCGTCTTTCCGCCTTGAAGGAGTTATCGAAATATGCAAAATCAGGCGAGATAGCTCGCGATGGAGACGGTACGTGGGTTAATAATCATATACATACTTGTTATTCTTTTTCTCCGTATACTCCTACTTCGGCCGTTTTTTATGCGTGGCGGGCAGGACTTGGCACCGCGGGTATTATGGATCACGACTCAGTCGGAGGAATTCGAGAGTTTATCGAAGCCGGAAAGATTATGGAAATGCCGGTTACTTGCGGTTTTGAATGCCGCGTTAGCGTAAAAGGAACCGACTTGGAAGGACGAAGAATAAATAATCCGGATCAAAAATCTTGCGCGTATCTCGCTATGCACGGTATTCCTCATCAAAGCGTCGACGCGGCTGAGGAAGCGTTGTCAGTCGTTAGAAACAAGAGAAATGAGCGTAACCGTAAGATGTGCGATTCTATAACCGCTCTTGTAAGTCCTTATGGAATCTCCCTTGACTTTGATCGCGACGTTTATCCTATATCGATGGCGAAAGAGGGCGGAAGTATTACTGAAAGACATATTCTATTTGCTCTTACAAAGAAAATTACCTCGGCATATCCTAACCGCGAAGACGCGTGCGATTTTATTGAAAAGCTGGCTTCTCCGCTTGGAAAAACAAGAGAGAAGCTGCTGAATGCGCCGGAAGAGTTTTATGAGTACGATATTCTCGGAGTTCTTAAAGGACATATGGTGGAAAAATTCTATATTCCAGCAGATGAAGAGCTAATGCATATTTCCGAATTCACGGCGCTTGCTAAAAAATTAGGCGCTATATCCGCATACGCTTATCTTGGAGACGTGGGAGAAAGCCCGACGGGAGACAAAAAAGCTCAGAAGTTTGAAGACGATTATCTGCCCGCGCTATTCGACACTCTAAAAAAGATGAAATTTTCAGCGGTCACATATATGCCATCGAGAAATACCTCAGAGCAGCTTGACGAAATTATGCGTAGATGCGACGCGGATGGACTTTTTCAGATAAGCGGAGAAGATATTAATTCTCCCAGACAATCGTTTATTTGTCCCGCCCTTGGGGACCCGAGATACGGCCATTTGAGACGCGCTACGTACGCGCTTATCGGACATGAGAATGAAGGAACAAAAGATATTTCTCTATCTATGTTTTCAGACGATACTGTAAAAAAATTTCCGTCTCTGCCAGAAAGGGTAGCTCGTTTTGCAGCCCTTGGCGGATATTCGGAATAAATTTCTGATAGTACATAATATTTTGAAAGGAAGATCATAAAATGGAAGGATTAAAAGAACTCGTCAGCCTTTCTCGTAAATACGGCGGTAACGAGAACTTCGTTCTTGCCGGAGGAGGAAACACATCTTTCAAGGACAAAGAAACTCTCTACGTGAAGGGAAGCGGAACTTCTCTCGCCGAGATGACCGAGGAGCAGTTCGTGAGAAT
The DNA here is from genome assembly GCA_949747515.1 of uncultured Eubacteriales bacterium. GTDB lineage: Bacteria > Bacillota > Clostridia > Oscillospirales > CAG-272 > RUG11130. The sequence continues at coordinate 107,299 of CATKFO010000038.1, forward strand.
GGACAGATCCGCTCTTGCAAATATTTGGGAAAGAAAATATTCCTCCGATACTGCCGAAAGAGAGGCGGAAGCTCTTGCTGATATGATGGCGGCGCGCATAAAAGGAGAGGAGAATAAGCGTCCGTCTGTAGAAACGCTCCTACACGATCTTTTTGACCAAAGATTTGTTCTTCACGTTCATCCGGCAGCGGTTAACGCTATGACTTGTTCCAAAGAAGGTAAGACCGCCGCAGAACGTCTTTTCCCAAAGGCTGTTTGGATCGGGGAAAGCGAGCCTGGTTATGTTCTCGCTTCTCTTTGCCGCGGCGAACTTGAAAAATATAAAACTGCGACCGGCTCCCCAGCTAACCTTGTTTTCCTTGAAAATCACGGCGTATTTTTTGCAGCCGATAGCGTGGCTGAGATGGATTCTCTCGTATCTGACGTTATGGCTAAAATTGATGGTGAAATTAAAGTTCGCCCCGATTTTTCAGACGTTGAGGCAAATACAGACGAAGCGGCTAAAATTGCGCCCGTTCTTCGTATGTTGTATGACGCCGACGGAGGCGCGAAAGCAATTTTTGAAACTAACGCTGAAATTATGAAATACGCTGAATCTGTCGAGATGTTTTCAGTTCTTCTTAATCCTCTCACTCCCGATCATATTGTTTATTGTAAAGCGAAACCTCTTTACACGGAATGCGGATGTATAGAGGGACTTAAAGACGCGTTTAACCGTTATGCTGAGAAAAATGGGTACAATCCAAAGATTGTGTTCGTAAAAGGCGTAGGTATGTTTGCGCTCGGCATGAGCATGAAAGAGGCAAAAACTGCGGCGATTGTATGGCGCGACGCAATGAAGATAACGACTCTGGCTGAAAATTTCGGAGGAGTTAAACATATGGTGCCGAAGCTTGTCGATTTTATAGTAAACTGGGAAGTTGAGAAGTACCGTTCAAGCGTAAGTCTCGCCGTTGGAGAGAAGAAAGCTCTCGCAGGAAAGATCGCCGTGGTTACCGGAAGCGCACAGGGATTTGGAGAAGGCATTGCAAGATATCTTGCAGGCGAAGGAGCGGCCGTCGTCATCGCCGATATGAATTACGAAGGCGCTGAGAGAACCGCCGCGGCTATAGCGGCGGATACGGGAGCGGACGCTATAGCCGTTTCTGTAAACGTATCCGACGAAGCAAGCGTGTGCGAGATGGTTAAGAAAACGGTTCTTGCTTTCGGAGGAATCGACGTATTCGTAAACAATGCGGGTATAGTTCGCGCAGGTTCGCTTGAGGAAATGACGAAATCAAATTTTGAGCTTGTGACCGCAGTCAATTACACGGCTTATTTCCTTTGCGCCAAATATGTCTCCGCGGTAATGAAGCTTCAAAGAGCGGCGGCGCCTGAGTATATGGCCGATATAATTGAGATAAACTCTAAATCAGGTCTTACCGGATCAAATAAGAACTTTGCGTATGCTGGAAGTAAATTCGGAGGTTTGGGACTTACTCAGTCGTTTGCTCTTGAGCTTGCTCCTTTTGGCGTTAAAGTGAACGCGATATGCCCTGGAAACTTCCTTGACGGTCCGCTGTGGTCGGATCCCGACAGAGGGCTTTTCGTTCAATACCTTAACGCGGGAAAGGTTCCGGGAGCAAAGACGGTTGCGGATGTAAAAGCTTTTTACGAATCCAAGGTTCCATTAGGAAGAGGATGTCTTGTTGAAGACGTTGCCAAAGCGGTTCTTTATATTATTTCACAGAAGTACGAAACAGGTCAGGCTTTGCCAGTTACCGGCGGACAGGAAATGCTTAAATAAAAATATGTAAAGAAGGACTTGCCTTTTTCTGATACGGCAAGTCCTTTTGCTTTTATGAAAATATGGCGTGACAAAGGGATGGATAATACTTTTTAAAACGACATGATTTAAAAGAACAGACTATGGAGCTAACCATGAAAACCTTTCAGTGTTTCTCATTATCCAAAACGCTATTATCATAATAAAAACAATAACTACAAATATTTGTTCTGGAATATCAAAGTTGCGGGATCCTGTTTTTATATATATAATAATATTTCGAGACACAAAAAATAAGGAGGGAAGCAACAGAGTAATCACAAGAAGATTATAATTTGCGGCCGCGCGTAAATCGCCTTTAAATAAAGCCATGAACATTCTGCTTATTCCACATCCGGGACAGAATTTTCCCGTTATTTTTTTTATTATACATGGAATTCCAATTTCGGTAATACTCGCAAATAAATAATATAAAATTCCCACTGCAAGAATATATACTGTTTTGGCGGAAACCTTTTTCAGGCGCGCTTTCGTCTCCGAGTTTATTCTTTTCAAAATATAATTATCCTTTGACTTTATTTATGTAAAAGCGGCGCGTCTTAATCGCGCCGCTTTTTATGTTCAGTTTGCAAAATGAGTATGACTTGCGATCCATTTATAAAGTTTTGGAGTTACCCAGAAGCCATAAATTCCACATGTAATTACGGTAAGTATAAACCAAATTATCCATTGGCCGAACAACTCGCCTCCGTTACCGTCGAATTTGAGCCGTTTACCATCAATTGTTACATGACCGATTACAAAATTCCAAATGTAGCAAATTGCCCAAGGCGTCGCTATACCGCAAGTAATAGCGATCATTATCGACGCGATAATGGAGTTTATAACCGTCTCAAGTACGCCGCCGTCCCAATCTGAAAATTTGGGAAAAGATTTACTTATTGTTTGTCCGTTAGAAGAATCTTCACTTGCGTTGGTTTGCCGCGCTCCACAGCTTGGACAAAACATAGTATCGTCGCTTATCTGAGTACCGCAATTGTTACAAAAGCGCATTTTAATCCTCCTTTCCAACCAAATATTTATGTCGTAAATAGTATATATTTTATAAATCTATTTGTCAATAAATTTGCAGAGATATTTTAATAAAGTAACAATGCGTTACCAACAGCTTGGCGATATACTATTTTTCTATTATGGGTAACCTTGCGCTCATTCCGCATAACAATTCGTTGGTAATAGTTTCGGCTGCTCTCGCCGCTTTATCAGAAGAAAATCGAGAACTTCCAATAAGCGTCGCAGCGTCACCAACCGATACTTTTTCAGCGTCTGTAATATCTACAGTTAGCTGATCCATACAAATTCTTCCGATAACTGGGCAGTCGTATCCGTTTATAGACGCAAAAATATTTTTTTCAGATAGACATCTGGGAAAACCATCCCCATATCCGACTGAAATAACGGCGATTCGCATGTTTTTATCTGCGATAAAACATCTGCCGTATCCAACGCTATCGCCGATGGATATATCGCGTATCAGGGAAACGTTGCCCTTAAGCGATAATACTGGCTTTAGATCAGTTTTAATAACAGTATCGCTATTCGGAGCGCTGAGAACGCCGTAAAGGGCTATTCCTATTCTTACATAATCGCATTTTAATTGCGGATAGTTAAGCAAACCATAACTGCTTTGAACGTGCGTTTTAGGAATTTTTGCGCCTATTTTTTTAAGCTGATCAAGAAGATTGTAAAAACGATCTATTTGTAGTTGTGTAAATAGCTTGTCCTCCTGAGACGAACCGTCTGAACAGCATAGATGCGTATACATTCCGCAAATTTTTATATTTTTCAGTAGAAAAAGCGAAGATATTTTCCCAGCTTCTTCATGCGAAAATCCAAGTCGGTGCATGCCTGTATCAATCTTTATGTGCGTTTTTATTGGTATTCCTTGTCGCTCAAGAGACAGCGCATAGTCCATATCTATTAAAGTTTGCATTAGATTATATTTTCGCATTTCATCGGCTCTATTGACGCTTGAGTATCCTAGTATTAGTATTTCTCCGCGTATTCCGTATTTTCTCAGCTTTATCCCTTCGTCAATAGTAGATACTGCAAATGATTTTACGCCTAAACGTTCCAAGTTGATCGCTACTTCAAAAGAACCGTGGCCGTATGCTTCGTCTTTGACGACCGCCATAATTTCGCTTTTTGAAGGCGCTACGGATCTTAAGAAATTTAAATTATGTCTCAGCGCGTTTGTATCGATTTCTATCCATGCTCGATCAGTTTCTTTTGAATATGCTTTAGGTTTTATTTTTTTCTGTATAAATGTAAAGATAAAGGCAAGCGGCGCCGACGCTAATAATACGATAAAAAAATATAATAAACTGTTGCTTACTATTATTTCAATATGAAGCGATCTAGCGATAGGTCTCATAAAAGCTATGATTAGAGGATGAATTATATAGAGAATCATAGACGCGTCTCTTAGCATTTTCACTCGCCGCCCTTTAACTTGGACAATAGCTGTAAAAAGAAAATAAATGCACAGCGGAAGGAATATGTACATGCTGTCGTGACGCATTAACCTATAATTTTTTAATACGAACGCTTCAATAGTCATAAGCGTTAGGCAAATTAAAACGCAGCATATTCGTTTTAATTTAGAAAGTTTTAGACGTTTTCGGTGTATCGCTTCGTTTATACACCCGCCAAGAACGAAGAATAGCGGGGCGTAGAAAAAGCCGTTTCTTGTATAGTGAGATACTTCAAATATGGCTGAATAAATACCTCTAAGCATAGGAACTCTTTCGATAACTCCCCAGTAGCTATCGCCGAAAAGGCCGATAATATATAGAGCGAAGCTTATTACGAGCGCGCCGTATTCGCCAAATTTCCTGAGAAGAAACCATCCGATAGCGCATCCCGTAATAGCTGCCGGAAGATACCACAAATGATACGTCGTTCCATTAATAGTTATGTCTTCAATGATTTTTGACAAAACGTTTCTGTTATTAAAATAGCCGTTGTATATGTTTATGGGAAGATATAATAACATAGCGGCGACATAAATAAAGAATGTGTTTTTGATAAACTTTTGAATTGATCGGGTATCCTTTGCGTAATGCGATAAAGTAAAAAATCCGGTTGTCGTCATAAAAAAAGGAACTGCGATTCGAGATATAACGCGAGTTAGAAAAAAATTGCCGGCGTCGGAAAATGATGAAAGGGGAGATGTGTGTATTGCAATTATCATCAGAGCGGCGATAAATCTGAATATGTCGATTCCCGCATAACTTCCTTTATTCATTAGCCGTATTTCTCCATACTGTTATAATAAACCCGTCTATATTATTTCCAGATACTTGCGTTACTGCTTTTTCCGGCAAAAAAATTTCCGTTTCATTTCCGCTTGCAGGAGTATAATATATTTCAGCGTTCGAATTATTATGAGAAAAAACATATCTGTTATCAAAGCTGTAATTTTTTATAAATTTTATGTATTCCTCAAGCGACATTCCATTTTCTTCTATTATTTTTGAATGAGGAGTTCCTACATATCTAAAATGCCATGGTTCATGGAAAATTCCCGTTATCCTTTCTTTGCCTGCGGGATATCGAAGAATGAAACCATAGTCTGGAGCGGCGGTTCGGAACGTTCCGCATATGCCTTCCGATGGAAATCCGGGACGAATAAAGTCTATTTTTTCTTTATTTAATCCAAGGTCAATCGCTAAACCGGTCTGATGTTCGCTATGTCCCGGAAGAGCAACATATTTTTTTGTAAAGTCTTCTCCGTTTTCCTTAAGCGAATTTTCAAAGATATCGTTTTGTTCGTCAAACGTACGATATCCGCTAACGGGAATAATTTTGCCTCTAGCTCCTATTTTTTCGAGAATAAGTTCTAATATGTTTGAAGCGTCTTTTTTTATGAGTATTGAAGGAGTCCTTGAGTCTGCCGGAACAAAATTTTCTTTGGTTAAGTTCTTAAAAGAATATCTCTCATTTACAAGTATTAGATTTCCACAATAAATATCCTTTTTACTTAATATGGCGCTTTTCATAAATTATATCCTTCCTTTTTAGTAAATCGCCGCTTTTACGACTTCTTTTTTATCATATAGCTCTAACAGTTTGTCCAACATTTCTGAAAATGAAAATCCTATGCCTTTCATCATGCTTGGATAACGACTGTGCGAGGTGAATCCCGGTATAGTATTTACTTCGTTAAATACTATTTTCCCCGACGGAGTTAGAAACATATCTACGCGCGCAAAACCTGAACAACCGAGCGTTTTATATATAGTAGCCGCGCAGTCCTGTATAAGCTTTTCTGTTTCCGAATCGATACGGGCGGGCATATATATTTTTGATGATTTAAGCGTATATTTTTCAGTATAGTCGAAAAAACCGCCTGAAAGCTCAATTTCGTCTACTCTACCTATTGTAAGTTTTTCGTTTCCGAGAACGGCGCATCCTACTTCGAATCCTTCTACGTTTTCTTCTATAATTATTTCGTTGTCGTAAGAAAAAGCGCTGTCGATAGCGGAGTTCAGTTCGTCGCGTTTATATACCTTTGTTACTCCAAACGACGACCCTGACCGCACAGGTTTTACGAAAACAGGGAACGACAGTTTATCTTCAACAGTATCGGCAATTGTATCATAGTCGCTTTCGTTAAATGAAATTGATTTAGGCGTCGCTATCCCAGCCATTGAAACTAATCTGTGCGATCTTTCTTTGTCCATACATATCGCGGACGATAGAGTTCCGCAGCCGACGATCGGTATTCCAGCAAGTTCAAATAATCCTTGCACGGAACCGTCTTCTCCGTTTTTTCCATGGAGAACAGGGAAGACAAGATCTACTGATTTGAATGTGCATCGATCTCCGTCAAGTTCAATAAAACCTTTTGCGGAACGATTCTGCGATATGCATACGGGAATGAGATCGCAGCTTTTAGTATGCCATGTATTTTCAAAAATTCGTTTAATATCGCCTTCGTATCGATACCAATCTCCCTCTCTCGTTATTCCAATAGGGATTACGTCGTATTTATCGTAATTTATGTTTTCGAAAACGGAGTACGCGGACATTAGCGATATTTCATATTCTGTGGAATTTCCTCCGAAGAGAACGGCGATTCTTTTTTTCTTCATTTTAATTTTCCTTTCTTTACAGGCAAATTGAGTGTCGAGTAAAAAAACACCCTTAATTCGATACTTTAATTGTATCAAAACTAAGAGTGCTTTTTATTTGTTCGCGCTCAAGAAAGGCATACGTTTTTCACCGAAAATCCTTACGATTTTCTTACGAAATCGGCAGCGTTACTGAAAATTTAATAATATTGTTTCTACTGTGGGCGGAGATTTCGCCGTGATGAAGTTCGACGATTTGTTTAGCTATAGCGAGTCCAAGTCCCGCGCCTCCGCACGACGTTCCCCTTGACGAATCAAGACGATAAAATTGCTCGAAAATTCGTCCGAGTTTTTCCTGAGAAATAGTATCTCCTTCATTTATAAACGTAATAACGACAGCGTAATTATATTCTATTGCTTCAATCGTTATGTTGGAATTATTATAACTATAGATTACCGCGTTTCTCAGAAGATTGTCAAATACGCGTTCGATTTTGTCAGCGTCGCATCGTAGCATAATATTTGAGTTATTGTCGACGTTTATAGTGCATGTAAGATTTTTATCTTTCAACATCGGCGCAAATTCGTATGCAAGCTGTTCAAGCATCATAGTAAGGTTGATATTACTGTATTGCAACGTTATATTAGATAAATTGAATCTTGCAATTTCGAAAAATTCGTTAATCAATTCCTCAAGACGTTCCGCTTTGTCCAGAGCTACGGACATATACTTTTGTCTCAGCTCTTCAGATATTTCTTTTTCGTCGCGAAGAAGATTAAGATATCCAATGACGGATGAAAGGGGCGTTTTAAGATCATGCGCCAAGTACATTATAAGATCGTTCTTCCTTGATTCCGCTTCTTTTACAAGGATAATATTTCTAAGTGCTTGTTCGCGGGTTAGATTAAGTTGATTTTGAATATCGCTGAGGTCGTCCGGAAGAGTTATTGGTGAATCTGTCGGAGAGGAAAGACTCTTTGCGGCGTCAATTACATCGTCAAGATAAATAAGAGGACGCCTTATTGTTCTGTATGTAAAAATAAAGAAGCAGATTACGACGGTCAGCGCTATTATAAACGGAGAAAGAGATTGTAGCGCTTTAAGCATATGATAAGCGGGATTTGACTCATACCATATGAACCGCGAGCAGATGAACCACGCCAGAAAAAATCCTCCGAAAAGGATCAGAAAAAGAATCAAAAAAGATAATATATATCTAATGAATATTCGCTGCGATATTTGCGAATATCTTTTTTTATTTTTCAATGGTATATCCAACTCCCCACACTGTTTTTATAAATTTTGGCTTTTTTGCAGGTTCGTTCATTTTTTCGCGAAGACGTCCTATATGAGCCATAACCGTGTTATTATTGTTAAGGTATTTTTCTCCCCATACGGCTTCAAATAAATCTTCCGATGCAACGACCGAGCCTTGATGTTCGCATAAATACCACAAAAGTGAAAATTCAATAGGAGTCAGCTTTAGTTCATTACCAAATAGAGTGCATTTATGCGTGTCTTTGTTTATTAGTAATCCTCTAATGTCGTGTTCGTTAGGAGTTTGAACGGTTTTTATCGTCGTCGCGTTATATCGCGTATATCTTCGAAGCTGAGTTTTAACTCTAGCGATAACCTCAAGTGGATTAAACGGTTTTGTTATGTAATCGTCTGCTCCAATTGTAAGTCCCATTATTTTGTCTCCGTCGTCGATTTTTGCCGTCAGCATTATAATTGGATAATAGTATTTCTCTCTTATTTTTTGACAAATGCGGAAACCGTCTATATCTGGAAGCATCACGTCCAATATTGCAAGATCAATTTCTTCTTCATTTACGAATTTTAACGCGTCGAGTCCTCTATAAAATTTATATACGGTATATCCGTCGTTTTTTAAATATACTTCGATCAGGTCTGCAATTTCTTTTTCGTCGTCGACTACAAGTATTTTTTCATTCATTCAGCGCTTGACCTCCGAGAACCGATTTTTATACTGTATACATTATACAGCATAATACGAGCTTTTTCAATATTTGCGTAATATATTAGATTTTCTTATATGTTTTATTTTGAAATAATATCTACAAAAGAAATATAATATTGACAAAAAATCCAGTTAAAGATATAATGAAAACATAGAAAAATTCGAGTGAAAACACTAAATATTGAGAAATCAATTATGAGGAAACGCTATGAATATTTATGCGAAATCCAAAAGAGACTTAAAAACTATTACGGCGCTTGTACATTTGCATATTTTTGGAAAGAACGAACCCAAAAAGAGAATGATAATGTATTTTGTAATTTACTTTATTCTTGGAGCCGCCATATTGTTTGAATCAATATTATTTGACTCATATGTTCTTATTAAATGGTATGTTATAGCGATGGTTGTCGTTGATTTAATGTTTTTGCACATGTATTTTATTGCGTCGAAAAAGAACTATAAATCAATGGGTAAAATGGCGGATATAGAAGATGAATATCGCTTTACCGACGATAAGCTTATCATAAAATCATTCGGCGCAGATTCAGGATATTCCAGTATTACTGAAATGGATTATGCAATATTGTGCAAAGTATATGAGACGAGCGAATATTTCTTTTTATATCAATCAATGAGATTTGTTTGGATTGTTGACAAGTCTTCGATGACGTGTCGTGATATATCTGATATTAAAGAGAAATTTATCGATATATTTAAAGGAAAATATATCGTATGTAATTATTGAATTAGCAAAAAAAGAAAAGCGCAATTAAAATAGTTTATATGCATCGTTAAAATAGGCGGAAGGTTTTACCCATCCGCCTATTTTTTTAAAATCGAAAACCATCGGCTCGGTTAACTTGTCAAGTAAAAAACGAGACTGCGGAAAAGAGTGTGAAAAATAGAATAAGATAATTCCGATTCGAAAAATATAGTATTTGAAAATTTAATTTACAACATTTGCGTGCCAGATTATCCGAAAACCCCAACACGTTTCATTACAAATTAAGTTTGCAAGATAATGATGGCCTTTTGTCTTGTGTTTCTTATGTACTTATAAATTTTTTTTAGATTTCTCCGCAACAAAAAAATAATCTGTTATATTTTTGAATTCTTAATGGGCTCTTTTCGTATGAAATTACTCCGTATCATAGTCAATGTAATTAAATATTTAACTTTTTTGCTGTAAAATTTCGACAATCTTTTTTAGTAAATTGTACTTTTTTACTTAAAATTGTTGTTTTTTCGATTGGTATGTGATAAAATACAATTGTTATATTAGCGTTTATCTGTAAAGACTACAATATAAAACGCATTTTGCTTTGTTATGTCGGGGGAGCGGCGTCGCTGCTTGAAAGATGGCATGCTGTACTTTATCACATTGGTTTTGGTAAATTTTCCGACAGGTCCTAATATTATAATGGGGTGTTGATATCCAGTTTGTTAAGATCCGGAGGAGTTTTATCAATGAAAATATTTTATAAATTAAAGGACAAATTGCATTTTCTCACTCACTTTCCTTATGAAGAAACATACCGTGGGCGGTTGGAACTTGGCGTCATTTCCTCAAATTACCGGTCAGAGCGAGTAATTGCCTTTGCCATGCTACTCCTCCAGATTATTATGATCATAATCTTTACATTGCGTCCCGGCAATATTTTTTTAAGCTTTCGCAGGATTCGCTATGTGATCACTTATGCGGCGCTTTCTGCATCTATCCTTGTGTTTCTTCCTATCCATAAGCGTTCTGAAAAAAACTGGCGTATGCATACCGGAATCAGTGTGGCTTTCTGCATACTGCTTTCGCTGTGGGTCATAAGTATTTCATATTTGGATGCGCTTGGCAATGTGAGCATTGTCATATATTGCTCCATTCTGCCTGTTATGGCTGTCTTTTTTGTTATTCCACCCCATATTTTAAGCATTATATTCCTTTTTACCTGTATTATTACGGACTGCTTGGTACTTAGTACTCCTTATGGGCGCGAGAACATATTCAGTACATTGATAAATAGTATTTTTATCTGCTTGTTATCCATAATCTATGCATATCGCATATATTATACCCGTCTGACAAATGCTTACGATAAGATGATTATTGACGATAAAAACCAACAGCTGGAAGCAGTCAATAAAGATCTTGATTTAATGTCTATGACTGACGCCCTGACTGCTCTAGGGAATCGTCGGTATCTTAATGAAGTCGTAAAATTGCCATTGGAAAAATACGGCCAATATATGGGCTCGCTGACCGTTTTTCTTTTGGATATTGACCATTTCAAACGGTACAATGATCGTTATGGTCATAGGCAAGGAGACGCGTGTTTGCAGGCTGTGGCGTCGATTCTGTCTTCTTTTGCAGAGAATAACGATTTCCGTGCTGTCCGATACGGAGGGGAGGAGTTTGTTCTTGTAATGACCGGACTTTCTGCTGATTCAAGTATAGAAAAAGCAGAGCAAATTCGCAAGTCGATTGCCGCTGTCCGAATTCCCGACTCTAATGGAAACGATACATCTGTTACGGTCAGTATTGGCGTTTCATTTCACCAGTCTTGGCAACCAGGTTCTTGGGAAGAAGCCTTTTCAGGGGCGGATAAAGCACTTTATAAGGCTAAGCAAAATTGTCGAGATCAAGTCGCCTTATTTCAGTAATACATATGGATCGTAGACTATTGACAGCTCCGAAAAATTATGATATACTTTTTAAAAAGTAAATACGATGGCAAACCCGTTGAAAAACGGGGACGCAAAGTCCCGGTGTCTAATCGATTTTTATCGAATGATCGACCGACTGCAATTATATATAATTGCAGTCGGATTTTTTATGGGGTGAAAAGATGAACAAGGTTTTCCGAGAGGAAAAGAAATTTTTGATTAGTATTGATGAATTTATTAAAAAAAGCCATATGCTGAGTAAAGTAATGATAGAAGACCCACACAACGGTGTACGCGGATACATTGTTCGTTCCTTGTATTTTGACACCCTGTACGACGGCGACTATTTTGAAAAGCTTGCCGGCGTTGAAATAAGACGAAAGATTCGGCTTCGTATTTATGACACGAATTCAGACTTTGCCATGCTTGAAATGAAACAAAAGCAGGGAGCAAATCAGCTAAAGCGTTCACTGAAAGTTTCGAGAAATGACGCCATAGCGCTTACTAAAGGAGATTATTCTCCACTGATTTCTTATGGGGATCCGTTTGCCGCAGAATGTTATGCTGTGATGAACTGCAGATGCTACCGTCCGAAAACTATTGTTCAGTATCACCGCAAGGCATTTATTGCGAAAGAGAATAAAATACGTATTACCTTTGATAATCAAATTGCAGCGACTGAAAGTTGTTTTGATTTGTTTTCGCCGAAGCTCAATATGAATCCTGTGTTGGATCCATATGATGTTGTGTTGGAAGTGAAATTCAACGGTTTTCTTTTGGATTACATCCGCCGAATGATCAACGGCATTGACCGCAGCGAGCTGTCGGTCAGTAAATATGTGCTTGCGCTTCAAAATTCCTATCAAACAAAATTATAAGGAGAATATACATTATGAGAGAAAAAATATTTAATCTGTTTGCCAATTCCAGAGATCTGACTTGGGAACAGATATTTCTTAACATATTTACAGCAATGCTTATAGGATTTTTCATCTTTATTTCCTATGCGATTTCTCACAGAGGAACGATATACAGCAAAAAGTTTAACGCCTCGCTTGTAATTCTGACCGTTCTTACAGCCACGGTTATGACGGTTATCGGTAATAACATCGCGCTTTCTCTCGGTATGGTGGGTGCGCTCTCTATTGTCCGCTTTCGTACCGCAATTAAGGATTCCAGAGATACCGTTTACATATTCTGGACCATTATCGTCGGAATTTGCTGCGGAGTAGGCGATTATTCGGTAGCAGGAATCGGTAGCGCCATTACATTTTTCGTTATTTTGATTCTCGGCTGTATCAAAAACGACAATCGAATGCTTATCATTATCCGTGCGGCTCGCAGTAAGCAGTCTGCAATTAAGGCGCAGATTTATAAAATTTTTCAAAGTAAGGCCGTTATGCGTGTTGAAAACACGACGGAGGAAACGGTAGAATTGATTTATGAAATTACGCAAAGAACACTGAGCAATGCGGAAAAGAATACGCCGAATATTTCGGAAAGCATCTATGCGCTTGAAAATATTGAGTATGTAAACATTGTTATGCAGAATGACGATGTATCTAACTGATTGAAACAAATATGTTTAGTTATAAGCTTGTCAAACTAATTAAAGGGGGGAGATTGCATTGAAATATAAAGCGATAGGCGCCGTTGCCTGCGCTGTGATGCTGTTGATTTCCGTTATTAATCTTCCGTATTTGCTGAGCGATGATATCGGGCGCTATCATCAGCATCTGAGGGCAGAGGAAAAAGCCTCCTGCTCCCATAACGGCGATGTGTTCTGCACACATCTTCCCCTTCTGTCTATTAACACCGGCGGCAAGGAAATTCCCGGAAAAGCTGTGCAAGAGGGGAATAAAACGGTTGGCTATACTACCGCCGAGGACGGCGGCGACCGTATAAAAGCACAAATTGATGTGTTTGACAGCGATACAAGCAACAATCACCCGACTGACACACCGACAATTACAAGCGAAATGACAATCCATGTTCGCGGCAACTCCTCCAGAACCTTTGACAAGTTAGGCTATCGAATCAACCTGCTGGATAAAAACGGAGAAAATAATTCTCAGCCTCTTTTGGGGATGGACGCGCATCATGAATGGGCGCTGCACGGTCCGTTTTTGGATAAGACTCTGATGCGCAACTATATGTGGTATAATATCGGCGGAGAGATTATGGGATATGCTCCCAATGTACGTTTCTGCGAGCTTATGTTAAACGGGGAATATATGGGAGTTTATGTGCTTACCGAAACCATTACGGCAGGTAAAGACGGCAGCCGTCTTAATGTGAAAATAGATACAAAGGATAATACCTTTACCGGATATGTTTTGCAGCTTGACCGCATGGACGAAGAGGAGCATAACCACCTGAAGAGCTTTACTACCTACACCATACGTACAAAGAACAAGCTGGAGATTATATACCCAGGCAGATCCAATCTGACCGAAGAACTATACGAGGGGGTCAAACAGGATTTCTCCGTTTTTGAAAAAGCGCTGTATTCCTACGATTATGACAACAAAAAGTACGGTTACAAAAATATGATTGACGTTGATTCATTTGTGGATTATTTTCTCATCAATGAATTCACATGTAATTATGACGCCGGCTGGTTGTCCACTTACATATATAAGGACATTGACGGCAAATTCCGTATGTGCCTTTGGGATTTCAACTCTGCCTGCGATAATTATCAGCAGTCCTATATGCCGGAAAATCACTTTGAAATGCAGCTTGATCTGTGGTTCTATATGCTGTTAAAGGATGAGCATTTCACAGACCGCTGTGTTGAGCGTTACAGAGAGCTCAGAAAAACGTATTTAAGCGACGAATATCTTAACAATTACATTGACGGGGTCGCCGCTTATCTCGGAGATGCGGTTCAGAGAAACTATGAAAAATGGGGATATTCGTTCGCGGAAGAGTACGACCTGCTTAAGCCTACGGAGCGCAATCCCCGTGATTATGAGCAAAGCCTTGCAGTGATGAAAAATTTTATCGCCATTCGCGGAAGATGGATGGACGAAAATATTGAGACCTTAAGACAGTATTCTGCCGGATCAAAGGTTAAAAAGTTTAATGAAAATGCAAATTGACGCTCAGGTGAAACGATGAAAAAATTTTTGATTATATTGTCCTCCGTTATTGTGGCGATTATTCTGTGGGATCTGACCTACTACAGACTTGGCTGGTACATTGATTTTCATCCCAATAAAGAAGTAGAAACCTTTGTCAAGGTCACAGGCGAGGAAATACTGCTTGATAACGGAAACGGTTATGAGCCGTTCGAAATACGCGGCGTCAATATGGGTTCTGGTGAACCGGGGGAATGGTCTACCGATTTTGATGTTGACAAGGAATCCTATTTGCGCTGGTTTCGCTATATTAAAGAGATGGGCGCCAATACCATCCGGGTTTATACGATTCAGCAGGACGTCTTTTATAACGCATTTTATGAATATAATAAGGATAATGCCGACCCGCTGTATCTTATACACGGCGTGTGGGTAAACGACTATGTGCAAAACTCGCACAGAGACGCATATAGCGAGGAATTTTACGATACCTTTCTTGACAACTGTAAAACGATGCTCGACGTCGTTCACGGCAACAAAAAAATCTCGCTTGGCAGAATGGCAAACGCCGGAAGCGGCGCTTATAAGAAAGATATTTCACCATGGGTTATAGGGTATATTTTAGGTGTGGAATGGGAAGATCTTACCGTCGCCTATACCGACGATACCTATCGCGGCAAACAGGGATATGATTCCTATCAGGGAGAATATATGTACACATCGCCTGATGCCTCGCCGTTTGAGGTAATGCTATGTAAGGTCGGCGACAAGGTTATTGAATATGAAACTAAACGCTATAAAACGCAAAAACTCGTGGCGTTTTCAAACTGGCCTACGACCGACCCATTTGAATATCCTGAAAATGTAAAAAACTTCTTTATGAAGTGCGCTTATGTTGATGTAGAACATATTAAGACTACCGACGAATTTATATCAGGTCAGTTTGCGTCTTATCATGTTTACCCCTATTATCCCGATTATCTCGCATATATCGACGACTTTACGTCGTTTGGCATTACCGACAAATCTGAATTTTATACTACAGAAGGGAAAACAAATACCTACCGCGCCTATCTTTCTATGCTGACCCAGCATCACAGCATTCCGGTCGTCATTTCCGAATTCGGAGTTTCTACCGGGCGCGGAATGGCGCAGAGAGATATGAACACAGGAAGAAATCAAGGCAATATGTCCGAGAAGGAGCAGGGGCAGGCGCTGGTAGACTGCTATAAGGATATTATGGCTTCAGGCTGCGCCGGTAGCTGTGTTTTTTCATGGCAGGACGAATGGTTTAAACGTACGTGGAACACGATGTACGCGGTTGATCTGACACGGACTCCCTACTGGTCGGATTACCAAACCAATGAACAGTATTTCGGTCTTTTGTCCTTCGACCCGGGTAAAGAGCGCTCTATATGTTATGTAGACGGAGATATTTCCGAGTGGAACGAAGAGGACCGAATAGTTCAAAACGGCGATATGTCTCTTTCGGTAAAATATGATGAAAAGTTTATCTATTTTTTGATTCATAAACCGAACCTTAATCTTACAAATGATACCTTGTATATTCCACTGGATATTACGCCCAAAAGCGGAAGCTACTATTGCAAAGAGCAGAGTCTTCTGCTGGACAGAGCCGCAGATTTTCTAATCGTGCTAAGCGGAACAGAAAACAGCCGTGTTCTGGTACAGGAACGATATGAGGCGCTGCGCTCTACATATGCCTTTGAGGTCTATGACTACGATACTTATGAAGTGGGAAGCGTGCCGGATATTGATTCCCCTGAATTTATTCCTATCAATATGATATTGCAAACCGCAACAGCTTTGATTTATAATAATGTCAATGCCAAGTCTGAAGTGTTTGAAACTGGTAAGCTTAAATACGGCAACGCCAATCCCGAAAGCCCTGATTTTGATTCTCTTGCGGACTATATTGCAGCCGGTGATTATATCGAACTCAAACTGCCGTGGCAGCTGCTCAATTTTGCAGATCCGTCACGTATGTATGTTCACGACGACTATTATGATGGAAATTACGGCATAGAATATATTAAAATAAACGAATTGTACGCGGGCGTTGCACAGAGCGCGCAAAGGGAAAGAGTTTCCCTTTTACCCGTCGCTTTAAAAGGCTGGGGAAATAAAGTAACCTATCATGAACGTTTGAAAAGCTCATATTATATTTTGCAGCGGCTATGGTCGAAATAAGAAACCTTCCGGGTATGCTGGATAAGGAAAAGGGGGGAGTTCCTCGTGAAGATTGAAATCATGATTTACGTATATCTTGCCATATGCGTTGGGATGATTCTCTTTAATATCGTCAGCGCAGTGTTATCGCGACTCAGGGATAAAAGAATCTCCAAGATAAATAAACGCTTTAACAAGCAAATTTTAAACGAGCTTAGGTATTTAGAGCAAAGCGGCAATATACATAACAGCCATAAAATTTACCTTTCTAAAAAGCTGAAACGCATCGGTAATATGCGATCCTTTGACATAATGCTTGAAGGGAAATATACCGAAAAACCTGTTCTTGTGAATAAGTATTTGCATAGCTTAAACGGAGTATTTGTATCACTTACAAGCAGCTATTGCAAAAAGGAAGCTATGGAAGCGGCGTTTTTTCCGTATATCATTAAAAAATATCGTATTTTGCACGGACATTTGTTTGATTCTATGACGGACATGCTGTATTCAATGCTGACCGAGCCGAGTATCTATTGCCGTGAAAACGCTATGCAGGCTATTTATACTTCGGGAGATGCAAACTGTGTGTTGAAAGCGCTGAAAATCGTAGATTGTCCCAACAGATTTTATCATGACAAGCTGATTACGGACGGACTTATGAACTTTAACGGCAGTTTTTCAAAGCTGAATACGGCTTTGTGGGAATCATTTGAGGAATTTTCCGTACAGATGCAGCTGGCTTTGCTTAACTACTTTAGGTTCACCTCCGACGATTATCTCGAGCAGATGCTGAAACTGCTGACCGACAAAAATCGGGATGATGAGATACGTTTCGCCTGCATACGCTATTTCGGCAAGTACCGTTTTGATGAGGCTTATCCATATTTGCTGGAATATGCAGTCTGCCGAAACGACGCCAGATGGGAATACTGTGCAATCGCAAGCTCGGCGCTGAGTACATATCCTTGCCCAAAGACGGTAGAATGTCTTAAAGCCAATCTGTACCACCGAAACTGGTATATTCGTTTTAATTCGTCGCTGGCGCTTGAAAAAATGGGGCTCACTTATATGGATTTAATTGATATAGTAGAAGGCAATGATCGTTATGCTTCTGAAATTCTGCGATACCGTTTTGATATTCGTGATATGATTGATGAAGAAAGGAGAGCTGTTACGGCATGTTAGAAATACTGAAAGTGTTTTTGGATTGGGTTGGATATTTTTTTATAGCTTATCTGATTGGATATTCCACCTTTCTGTTTGTTTCTGTAGTCGTAGGCTCTTTTGAGCTCTATAGAATACACCGACGGGAAATTATGAAAAACATTCTGCCTTCAGACTATCATGTACCGATTACGATTATCATACCTGCTTATAACGAAGAGGTTACCGTGGCGGAAACCGTAAAGTCTCTGCTTGCGTTGGAATACCGCTCGTATGAGATTATTGTTGTAGATGACGGTTCTAAAGACAACACTTCTCAAAAGTTGATTGACGCATTCAATATGCATTTAGTACACCGCCCGATCAGAAGGCAGACTGAATGCCAGCCCGAAGAATTTATATATGAGAGCAGGGCGCATAAGGCTCCCATTACTCTGATAAGAAAGAAAAACGGCGGTAAAGCCGATTCCCTCAATATGGGAATCAATGCGTCGAATTTTCCATATTTTATTTGTATAGACGCCGATTCGGTTTTACAGTATGATTCTCTGCGTAAAATCGTACAGCCGATTTTAGAGTATGATAATATTGTGGCTGTCGGCGGTATGATACGCATTTCAAATGATGCCGTATTGGAAAACGGCAGGGTTAAAGAATATAATATGCCGCACAATATATTGGCAAGTATGCAGGTTTTGGAATATGACCGTTCTTTTTTGGCTTCCCGAATATTGTTCGATAAATTCAACGGTTCTCTGATTATTTCAGGCGCTTTCGGGCTTTTTAAAAAGGACGTCGTCATAGCGGCCGGCGGATACCATCATAACACCATGGGCGAAGACATGGAGCTTGTAGTAAGACTGCATGAATACTGTACTGTAAATAATATTCCGTACAACATAAAATACGTCAGCGATGCGGTTTGCTGGACACAGGCACCCGAAAAACTGCGCGACCTTTGCAAACAGCGCAAAAGGTGGCATATCGGTCTGTTTCAAAGTATGTATGCGCACCGCGGTATGCTTTTTAATTCAAGGTTTGGAGCTGTGAGCTTTATTTCCTACTTGTATTTTCTGATTTACGAGCTGTTTTCACCGTTTATCGAGATATTCGGTGTGTTTACGATGATTCTTGCTTGGGCAATCGATCTATTGAATGTAAGATTTATGGCGTTGTTCTTTATGATCTATGCCGTGTTCAGCGCTATACTTTCGCTATCGGCATTCTTTTCCCGTATTTATACGACAAATATGAAGCTTTCCATAGGCGATAGCTTAAAGGCGGTTATGCTTTGCTTCTTTGAGTTGACCTGTCTTCGCTTTGTTCTTGCATGGGTACGATCGACCGCATTTATCGGATACCGCAAGAAAAGAATGAGTTGGGGACGAATTGAACGTAAAAAAATTAATCTGAAGTAAAAAAGGAGCTAATTATGGACATTACCGAATTAAAAAGCGGCTTCTGTGGTTATAAAAAAAGTTATGTATGCGAATATGTCGCTGAAATGAACGAAAAATTTTTTCAAAAGCTAATGACAACAATAAAGGATTATGATCAGCAGATAGAAGAACTAAATGAGAAAATAAACCGTTTAGATGCAGAAAATTCAGTCCTTCAAAAGAAATGCATTAATGTAACGCAGGTCATTGTAGACGCAAATAAATTTTCGTATGAGCTTAGGGTAAAAGCGAAAGATAATGAATTTGGCGACCGCAATATGGATGATAATTACGAAAAAATGCAGCGTATTCATACATTATGTATGGGTATCGATAAAATTTGTAACTCCATGCGCCCTGCGTCTATTGACAAGGATTTAGAGTCTAATAAGAGGAACTGTCAGCCCTTAACAACGAGCTTGAAGAGCATGCTGAATCAGAGGAAGGCGCAATAATCGATGAGGCGTAAATCAACATTTATTTGTAAAATATCGGCGTTTTTGATCTGTGTTTTATTATCGGAGTTTTTTGCGGTTACCTTTGTATTTGCCGAAGATTCCGATTCCACTGTCGTGTATGTGGCGGGAAATCCCGATTTATACCCGATTGAATACTATGATTCTTCATCAAAGCAGTATCTCGGTCTTATGCCGGATATTTACCGACTTATTTCCGAACAAACGGGATATACCTTTGAATACATTTATCCCGGAAATATTAACGGGCAGGAACGAATGGCAAAAAACGATCAGGCGGAAATTATATCTGCTTATCGTGACGGCGAGATTGACACGCAGTATTTACGCCACCCGATATCAATTACAACCCTAAAAACAGATGAAGAAGAAAAAACAATAAATATTGCTTTTTCCGAAATTGCCTCTGACAAGCTGGTTGACGATATTACGAAAGCGCTTAGTAATGTAAACGACAGTCAAAAGCTGGCGGTTCTTGTATCTCATACGGAGTCGATCGGCAACGTCCAAAAATATCGGATATGGATTTACATTCTGTCAGGCGTTTCGCTGCTATTTCTTGTTTCTGCTGTAATTCTCTTTTTTATCTGGCGCAGTAGGAAAAAGAAAGACAAAAAAGATACTATGCTTAACACGGAATACGGTATCGGAAACGATCAATATTATTCTTATTGCTTTGAAAATCTGATTACTGATAAAAGCAAGGCGTTATACTATGTTGCCTATATTGCGTTTGATGAAAAAAACTTAAATCAAAAATTCGGTAATGAAGAATGTCGCGCCGTTCAACGGTACGCCTCCGAGTTCTTGAACCGCCAAGCAACTGCTGTTGATTATCTTGCCTTGGTAAACACAGGCGTTTATGCGCTTATTTATCAAGCCGCAAATAAATCGGTCGCTGCTGAACGTATATCAAATATTATGAAAGAGCTGGATCTTTATCTGACAAACATAAAAAGAGAATATTCCAAGCTTTTCAATGCCGGCGTTTGTATGTTGGGAGAAAATATGGACAGCACGTCGGAGACGGCATTTTACAGCGCAAATCAAGGCTATCTGATGGCGGTAAAAGAGAATAAGCCGTTTGAGTTCAGTACAAGGGATATTATTATAGAGGCGCACCGCAGAGAAAGCCTGCGTCGGCAGATTATAAAAGCCATTTCAGACGGTGAATTTATTATTTATCTGCAATATATTGCAGACCGAAATGGTAATTTGTTTGGCGCAGAGGCGGTTTCACGCTGGCAACATCCGCAAGAAGGTCTGCTCTCGCCGTCACAGTATATTGCAATGATAAATCAAAGCGAGGTCATTACCCTGCACGATATACATATATTTTCGTTGGTTTGCAAACAGCTTGAATTATGGAAAGACAGTGACAAAAAAAATTTATATATTTCCTGTAATTTCACTAGGTATTCACTTGCTTCCCCTGATTTTAGCGATCGTATAAGGGAAACGTTAGGGAATTATGACTTCAACTATCATAAGCTGATTATTGAAATCACCGAAGACTCGCTTTCCTGTGATACCGAGATTTTAAAAGAAAATATTCAGAAGTGTAAAGAACTCGGCTTCTTAATTGCGTTAGATGATATTGGAAGCGGATATTCGGCATTGGCGGATCTTTACAATTACCCGATTGACATCGTAAAGGTGGAAAAGGATATAGTCTGCCGTGCAATGGAACCGAACGGAAAAATGCTGCTTGACGGGCTTATCAGACTGGCGCACAGCATGAATATGAAGGTTTTATGCGAGGGCGTTGAAACAGCCGAACAAAACGATATGATACTGAATACTGACTGCGAATATATTCAGGGCTTTTTATATTCTCGTGCATTGCCGGCAAAAGAATCGGAAAGATTTTTGAAACAGCACGGCTTTACAGATTAAAAATTTATTTTCACAGTATTCTTTCATTTAAAATATTGTACTAAAGAGGGAAGCTTATGAAAAAACAAAAAATTCTGATTGTAGATGACTCTGAAATGAACCGTGCTCTTTTACTAGAGATATTAGAAAATCAATACGATATCGAAGAAGCTGAAAACGGTGTGGCGGCGATTGAAATTCTTTCACGGCAAAGAAACGAATTTTCGCTTGTGCTATTGGATATTATGATGCCTGAAATGGACGGACTTGCGGTATTATCACATATAAACAAATACCGCTGGAATGAAAGATTTGCCGTTATTATGATTTCTGCTGACGATTCACCGGAAAAAATGCAGCGCGCCTACAAAATGGGGGCTTTTGATTATATCAGCCGACCGTTTGATTCTGTCATTGTCAGACGTCGAATTTCAAACACTATGCTTTTATATGAGCGTCAGCGCCAGCTTGAAGAAACAATTGCAGAACAATTTCGCGAGCAGGAACGAAATAATAAACTGATGATTGCGATTCTGTCTCACATTGTGGAGTTTCGTAACGGTGAAAGCGGTGCGCACGTATTACATGTGAATACTATAACCGAGCTTTTGCTAAGACAGCTTATACTTCATACCGACAGATATTCTTTATCCAAATCAGATATTTCTTTGATAAGCCTTGCTTCGTCTCTTCACGACATCGGGAAAATTGCAATTTCAGATGAAATATTAAATAAACCCGGACGTCTTACTAATGAAGAGTTTGAAGTAATAAAAACACATTCGGCAATCGGGGCTGATATGTTGTCGGAATTGCCGACTGAGCAGCAGGATATGCCGCTTGTTAAAACGGCGACTGAAATTTGTCGCTGGCACCATGAAAGATATGACGGCAGAGGCTATCCGGACGGTTTAAAGGAAGATGAAATCCCTATTTCAGCACAGGCGGTTTCACTTGCCGACGTATACGACGCGCTGACCAGCGAGCGTTGCTATAAAAAAGCGTATACGCATAATGAATCAATAAAAATGATTATTGAAGGACAATGCGGCGCTTTTAATCCGCTTCTTTTGCAATGTCTTGAAGAAATTGCGGACTTGTTGAAAAACATATAAAGCCATAATGAGATAAAGAATAAAAAAGGAGAAATATCATCATGACCTTAAAAGAATGTTATTCAAGCTTCGGCGGCGATTTTGACAGCGTTTTGCTCAGACTTAGCAGGGAACAGCTTGTAGAAAAATTCGTTTATAAATTTTTGGATGATAAAAGCTTCCACCTGTTTAAAACATCTATGGAAAATAAGGACTATGTCGAGGCGCTTCGGGCTGTTCATACGCTTAAAGGAATTTGTCAGAACCTTTCTTTTACAAAGCTGTATGAGAGCAGTAATATAACTACATTGGCTCTGAAAGAAAACGATTATCAAAAAGCCGCTGAAAGTATGCCGCAATTATCGGAGGATTATCACCTAATCATAAATGCTATCAAAGTCTATCAAAGCTGTAAGGAGGCGTAAATCCAATGGTTGTCAGCCAAAAAGATCCTACCATTCGCTTTTTGATATGCAGTTTTATTATTCTGCTGATTATAAGTATTACAGTCTTTAGTTTTCTCGGCATTTATATGAACCGAAAAAGCGAAAAGACTGTTTATGAAGTCGGAGAAATCTATATGTCCGGTATGAATCAGCAGATGTCTAAAAATTTTGAAAACGTGATTGAACTGCGATTCAATCAGGTTAGCGGCATTGTTTCGGTTGTTTCCGCAGAAAGATTCGACAAGGAAGAGCTGTATAAAGAACTTGTTTACAGGGCGCAGGTCAGAGGCTTTGATTATTTGGCGCTTTGTTCTGCCGAAGGCGAGTTTGAAGCCCTTTGCGGTCAACCTTTCAAGCCCCTAAATCCGATACCCTTTGTAGAGGCGTTGACACAAGGCGAACAACGAGTTGCGGTGGGCGTTGATTCGGACGGTAACGAAGTGGTTTTGCTCGGCGTCGACGCTGCATATCCGATGAAGAATGGAAACAAAAGCACAGGTCTTATCGCCGCCGTACCTGTGGAATATATTACAGATTTTCTTTCTATAGAGGGCAAAAATCAGCTTATGTATTACCATATCGTCCGACCGGACGGCAGCTTTGTAATACAAAATCCTAACACAGAGCTGTGGGAGTTTTTTGAGAAACTGCAAAAAAGGTCCGGGCTTAAGGAAAACAAAGCTTCACAGGAGTCTGCCCTCGATGAATTCGGCATTGCTTTGGAACATCGAAGCGAGTATAACACAATACTTGATATCAATGGCGAAAAACGACAAGTCTGCGGCATAGCTTTGCCTTATTCCGAGTGGTATCTTATGGCGGTAATGCCTTACGGCGTTTTAGACGATGCTGTAAACGGGCTCAGTAACCAACGTATGGTTATGACGCTGTCATCTTGCGCGCTTATTTTAATCATTTTGACCTTTATCTTTATCAGGTATTTTTCTATGACCCGTTTTCAAATTCGTGAGCTGGAGCAAACCCGTCAAAAGGCGCTTGAAGCAAGCAAGGCAAAAAGTGAGTTTTTAGCAAATATGAGCCACGATATCCGTACGCCGATGAATGCCATTGTCGGTATGACATCTATTGCCTCAAACCATATCGATGACCGTGATCAGGTTCAGAATTGCCTTAAAAAAATTACTCTTTCAAGCAAGCATCTTTTAGGACTTATCAATGATGTTTTGGATATGTCAAAAATAGAAAGCGGAAAGTTAGCTTTAACGCTCGAGCAGATTTCCTTAAAAGAGATTGTCGAGGGAATTGTCAGCATTATACAGCCGCAGATAAATCTTAAAAAGCAGGCTTTTGACGTACATATCGAAAATATTCTAACAGAGAATATATGGTGCGACGGCGTGCGATTGAATCAGATTTTGTTAAATCTTCTTTCAAACGCAACAAAGTATACGCCTGAAAACGGTGCGATACGGCTGTCTCTCTATGAAGAGGAATCTGCTAAAGGCGATGGATATATCCGTGTGCATATACTTGTTAAGGATAATGGAATCGGTATGTCGCCGGAATTTTTAAGTAAAATATATGACTCCTACAGCCGTGCGGACGAGACCAGAATACACAAAACAGAGGGTGCGGGACTCGGAATGGCAATCACAAAGTATATTGTGGACGCTATGGAAGGAAGCATTACGGCGTCAAGCGAACAGAATAAGGGTACTGAGTTTCACCTCATATTTGATTTTGAAAAAGCAGATACAAGAGAGGAAAATATGTCGCTTCCGCCCTGGAATATTTTGGTGGTCGATGATGACGAATTTATTTGTAAAATGGCTGCTGATACGCTTAAAAGTATGGGTATTCAAAATGCGGAATGGACGCTTAGCGGCGAAATGGCGATTGAGCTTATCTTAGAACGCCACAAATATGACGAGGATTATCAACTTATTCTGCTTGACTGGAAATTACCCGGCATAAACGGTATTCAGGTTGCAAAAGAAATCAGGCGCAAGTTAGGAGATAATGTTCCAATATTGCTGATTTCCGCTTACGACTGGAGTGAATTTGAAACCGAAGCGAGAGCGGCGGGTATAAACGGCTTTGTCTCCAAACCGCTGTTTAAGTCTACGCTGTTTCATTCACTGCGTAAGTATGCGGAAACAAATACAGCACAGACGCAGACAGATAAAAACATGCATTTACAGGGGTATCGTATTCTGCTTGCCGAGGATAATGAGCTTAATTGGGAGATAGCAAGCGAATTGCTGTCTGATTTGGGCACTGTGCTTGAACGAGCAGAGGACGGCCAGATTTGCCTTGACAAATTCCAAAAATCCGAAGAGGGTTATTACGATGCAATTCTTATGGATATCAGGATGCCTAATATGACAGGGTATGAAGCAAGTCAAGCTATCAGGCGACTTGACCGTTCGGACGCTATGTCTGTTCCGATTATCGCTATGAGCGCTGACGCTTTTTCTGAGGACATACAGCGTTGCCTTGCATGCGGTATGAACGCACATACGGCAAAACCTATAGATGTTTCTGAATTGACACGCTTGCTGAAAAAATATCTCTGATGACCGAAAATCAGCGGGCGATGTGTTAAAAAGACGGGCAGAGAGATATGATTGTCATGGAAAAATACCCCCATGGCGATATTCATTAGTTGATGGTAAAGCCGATTAATCATTTGCACTGCAATGGTAAAGTAAAGGCAGACGCATGGAAAACCACCATGTATCTGCCTTTTTAATTGTGAAAGGAGCTGGTGCAAACAAGGAATTCGTTACTTAAAAAGATGTGAATATGAAATAATTTATTCATTAAAGGAGAGATACAGTATTAAATTTCTAAGTGAAATAATGTCTTTTAAATGTTCCGGATACTACAAATGATTAACACGAAAACACAAGACAAAAGACTATCATTATCTTGCAAACTTAGTTCGTAATGAAACGGGTTGGGGGGGATAATCTGGTACACAAATGTTGTAAATTAGATTTCCAAATACAATTAAAGAAAACCTGAATGCAACTAAACCTTTAGATTGTAGTATCATATATGACTTGCATTATGCATAAAGGTATTCGTTAGGAATGGACATACCTTTTAGATGTGTTCAATAATAAAATTGTTGCGAGTTGTGTGACAAACAAAGTCGGCAGTAGCTTACCGTATTATTATTGTCTAGAATACTTAATAGAGAAAAAGAAAGAGCAGACCTGCACGGTCACCCTTCACACCGATCAAGGCGGCGTCTACTCATCTGCGGGTTTTTATCAAATTCATAAAGATTATACTGATATTAAGCGTTCTATGTCAAGAGTCGGAACACCTACGGACAATCCGATTATTGAAGCATCAAACGGTTGGATCAAAGAAGAAATGAGAACAGATTTCAATTTAAATGCCGCCGAGTGTATCCCCTTATTTATTGAAAACTATGTTTATTATATGGAACGATGATAGATTATCTTAAAAATTCAATTACAAAACCCTTGCTCAATACAGAATCGAACAAGGGTTTAAGTAATTAGTGGTTTTTACTGTCTATTTTTACTTGACAGGTTAACTTTGCCGGTGGTCTTGACTATCTTGGAACAAACGTTGACTTGATAAATTATTATTCGTACAATTTACCGTACTTGGTAAGTCTATCGTACTTAGCCTTAGCGTTGGCTTCAGCCTTTTTGAAGAGTTCTTCAGCTCTTTCAGGATTTGTGGCCGCAAGTCTGCTGTAACGGTTTTCACTCTTGATGAAGTCGATGTAGTCTGCCGTAGGCTCCTTCGAATCAAGAATGAATGGATTTTTGCCCTCGGCTTTAAGAGCCGGATTGTATCTGAACATCTGCCAGTATCCTGCTTCAACAGCTTTCTTCATTTCAAGCTGACAGTTAGTCATACCGCCCTTAACTCCATGCATCTCGCAAGGAGCATAACCGATTATGATAGAAGGACCATCGTATGCCTCGGCCTCGATAAGAGCCTTCATGGTCTGATTCATATCGGCTCCCATTGCAATCTGAGCTACATATACATAGCCGTACGACATCGCAATCTCGGCAAGGTTCTTCTTACCGATAGCTTTACCTGCCGCTGCAAACTGGGCAACCTGTCCGATGTTTGAAGATTTAGAAGCCTGTCCTCCAGTGTTAGAGTAAACCTCGGTATCGAATACCATTATGTTTACGTTCTCTCCGGAAGCGATAACATGGTCGAGACCTCCAAATCCGATATCGTACGCCCATCCGTCGCCGCCGAAGATCCATACGGACTTCTTGGTAAGATAGTCTTTTCCTTCGAGGATTTCGCGCTCTGCGGGAACGCTCTGACATGTTCCTCTTGCAACGTCCTCTTCAAGAAGCTTAACCATGTGTCTAGCCGCTTTTTCGTTTGCTTCGGCGTCGTCAATAGTATCGAGATAATCGGTAAGGCAATCTTTGTATTCTTGAGTTGCGCCGATTTCATCGTAAAGCTTAGCAAGTTCGCGTACCTTCTCAATATATCTTTCTCTGATAACCTTCTGACCGAGGAACATACCGAGACCGTGCTCCGCGTTATCTTCGAAGAGCGAGTTAGCCCACGCCGGTCCATGACCGCTTGCATTATTCACAGTATAAGGAGTCGCGGGAGCAGAGCCGCCCCAAATAGACGAACATCCGGTTGCGTTGGAAATATACATTCTTTCGCCGAAGAGCTGAGTAATGAGACGGGCGTAGGAGGTTTCTGCGCATCCTGCGCATGAGCCTGAGAACTCAAGCAGAGGCTGCTTAAACTGGCTGGCCTTAACGGTTTTTCCGATAATCTCCGGCTTTTCAGAAACGTTTGACACCGCGTAATTCCATGCGGCCTGCTGGTCAAGCTGAGATTCTTGAGAAGTCATCTCGAGAGCTCTCTTGCCTTCCTTCGTAGGACATGCTTTTACGCAAAGCGTACATCCCATGCAGTCCAGAGGAGATATAGCCATAGTAAACTTATAATCGGTTTTTATAACGGGCTTAGCGGCGAATTTAGTCGACTCTGGAGCCGCGGCCGCTTCCTCTGCGTTCATTGCGAAAGGACGAATAGCCGCGTGCGGACAAACAAACGCGCACTGATTACACTGTATGCAGTTTTCGGCGTGCCATACGGGAACGTCCACCGCTACTCCGCGTTTCTCATAAGCGGCCGAGCCCTGCGGGAAGGTGCCGTCCGCGTGATCCACAAAAGCGGAGACGGGCAGAGAATCGCCCTGCATCATGCCGACGGGGGTTACTATATTATTAACGAACTTGACCAGATCGGCTCTCTTGCCGTCGGCGGCGTTTACAGAAGACGTAGAATCAATAGACTTCCAAGCCTCTGGGACTTCTACTTTTACAAGAGCGTCTACTCCTGCTTCGATAGCTTTGTAGTTCATTTCGACTACCGCGTCGCCCTTCTTGGAATACGACTTCTTCGCCATATATTTCATATAGTCGACGGCTTCATTAATGGGAAGAATATTGGCGAGCGCAAAGAACGCGGACTGCAGAATGGTGTTGGTTCTCTTGCCCATGCCGATTTCACGAGCTTTATCTATAGCGTTAACTATATAGAACTCAATATTATTGTCGGCAATGTATTTTTTAGCCTCTGCGGGGAGGTGTTCTTCGACTTCCGCAGGCGTCCACTGACAGTTGAGCAGGAATTTTCCGCCTGGTTTTACATCGTTGACAATTTTATAGCCTTTAACCATATATGAAGGGTTATGGCAAGCAACGAAGTCGGCTTTTGTTACGTAGTAGGGACTCTTGATAGGGCTGTCTCCGAAACGGAGGTGAGAAATCGTCACGCCGCCGGTCTTCTTAGAGTCGTACTGAAAATATGCCTGAATGTATTTGTCTGTGTGGTCGCCGATGATTTTAATGGAGTTTTTGTTAGCTCCAACCGTGCCGTCTCCGCCAAGTCCCCAGAATTTGCAGGAAATAGTACCGGGAGCCGCGGTGTCGGGAGCGGGAGTTTCTTCAAGCGAACGTCCGGTAACGTCGTCGACGATACCGATTGTAAATCCGTTCTTAGGTTCTTCGGAAGCGAGGTTATTATAAACTGCGAATATCGACTGCGGAGGAGTATCCTTGGATCCGAGACCGTAACGTCCGCCGACAACCTTAATATCGGTTCTGCCGGTGACGGAGAGAGCGGTAACGACGTCGAGATAAAGAGGTTCTCCGAGAGAGCCTGGTTCTTTGGTTCTGTCGAGAACGGCAATTTTTTTACATGTTTCAGGGATAGCTTCGGCCAGCTTTGCTGCAACAAAAGGTCTGTACAGACGAACCTTTACGAGGCCGACCTTTTCGCCGCGCGCGAGCATGGAGTCAATGACTTCTTCGGCAACGTCGCAGATTGAACCCATTGCGACTATAACGCGCTCAGCGTCCGGCGCGCCATAGTAGTTGAAGAGCTTATAGTCCGTTCCGATTTTAGCGTTGATCTGATTCATATAATCTTCAACGATAGCGGGGAACTCGTCGTAATACTTGTTGCAAGCTTCTCTGTGCTGGAAGAAAATATCTCCGTTTTCGGCCGAACCGCGAAGAACGGGATGCTCTGGGTTGATTGCGCGAGATCTGAATTCAGCTATTGCGTCGCGGTCAACCATGGAAGCGAGATCGTCGTAGTCCCAAGCCTCGATTTTTTGAATTTCATGAGACGTTCTGAAACCGTCGAAAAAGTTCAGTACGGGAACGCGGCCTTTGATAGTAGCGAGATGGGCTACTGCTCCGAGGTCCATAACTTCCTGAGGGTTAGTCTCGGCCATCATAGCGAAACCGGTTTGACGGCAAGCGTAAACGTCGGAATGATCTCCAAAAATATTAAGGGCGTGGCTTGCAACGCAGCGAGCGGAAACGTGAATTACGCAGGGAAGCAGCTCGCCGGCGATTTTGTACATATTAGGTATCATCAGGAGAAGGCCTTGAGAAGCCGTATATGTAGTAGTAAGGGCTCCTGCCGCGAGAGAACCGTGAACGGCTCCCGCAGCTCCTGCCTCGGACTGCATTTCCACGACCTTTACTGTGTCGCCCATGATGTTTTTCAGACCGCCTGCGGACCATGTGTCCGTAACGTCCGCCATCACGGAAGACGGGGTGATCGGATAGATGGCGGCTACCTCGCTGAACGCGTAGGAAACATGCGCAGCCGCATTGTTGCCATCCATCGTTTTCATTTTTCTTGCCATTTGGGGATACTCC
>CATKFO010000039.1 GCA_949747515.1 uncultured Eubacteriales bacterium
ATTCCTTGCGGACTGCAAAAATGAGAAATATTATTCCTGCTCCGTTATCATTGACAATGAGGCGTATAAAAATGTAGCGATCCGAGCGAAAGGCAACACCTCGCTGACACAGGTGGAATTCTATAGGAATAATCGGTACAGCTTCAAAATCGAATTCGACCATTATGACAGTTCAAAAACATATTACGGACTTGACAAGCTGTGTTTGAACAATATTATTCAGGACAACACCTATATGAAAGACTACTTGACCTATCAGATGATGGCGCAGATGGGGGTGGCTTCTCCGCTTTGCAGTTATGTGAATATTACGGTAAACGGTGAAAATTGGGGGCTGTATCTTGCCGTTGAGGGTGTTGAAGAATCATTTTTGCAGCGTAATTACGGAAAGGATTACGGAGAACTTTACAAACCCGACAGCGCCGGTATGGGCGGTGGTCGTAGCAACGGCGAAAAATTTGATATGAACGAATTTTTAGGAGATTTGGAATCTGAAAATACGGACAGCACAGAACCTTCATCGAAAACGAATGGGCAGGATCAGCAGACGCCGAACAATACGCCTGAAAATAATTCAAATTCCGCCGAGCATATGCCGGGCAATATGACCGGTGAGCAAAAGACTGATGGAATGCAGAGCGGTACACCTCCTGAATTACCAAATGGTGAATCTCCGTTTAATCCTGGCTTGGGAGAAATGGCTAATGGGCAAAGTCCCAGTGGAATGCAAGGCGGCATGCCCCCTGAATTACCAAATGGTGAAATGCCTGACGGTATGACGCCGCCTGCCGATAATGATCGTACCCAAAACAGTGATAACGCCGCAAGTGGTAATATGCCGGAGGAAGGCGGACCAAACGGAATGCACGGCGGTGGAATGAGTAGCGATGATGTCCTGCTGAAATATATTGACGATGAGCCTGACAGCTATTCCAATATTTTTGACAATGCCAAAACTGATATTAACGACAGCGATAAAACACGCTTGATTGAATCGCTTCAAAAGCTGTCAAGTTGCGAAAATCTTGACGCTACCGTAGATATTGAAGCGGTAATCCGTTATTTTGTGGTGCATAATTTTGTACTCAACTTCGACAGCTACACAGGTTCCATGATTCATAACTATTACCTTTACGAAAAAGACGGGCAAATGCAGATGATTCCGTGGGATTATAACCTTGCTTTTGGCGGGTTTCAGTCTATGGGCGGAGCTGCAAGCCTTGTCAATTATCCGATTGACACTCCTGTTTCGGGCGGCAATGTCGAGGATAGACCTATGATTGCTTGGATATTTGCAAACGAGGAATACACGGAACTGTATCACCGTTATTTTTCCGAGTTTGTTTCGGAATGGTTTGACAGCGGCAATCTTGAAAATATGATAGACAGTGTTTCTGCTATGATCTCACCGTATGTTGAAAAAGACCAAACGAAGTTCTGCACCTATGAAGAATTTGAAACCGGCGTTTCCACCCTCAAAGAGTTCTGCTTACTTCGTGCCCAAAGCATAGATGGTCAGCTTAACGGTACGATTGGTTCTACTTCTGAAACTCAGAAAAGCGAAACTCTCATAGAGGCCGGCGATTTGCAGATTAGCGATATGGGTACAATGCAGAACTCTATGGGCGGCGGTATGAATAAGCCGGATAGCGGTATGCAAAGCCAGCCGGGAACAGCCGATCAGAACGAAATGAGACGACCTCCGTCTTTAGATGAGAACAACGGCGAGTCATCTCAACAAGCGCCGTCCAATAGTTCTGATATTACGAAAAATAATACTAAAAACAGTACATTTCCCCAACCACCCGGAGAACAGATGCAGGGATTTAATCCGCCAGATCAGCCAAACGTTGATACGCATAGGGATGTACCTGCTTCTATTTCTTAATTCTTATTTTCCTTTTTCAAAGCTTTAAAAAACGCAGCCGTCAGCGCCGTGGCTACGAGGCTTGTAAGGCACTGGGCGTTGCTTTGGTATAAGCATCTGTCACATTTTAAAAGTAAAGCCCGCATCGTTTTGAATCGCGATGCGGGTTTGTTTATTCTTTATTATTCTGTTCTATGTGGCGTTTGATAGCTGTAAAGGATTCGTCGCTGATGTCATGCTCCATTTTACAGGCATCCTCGGCGGCCGTCTTTTCACTTACGCCGAGATGTATCAGCATATCGGTCAGCGTTGTGTGCCTCTCATATATTTTGCTTGCAACTTCAAGACCGGCGGCTGTAAGCGTAAGGTATCCGTCACTGTCCATTTCAAGATAGCCGCCCTGTTTCAGAATACCCACCGCGCGGCTGACGCTCGGTTTTGAATAATTCATATATTCGCAGACATCAATGGAACGGATGCTGCTGCTCTTTTTAGATAATATATAGATCGTTTCTAGATACATTTCACCGAATTCCTGAATATGCATGGCGCGTTCCTCCTTTAGCGTATAAACGATATATTTTAATTAGTATATTACAAAAATACCGGCAAATCAAGTCTTGAAACATTTTTATGTGTTGTTATGCCAAAAACAAGCATAGTATTACGCCAAGTATATGGATAAATTAAACAATTGCGGCAGTTGCCATTCGCTAACTGATTGTTAAATATGCCGAAATGCTGTGACAAAAGATCGAAATCATAAAAATGGGGTTGACAAATTGTTCCTTATTGCCTATAATAATATGTGGTTAGCGGAAGCTAATCGATATTTTGACGCATGAGTTAGCATAAACTAATTGCGTGGATATAAAGAAGGTGCAGAAATGATGCCGCTTACATTGGCAGAGGTTGGAGAAGAGAATATCATTAAAAAGATCGGCGGGAAACAAGAGGTCAAGGCGCATCTTGAAAATCTCGGTTTTGTTGTGGGAGGCGTAGTTACCGTCGTAAACACGATGGGCGGTAATGTGATTGTGAATGTGAAAGAATCCCGTATCGCAATTAGTAAGGAAATGGCTCAGAAGATAATGGTTTGATTTTCTGCGTCGGTTTTTAGTAAAGTATATATTTTTAAGGAGGAAAACATACATGAAAACATTGAGAGAGGCAAAAATCGGCGATATGGTTCGAGTTGTGAAGCTTCACGGCGAGGGCGCTGTCAAACGCCGTATCATGGATATGGGGCTGACAAAGGGCGTTGAGGTGCACATCCGCAAGGTAGCTCCCCTAGGCGACCCCATTGAGATCACTGTCCGCGGCTATGAACTGTCGCTGCGTAAGGCTGACGCGGAAATGATCGAAGTAGAATAAGTTTGTACACAAAGAGGCTGAAAATCGCCTCTATTATTTGAGACAACGGTTAGCATTTGGTAACTGTGAAAGTGAGGAAATGATTATGGATCTGCGCATTGCCCTTGCGGGCAACCCGAACAGCGGTAAGACAACTCTGTTCAATGCATTGACCGGCTCCAATCAGTTTGTCGGCAACTGGCCAGGAGTTACAGTCGAGAAGAAGGAAGGCAAGCTGAAAAAACACGACGGTGTGGTTATCACCGACCTTCCGGGTATTTATTCGCTTTCTCCCTATACTTTGGAGGAAGTGGTGGCGAGAAATTATCTCATCGGCGAGCGTCCCGACGCGATACTGAACATTATCGACGGAACGAATTTGGAGCGAAACCTGTATCTGACCACACAGCTCACAGAACTCGGAATCCCTGTCGTAGTTGCCATCAATATGATGGATGTGGTTCGGAAAAACGGTGACAAAATCAACACGGCGGAGCTGTCGCGGGAACTTGGCTGTAAGGTAGTCGAAATATCCGCGCTGAAAGGCACAGGCGTTATGGAAGCCGCAGAGGCTGCCATAGATGCGGCGAAAAACTCAAAGACCGTTCCTATGCATACCTTCTCCGGCACGGTGGAGCACTCGCTTGCTCATATTGAAGAAGCGTGTGTACATGGTTTTCCGGAAGAGCAGCAGAGATGGTACGCCATCAAGCTGTTTGAGCGCGACGATAAAGTGCTCGAACAGGTGAAGCTGGACAAATCCGTACTCGATCATATTGAAGCAGACATCAAAGCTGTGGAAGATGAAATGGACGACGATGCAGAGTCCATTATTACAAATGAGAGATACATATATATCGGCAGTATCATCAAAGGCTGTTACAAGAAAAAGTCTGCCGGAAAGCTCTCCACTTCCGACAAGATCGACCGCGTGGTAACAAACCGCTGGCTGGGACTTCCCATTTTTGCGGCGATTATGTTCCTTGTTTACTATATTGCAATGGTAACAGTCGGTACGGCTGCGACCGACTGGGCAAACGACGGATTGTTTGGCGACGGCTGGCATCTGCTCGGAATTGGTTCTTCCTCTTACACAGAGGCGGCGGATGATTACACTGCGGCAATGCAGGCGATCGACGCATTCGTAGGACTTGACACCGAAGCGGAAGATTTTGACGCGGAATCCGCACTGGCGGAGCTGAAAGCATTCAAGGCGGAATTTCAGACTGCAAACTGCGAGGTTCAGGACGATGAAACGCTTGAAGTTGTTGAAATGACCGCATATTATTCCTCTATTCCTGACGGCGCGGACGAGGAGGAGACGGTCGCGATGACTTACCTCGATGCGGTAAGCTATCTTGAGAAAAACGGCTTTGAAGAGCCTGATCCCGCCGACTACGGCGTGTGGGTGCCGGGTATCCCCGTTCTTGTGGGCGATGGACTCGAAGCTGCGGGCGCGGCTGACTGGCTTGCAGGTCTTATCAATGACGGTATCGTCGCAGGCGTTGGCGCAGTTCTCGGCTTTGTTCCTCAGATGCTCGTTCTGTTTCTGATGCTGGCGTTCCTTGAGGCGTGTGGTTACATGGCGCGTATCGCCTTTGTCCTTGACCGTATCTTCCGCAAATTCGGTCTGTCGGGAAAGTCCTTTATCCCGATGCTTGTGGGCACAGGCTGCGGAATCCCCGGTATTATGGCTTCGAGAACGATCGAAAACGAGCGCGATCGCCGTATGACGATCATGACGACCACCTTTATCCCCTGCGGCGCGAAAGTGCCCTTCATCTCCATGATCGCAGGCGCGATCTTCGGCGGCAGCGCATGGGTGGCTACCTCCGCATACTTTGTCGGTATGGCGGCTATTATCCTTTCAGGTATTATGCTGAAGAAAACAAAGATGTTCTCGGGCGATCCCGCTCCTTTCGTTATGGAGCTTCCGACGTACCATCTGCCTACCGTGAAGAATGTGCTTCGCTCCATGTGGGAGCGCGGCTGGTCGTTCATTAAGAAAGCCGGCACAATTATCCTGCTTTCCACAATCGTTATTTGGTTTACAACTTACTTTGGCTTTACCTCGGACGGTTTCCATATGCTTGCGGAGGAGGAAATGGATCAGTCCATCCTTGCTTCCATCGGAGGTTCGATTGCATGGATATTTGCTCCTCTCGGCTGGGGTAATTGGCAGGCGGCTGTAGCTTCCATCACCGGACTTGTGGCAAAGGAGAACATTGTCGGTACTATGGGTATCCTTTATCCTTCCGGATGGCCTGAGATCGCTGCAAATTTCAGCGCGATTGCCGGTTATTCCTTCCTCGTGTTCAATCTGCTCTGTGCGCCTTGCTTTGCAGCGATAGGCGCGATCAAGCGTGAGATGAACAGCCCCAAGTGGACATGGTTTGCTATCGGCTACCAGTGTCTGTTCGCTTATGCGATTGCTATGATGGTATATCAATTCGGCTTAGCCTTCACAGGAAATCTGAATGTGATTGGTCTGATTTTCGCTATAGCGATTCTGGCCGGTATGCTTTACATGATTTTCAGACCGTATAAAGAGGCGACCAAGCTGACTAAAACAGTAAAGGCGACAAAATAACTATAAAGAATACGGGAGGGATTAAAATGCTTACATGGATATCTGGAAATGTTGCGACAATCATTATTTGCGTGATTCTGCTTACCGTTGTCGCGGCGGTTATTGGCAAAATGGTACGCAATAAGAAAAAGGGGAAGTCCTCCTGTGGATGCGGATGTGAGGGCTGTGCGATGAGAGGCAGCTGCCATTCTAAAAAATAAATTTTCGGGGAGACTCAGGGGAATCTTGTGTCTCCCTGTTTTTACATGCGTGAGTTAGCGAGTTCTAACCTTATAAGGCGGGGTGATATGATTGACGGATATAGATAATAAAAACTTTTGAAATAAATGGGCAAAACGGTACGATACGGCGATGTCGGGTGACCGAAAAATGTATGCAAGTCTTGTCAGCAGAATGAAATAGACGCTGAATCGAGATATGACGGTTTTGGAGCTTGCCTGCGGCACGGGACTGCTATCCGTGCAGCTTGCCGGAAGCGTAAAAATGTTAGAAGCAACGGATTTTTCCGAGGATATGATAAAACAGGCAAAGACAAAAGCTCATTCCTTCCGTCTGCATTTTTCGGTGCAGGATGCGACCGCTTTACCCTATGCTCCCGAAACATTTGATGCGGTAATCATTTCAAATACGCTGCATATTATGCCGAGTCCTGAAAAGGCTTTGTCAGAGATACGCAGAGCGCTGAAACCGGACGGCATCTTGATTACTCCCACTTTTACGGCAGCGGGCTGTCTCCTCGGCAGAGTGAGAATTCGTATTATGGAGTTGTCCGGTTTTAAGGTGTTCCATAAATGGACGCCGGAAAGCTACTTGGAATTATTGAGGCAAACGGGTTTTCCATTACAGACAGCGAAGTGTTCAGCGGCGGACTAAAATTAACATATGCCGAAGCAAAAAAATTACGGAGGAACGATTATGCTGAAAATTACAGCCACAGTAGTAGGAATATGTGATTTTCTTAATTTTGAAATTCTGCCGTACCGCGTCGTTAATGTGCGCCTCGCACATCCCGCAGGCCATACCTACAGCAAAGGCAAAATGAAAATTCTTGCCGAAGAACCAATCGATGATAAAAAACTCAAGGAAGCAATCGGGAAGTCTGGATATATCGTCACGGGGATACATACCGAACCTTATGAGAAAAAGGGCCTTTTACTATTTCATAGATAAGAAAGGATATGTTTTACCTATGTCAGATCAAAAAAAAATTTTTGGAAATTGTTGACCTTGAAAAAACTTTCGGTAGCGGAGAAACATAACAGGAGGTACTTCGGGGGGGGGGAGCTTTTCCGTGGCAAAGGGGGAATTCTGCGTGCTTCTCGGTCCCTCTGGTTCGGGTAAATCTACATTGCTGAACATCATTGGCGTAATCGACAACGCCGATTACAGATATATCTCCATTGACGGCGATAAACTGAAGGATCTGGGAGAAAAACGCCTAACGCAGTACCGCCGCCGTCACCTCGGCTATGTCTTTTAGCAGTATAACCTGATTGGAAATCTGAATATCGAGGTGGGAGCGTACCTCTCCGACGCTCCGCTGGATACAGACGAGTTGCTTCACACACTGGGGCTTACGCTGCTCTTGAAATAGCAATCATAAATCGCAAGGTTAAACTTTACGATATGCACGGCAACCTGATTATTGGTAAATAAAAGAACGGACCGACTCGATTATTCGAGTAAGTCCGTTACATATAAGCAGTATAAATCTACAAAGAAGGAATATGTTGACCCGTTTACAGGCAGCAAAAATACAAAGGCATAAGATAAAACCCCTTTAGTGGTATCCGAAAAAGGAATGAGGTCTGCAAACCTTTCGGTGCGCCTTTTAGGGGTTTTGTCTGTATTATGCCATCCTAGGGCTTATTCCCCCACCTTTGCCGGTGGGCATGACTATTTACATTCCTTTACGCAATCTGCTGAACGCGCCTTTTTCAAGCCTCGATACCTGCGCCTGAGATATTCCAATTTCAGATGCGATTTCTACT
The DNA here is from genome assembly GCA_949747515.1 of uncultured Eubacteriales bacterium. GTDB lineage: Bacteria > Bacillota > Clostridia > Oscillospirales > CAG-272 > RUG11130. The sequence continues at coordinate 7,802 of CATKFO010000039.1, forward strand.
TGAGTTTTACCTCCGTAAAATCTCATATTTATAATAGCCCTCTCTCTTTCATTCAAAGTCTTCATCGCTTCTTTTAGAGCGATATCTTCAAGCCATATTTCATCAGACGATCCTTCGTCGCTTATCTGGTCTAATATATAAATCGAATCTCCGCTGTCGCTGAAAATAGGGTCGAAAAGGGAAACTGGTTCGCTTATCGCCTCAACAGCCTGCCTGACAGCGGACGAATCTTCCTTCATTTCTTCCGCAACCTTTTCCAAAGTAGGTTCGTATCCGAGCTCGCCGGATAATTTTTCTTTTACCTGCAGCGCTCTGTATGCAAGATCTCTGACCGATCGACTGACCCTTACGGAATTATTGTCTCTCAGATACCGTCTTACTTCTCCTATTATCATCGGAACCGCATAAGTGGAGAATTTAACGTCAAGTTCCGTGTTGAAGTTATCTACTGCTTTTATAAGTCCTATGCATCCTACCTGAAAAAGATCGTCTACGTTTTCGCGCCTCCCAGCGAATCTCTGTATAATGCTTAGTACAAGACGAAGATTTCCATGAATAAGCTTATCTCGAGCGACGCAATCTCCGTTGTGCGCTCGCTCTAATAAAACAGTTTTTTCTTCCGCCGTTAGACTTGGAAGCTTAGAAGTATTAACTCCGCATATTTCAACTTTATTGTAGTACATTTATCGCCTCTTACGAGAAAAATTACTACTAAAAGTATTCCCATAACGAAGATCGACTTATACGCGTAAGCTATTTTCCATATATTGCATAATAAAATAGCATATCGCAAATACGCGCTCACATGTTTTTAAACAATAACAGAAATGATAATCTTTACAGGTCGACTCGATCTTTTTGTGCGTTGCATAGACGGCGATAAAGTCCGTCGACTCTTATCAATTCGTCGTGACTTCCGGTCTGGCTTACCGATCCGTTTTCTATCGCTACAATATTATCGGCGTTGCGTATGGTAGAAAGTCTGTGAGCTATCACAATCAATGTTTTTTTGCCGTGAAGATTTTCGATAGATCGTCGTATCAATTCTTCGGTTTCATTGTCCACAGCGGAGGTTGCTTCGTCAAGTATTAGGATTGGAGAAGGTCGCAGAATCGCACGCGCGATAGCAATCCTTTGCTTTTGTCCTCCGGAAAGTCTCGCTCCTCTTTCTCCAACGATCGTATCGTATCCGTCCGCCATTTTGCATATAAACTCGTCGGCAAAAGCCGTTTTTGCAGCGGCAATAACGTCCTTATCGGTAGCCGTAGGATAGCCGTAGCGGATATTTTCCATAATTGTTCCGTTAAAAAGAAATACGTCTTGAAGTGCTACGGAAAGATTTCTTCTCAAGCAATCGAGGGTTATATCTCGGATATCGACGTCGTCGAGTAATATCTTTCCTCCGTCTGGATCGTAAAATCGTTCGAGCAGCGAAACTATAGTGCTTTTTCCCGCTCCTGTAGTTCCGATAATAGCGGTCATTGTTCCGGGCTTTGCCGTAAAAGAAATTCCTTTTAAAACGCTGTCTTCGTCGCCGGAATAACTGAACGATACGTCTTGAAATTCTATGCGTCCGCTTCCTATTCCAACATCCTTCGCGTCTGTTCTTTCGGCTACGTCGCTTGTTTCGTCAAGAATCTGCAATACTCTTTCTCCCGACGCAACACAGGTCTGAACGTCTTCGGCAAGACGAGCGAGAGTGGTGAGAGGAGTATAAAATAACGAGAGATACATAAAAAATCCGACTATGTCAGCCGCAGACAATCTTCCGCGTAGCGCTAAAGTACCTCCGACGGCGGCTACGAGAACCGTGCCGAACGAGGTTAGAAATTCAACGATTGGATTATAGATCGCGTTTGCGAAATTGGCGCGTATGTTAACATAGCTGTATTCGTCGCATAGTTCAGCCATTTCGGAGCGCTCTTTTGAATGAGCTGAGAAAGCTTGTATTTCTTTCATTCCGCTGATTCGATCCTGCACGCCGCTGCTGAGCTTTCCGAAAAAACGGCTGTTTACTTTAAAAAGCGGACTTACTTTTTTTGAGTAAAATGAACTGGCGTATATTACAAATGGTACTGGAATCAGAGTAATGGCGGCTAGAGTGGGATTTATAGTAAAAAGCATAACCGAAACGCCTATTATTATCGCGGCGTTAGATATAAGGTCAGGCAGCGTGTGGGCTACAAGTATTTCAAGAGCGCGAGTATCGGTTAAAACCCTGCTCATTATGTCGCCGACTTGATTTTTTCCGTACCATTTTGGAGTAAAAGCTTGAATATGATCGTATATTTTCAGGGTTAAATTGGGCACATAGCTCCACGCCGCCACATGCGCCCTCCACATAGATAAAAATCGAAAAAATCCGCGTATTATGTAGGCTGACGCAAGAACTGCCGCGAACAAAAGTATTCTTTTTCCGGAATCCGGAGAAGGCGTTTCAATCTCCGCCGTTATAAGCCTGACGATAGCCGGAGTAAATAGGCTGACGAGAGAACCAGCGATTAAAACAAACACTGTAAAAGCGAGAGTCCCTCTCCATGGTTTTGCATATATAAGAAGTCTTTTAAGCGTCCTTATCATAAATATTCCTCCGTAAATTACCTAATCGTATTGACACCAATGCGTTTTATCCATATAATTATAATGTGGTTTTTTATATAATACAAGAGATAAATTAAATAAAATCGAGTAATTTCTAAAGTTATCTTTTAAGTACGAATAAGTACGTCGGCTATAAAAAGACTTTAATAAGGATTGGTGATAAGTTATGTTTAATTTTCATTATTTTACCCCTACTGAAGTTGTGTTTGGAAGAAATGCGGAAAATCATATAGGAGAACTCATTAAGAAACAAGGTGTCGGAAAAGTTTTGATACACTATGGTTCGGGAAGCGTAGTGCGTTCCGGACTTCTTGATCGTATAAAATCGTCGCTTGACGATGAAAATATTGCTTATGCGGAGCTTGGAGGAGTTGTGCCAAATCCCAGATTGTCGCTTGTTTACAAAGGAATCGAGCTATGCAAAAAAGAAAATGTGGAACTCATACTTGCCGTAGGAGGCGGAAGCGCAATAGATTCGGCGAAAGCCATCGGTTACGGAGCGGTGAACGAAGGAGACGTATGGGATTTTTACGACGGCAAGCGTAAGGCGACTGGATGCTTGCCGATAGGAGTAGTACTCACCCTTTCCGCCACAGGCTCTGAAATGAGCGATTCATCAGTTATAACTAAGGAGGAAGGATGGATTAAGCGGGGTTATAGCAGCGACTTCGGACGGCCTGCCTTCGCTGTGATGAACCCTGAGCTTACGTTAACGTTGCCGGATTACCAAACGGCGTGCGGATGCGCGGACATCCTGATGCACACTATGGAACGCTATTTTACTTCGGGCGGAAACATGGAAATTACCGATAGTATTGCCGAAGCGTTAATGAGAACGGTAATTGCAAACGCGAAAATCCTGCGCGACGATCCTAAAAATTATGAAGCTCGAGCGGAAATAATGTGGGCCGGCAGTCTTTCTCATAACGGACTTACTGGATGCGGTAATAATGGAGGAGACTGGGCGACTCATAAATTGGAACATGAAATAAGCGGAATTTTCGACGTTGCCCACGGAGCGGGACTTGCCGCGATATGGGGCGCATGGGCGAGATATACGTACAAAAACTGTCTTGACAGATTTTACAAATACGCCGTTAATGTAATGGGAATAAAAGAAGAGGGATCGAAAGATGAAATTTCGCTTAGTGGAATTAAAGCGACGGAAAACTTTTTCCGGGAAATCAATATGCCCACGTCGCTCAGCGAGCTCCAAATATATCCGACGGAAGAGCAAATTTTGCTTATGGCGAATAAATGCGCGCTTGCGACTAACGGATCGGTAGGATCCGCTAGGAAATTAGTAGAGTCTGATATGGCGGCCATATACAGATCGGCGAAATAAACATGCGTATATTTGCTGTAAGAACGTTACGCGAAAAAAATAAAAACGAGGAAGATTTATGAAACGTATTCTTTGTACGGGGGATTCGCATACATGGGGGCAGGGCGCCGACGGCCTAACGGCAAGCTTTGACCCGCCGGTTTGTAACGGGGATTTAAGATTGGCTTCATTCGGCCCTGGCAGCTATGTTAATCGACTACGCCGCATGGTTGAACAGACGACCGGTTCTTTCTCAAGGGAATGGAGCGCGTCTAAGCTTGCTGAAATTTCAGGAGCCGCATATGAGGCGCCGTGCGCGAGGATAACAAGCGAAACCCTCGCTCTCCAATTTGAAGGAGCTCTTTTAAGAATAGAAATAGCCGGCGGAGAAGGCTTTAAATTTGAGCTGAAAATAGATGGAGAAAAAACAGACTTCGGTTCGGATAAAGATAGGCAAAATAATTCCTTATCATATGAAAGAGCTTATCGTATTATTAATATACATCTTTCGGACTCCGGACATACTATGACGTTAAAAGCTACGGAAGGAACCGTCTCTATATACCGCGTCGAGGCGTATTCCGGAAGATTTGCAGTTATTAACAGCGGAATTGGAAGCTGTCCTTCTTATCGCTTCCGCGATGAATATTTTGAAGATTATGTCGCGAATGTAAAACCTGACATAGTTCTTGCTGAAGCGCATACAATTAACGATTGGATCGTTGGAGATTCCCCGAAAACATATGGAGACCGTCTTGAAAAACTTTTAAAAAAATTTCAGACGTTGGGCGGCGAAACTGCGCTAATGACCGTGTCTCCGATTCTTTGCGAGCAATCGCTGGACGGAGGAGCTGATTATTCTGAATATGTAGACGTTTCCAGGGAGGTTGCTGAAAGGCTTGGCATACCTTTGTGCGACGCTAACAGGATAATGAGGACTTGTATTTCAGGTATGAGCGAGGATGAAGCTAGCGCATGGATGTTCAGCGATCGGTGGCACCCGAATGAACGCGGTCACGCTATATACGCCGAGCTGCTTTATGAATTTTTACATCAGAAAAAATATTTAAAAAAAGAAAAGGTATAAAAAACGACGCCTCGCGTATCAATCGTATCGTGCGGCGTCATTTTTAACTAATATTTGTATTAAAGCTTGTTTCTTATAATTTTTCCACTGGTGGTCTTTGGCAGTTCGTCACGGAATTCAATTATTCTCGGGTATTTATACGGCGCGCTATGCGTCTTAACATAATTTTGAATTTCTTTTTTCAGCTCGTCGCTGGGAGTCGTTCCTTTAGTCAATACTATGCTGGCTTTAACAACCTGCCCCCTAACCTCGTCGGGAGCCGCTGATACGCCGCACTCAAGAACATACGGAAGTTCCATTATAACGCTTTCAATTTCAAAAGGTCCTATACGATATCCGGAGGATTTGATAACGTCGTCTACCCGTCCCACATACCAATAGAATCCGTCTTCATCCCGCCAAGCTACGTCTCCCGTATGATACATTCCGTCGTGCCATACCTCGCGAGTTTTTTCCTCGTCTCCGTAATATCCGGTGAAAAGTCCGCACGGACGTCCATTATCGGTTTTTATGACGATTTCGCCTGATTCTCCGACTGCGACTGATTTTCCATCATGATCAACTATGTCTACGTCGTAAATCGGAACGGGTTTGCCCATTGAACCTATCTTGTGATCCTGTCCTATAAGATTTCCTATAACGCACGTCGTCTCCGATTGACCGAATCCCTCCATTACCTTAAGCCCAGTAAGCTTTTCGAGCTGTTTGAAAACTTCCGGATTAAGCGCTTCACCGGCAATTGTAGCATGCTGTACGGATGACAGATCGTATTTTGTTAGATCTTCCTTGATAAGCATACGATACATGGTGGGGGGAGCGCAGAACGTGGTTATTTGGTATTTAGCAAAGAGGGGAAGGATATCCGCCGCGTCAAAGCGGTCGAAGTCATATACGAATATGCCCCCTTCGCATAGCCATTGACCGTACAGCTTACCCCACATGGCTTTAGCCCATCCTGTGTCGGATATGGTAAGATGAAGACCGTCCGGGTTGACGTTATGCCAATACTTCGCCGTATGGAAATGTCCGAGCGGATATTTATAGTTATGAGCGGCAATCTTAGGATATCCCGTTGTTCCAGACGTAAAGAACATAAGCATAAGGTCGTCTCCGCACGGAGAATCATCGCCGCGTTCAAATTTTCCGGTAAAGAGAGGATATTCAGCGTCGAAATCATGCCAGCCTTCTCTCTCTCCTCCCGCTATTATCTTTGTAAGACTTGCTCCGCAGGAAGCTTCGGCTGCGTCCACCTCAGTAGTTATAAATTCGTCCTCCGCGCAGATTATTGCGGAAACGCCCGCCGCCTTAAAGCGGTATTCGTAATCGTGCTGCTTTAGCTGATTTGACGCTGGAATGACTACCGCGCCAAGCTTATGAAGACCAAGGATAGCAAACCAAAATTGATAATGGCGCTTCATAACTAGCATAACCCTGTCTCCGCGTTCGATGCCGAGGGATTTGAAATAATTAGCGCATTGAGAGGACGCTCTTTTAATTTGTCCGAATGTGAAACGTCTCTCAACTTTATTCTTGTCGACGTGCAGCATAGCAAGCTTGTCCGGTTTTGTCTTTCCGAGAACGTCGACAATATCAAAAGCAAAATTGAATCTTTCTGTGTTTTTAAACTCAATAGATATAGGCGTTCCGTTTTCGTCTTCTTCCATTTCAATAAAATTCTTATATATTCTGCTCTCGTCGTCTTTTTTTACCGACTTTGTTTCCTTTTCAGGTATGGAGTGAGTAAGTTCGGCCATGGATTCTCCAGAAGGATTAAGCACAATTGCGTAAAAGTCGCAATCTTGTCCGTCTACGGCGATCATGCCGTGAGGCGCGGAGCTGTCGTAATATATGCTGTCTCCCGGATAAAGCGTTTCTCTGTGACTTCCAACCTGTACCATAAGCGCGCCGCTTATAACGATGTCGCATTCCTGTCCCGTATGCGTTGTTAATTCAATGTCTCTGTTTTGCGCGTCCTCTGAGTAAACGGCGTGTACGAACAGCGGCTCTGAAGATCTGCCGATAAAAGACGGGGCAAGATTATAGTATACCATACCGTGAGCCTGCTGTATTTTTTGTCCTTTTCCAGCGCGTGTTAAAGTGTATGAATGCAATCGCGGACTCGAGCCTTCAATAATGTCCGTTACGTCTACGCTTAGAGCTATAGCGCATCTGTATATAAAAGCAAAATTAAGATCTGAACGTCCCTCCTCGCAAGCGACGTATTCTTCTACGGAAACTCCGGCTTTGTTCGCCATTTCCGCCGGAGTAAATCCGCATATTTCGCGAAGTTCGCGAATTCTTGTGGAAATTTCCATTATTTTGTAGTCAAGTCCAGTAAATTGTTCCATAAAAACTCCGTTCCGCCCTTTACAGTCGTATCGCTGAAAAACGATGAAAGTAGGACAAAATTAAAAATAAAAAAATCGCCTCAAGAAATCTTGAGACGAGCAAATTAAATTACCCGCGGTACCACTCAAATTGCGTCTTTCAACGCCTGCTCTTGGACTCAAACAAGCCCTATGCATTTACGCAGCAATCACGAGAAGGTTCTACTTGGACGAGCCTTTCTTCCTTCCGACTCAGAAGCTACAAACGATACGACTGACGCTGCCGGCTTCCACCTTATACCGACTCTCTGCAAGCTCATATTCGCGCGTTCTCTTCGTCAATGTCTTTATATACGATTATACAACGAAAGTTCTTTCGTGTCAATAGCTAAAGTATAATTTTTTTAATTGATTTTAAGATTGGAATATGTTAAAATATGTCGTATAAGATAGCCTGTAGATAAACTAAAATATTATTTTTGTATAGGATGAAATATCGACTTATGAATATTTTGTTGGTTTTGGCGTTTCTGTTCTTTATTGGATCAATTACCGGATGGATAATAGAGCTATTATTCAGAAGATTTGCGTCGTCCTCAAATCCGGAAAGAAAATGGATAAATCCAGGTTTCTGCACGGGACCGTATCTGCCTCTTTACGGATGCGGGTTATGTCTGATGTTTCTTATAGCGTCCCTTGAAGATACGAGATTTATAAGCGATCCCATATGGAATAAGACGGCTCTTTTCGCGGTAATGGCTGTAAGTATGACTGTTATTGAATATATAGCCGGTTATATCAGCCTCCGCATTTCAAGCGTTCGTCTTTGGGATTATTCGGACGAATGGGGAAACGTGCAGGGAATAATCTGTCCGAAATTTTCTCTCATTTGGGCTGTTCTCGGAGCTGCGTATTATTTTCTTATTCATCCTCATATACTTAACGCGTTAACGTGGCTGTCTAACAATTTGGCTTTTTCCTTTTTTATCGGGCTTTTCTTCGGATGCTTTATAATAGACGTAATTTCTTCGGCGCAGCTTGTTTCTAAATTAAAAAAATACGCGGATGAAAACGAAGTCGTGCTGCGTTACGAGCACATAAAATCGCATATCAGACGTCTCAGCGATGAAAGACGACAGAAATATCGTTTTTTCTATCCTTTTCGTTTGGACGGTTCAATATCGGAGAGTTTAAAGGAAATGCGCGATTCGTTTGAAATTCGCCGCAAAAAAAAATAAACGTGATTATGCGATTACGTTCTATTTGAAAACATAAGTTATATATGGAGGAATAGGAAATGAATATAGCGGTGTTTGCTTCTCATGAAGGCAGCGATTTGCAAGCGATTATAGACGGATGCAGGAATAATAAGATAAACGCGAGCGTGACGGCGGTGATTAGCAATAATGAAAACTCAACGGCCTTGAAAAGAGCTGACGAGGCGAACATACCGTCTTATCATCTCAGCGCAAAAAAATTTGGCGATGAAGAAACGCTGGCAAATCATATTCTTGACGTTTTACAAAAACATAATGTAGATATCATATTTTTAGCGGGATATATGAGAATGTTGCATATATCTATCCTTGAAAAATATGATAATAGGATTTTCAATATTCATCCCGCGTGTCTTCCTAAATTCGGCGGTAAGGGAATGTATGGAATGAATGTTCATGCCGCCGTGATCGAGGCAAAAGAAAAGGAAACAGGCGTCACGATTCACAGGGTAAACGCTGAATATGATAGCGGTGAAATTATTGCTCAAACAAAAGTCCCCGTTTTAGAAAACGATACTCCGGAGACGCTTGCGGCGAGGGTATTGGAAAGAGAACACGAATTTATTGTAGAGGCGCTGTCCGATATTGTAAACGGAAAAGTTATGCTGAAATAAAACGTCCGATAAGCGATCTAAAATTAATGTATTCCTTAGGCAAGGAGGATACTCGATGAGGTTCAAAAGAAAAAAGACAAATAGCTTGACTGAAACAGGAATGGAAATTTCATGTTCTGAAAAAAGCGCGCAGGAAGAAAATAGTATAGAATTGCTTCGGTCTCTTGACGCCGCCGAAGATGAAATGCAGACTTTTTACGACGAGATGACAATGTCGGACGACTTGAATAAAACTGAAATTATTGTTCAAACAAAGCTTGCGTCCTTCAGACGCGCGTCTTCAAATATTTTAAAGGCTTATCAGCGGATTGCTATTATAAACGACGAGCTTTCCGCAAGATGGAACGATCTGGCCAAAAGCAAAAGAAGAAAAATTATTCCGGCTCCTCCGCCGAACGCTGTGATTGATCTTGCGGAAAAAAATCCGGATTACTTTGCACGTGGTATTAGTCCTTATAAGCTGCTCCTCGTATTCTACATAGGTAGCTTTCTCGGAGTTGCTATAGAGCTTTTGTGGTGTTTTTTAACGCGAGGTTATATTGAAAGCAGATCAGGCTTGGTTGTCGGGCCGCTAAATCCGCTGTACGGCTTTGGCGCGGTTGCGTTTACCGTAGCCCTATATAGGTTCAGAAATAAAGGGCGATGGATATCTTTCCTCGGAGGAATGTTTGTAGGAAGTATTGTCGAATATTTTTGTTCATGGGGACAGGAATTCGTCGTGGGTTCGCGTTCGTGGGACTACAGCGATATGCCGTTTAATCTTAACGGCAGAATATGTCTTCTATATTCGGCTTTTTGGGGAATACTCGGCGTATTCCTTATAAAAACCGTATATCCATGGCTAGCAAAATTTATTCTTAAGATACCTAATAGGGCTGGTAAATGGATAACGTGGATATTCGGAGCTATTTACGCGGTCGATTGTATTTTAACTCTATTTGCGTTGCTCAGATGGTCCCAAAGAGTCAATTTTGTCGAAACGACAAATCCATTCTGGCAATTTTTTGACTCGGCTTTCCCCAATGAACGTATGGAAAAAATATATGCTAATATGGAGTTCAACTGAATAACTATGTTGAAAAAACAAATAAGAGGGAAGATGTGGAGAGCCGTATGAATAAAAAAATAGTCCCATTTTGGGAGGAAGCATATCGGGAGTATGAAGCCATTGCATTTTCCAATGAGCCTAATGCAACTATTACTGAATTTGAAAAAAAAATTAACACTCAGTCAAAGGTTTTAGACGCAGGGTGCGGAGAAGGCCAAAACTCTATATATTTGGCTCAAAAGGGACATTATGTCGACGCTTTTGATTTATCTGAATATGGGATTGAAAAATTAAAATATAGATGTGAATTATCTAATACGCAGGTAAACGCGTTTGTAGCGGATTTAACTACATATCAATTTGAGCAGTATTATGATATGATTGTTTGTTTTGGAGCGCTGCATTTTGTAAATAAAAATGCTTGGAAAAGATTTATTATCAATGCCAAAGAATATACTAATATAGGCGGTATTCATATAATTCAAATATTTACAGACGCCGTGCCAGCGCCGGAGGATATTGCCCCTTTTGCAGTTGGTTTGGCAAAAGATGAGGAGATCAAAGAATTGTATACCGATTGGGACGTCCTACAGTTTAAGTCCTATGTGTTCGAAGATGAACATCCGAATTTTCCTAAACATTTGCATGCGTCAAATAAAATTGTTGCCAGAAAAATGAGGTAATGCATAGAATTCTCGGAAAACATAATTTTAACTATTCCTCCGAAATTTTATAAATATACGCACTGGTATTTACAATAGATTTTTATGGAAAATTAGTAATAAAATCGCCTTTGTTTTTCAATTACACGACGAAACAAGGGCGATTTTATTTTGAGTTATTTTAATACCTATACCCATATTCTGCCTTTGCTTTTCTTGTATATTTTAAAACAAACTCGCTTTTTGCATTTGTGTAAGCGTCTCGATTGAACTTATACTTTTTTGAAAGAAAAACTTTTAATTTAACGTATTCCTCTGCAATAATAGGATTATCATTCATATAATCCCTAAAATACAATTCATCGTTATCACCAAAATAGCGTAAATGTAAGTGAAATACTTTTTCTGCAAATCCTTTTTCCGTATACCCCTTACAAAAAGATTTCCTATTTGTATTCTCAGACATACATGTATAACCGTATTTTTCAAGTAGTTCTTTTATGTTTTCCATCGAAATATCAGAAGAAATTTCAATCAAGATATCAATAATAGGTTTAGCTAATATATATTGTATCGCTGTGCTTCCAATTTGATTTATTTTAAAATCCATATCGTCCAAAGCGGCGGTTAGTATTATTTTTTCTTCTTCATACCATTCTCTCCAACATTTTTTATGTTCGGTAAGAATAATCGGAAAAAGCCTCCATAATTCGTCTAAAGTCATTTCGGATAAAGATTTACTCATATCAGCCTCGCGATCTTTTGAAGTTACTATGCGCTATCGTATTTTACAATAAGACGCGCGGCGCATAAGTAGTCCAAATATTTTTATATGCGTTTTTTCTTCTTTTTCTTTCTTACGGAAAAGCCGAAGTCTCCTAAACGCTTTCCTATTGCGTAGTAGCTTCCATGAGAATAAGCGAGGAGATCAGCCTTCCACATTCGTATTTTACCGTTTTTATCGATAAGCGAGGAATCTACGTCCACGGCAAGTATATCCGCAACGAATACGTCGTGACTTCCAAGAGTAAGCTTTTGGCGTACTTTACATTCTATATTAACCGGACATTCGTCTATAATCGGAGAGGATATTTTGTCGGCCGGAGCGGTATGCAGTCCGCAAAGCTCAAATTTATTTACGTCCTTTCCGCTTTTTACGCCGCACATATCGCAAGCTGAAGCAAGAGAAGACGGAACAAGATTGACGACGAATTCTCCGCTTTCTTCGATCAATTTATAAGAATGACGTTCAGGGCGTATTGAAATATATGTAACGGGGGGCTTTGTGCACATAATTCCAGTCCACGCCACTGTTATAATATTAGCGTTATCTCTGCTTCCGCAGCTCACCATTGTTGGAGGAACGGGAGATAACATTGTCCCGCCTTTAAATACTTTCTTTTTCATAAAGTGATATTCCATTTCTGTTTTACGATATATAAGTTAATAAGATAGAGAGAAGGATTGATAATTCATGATAAATGAGATGAGTATCGCCACACTAAGTAAATTTCAAAGCTATTTAAGCGGCAGCGTTTCGGCGGAATGAGGCTATATGATCAAGCATAGACGCAGGATACAATTTTATCCAGCGGTGCAACTTCAACGTTATCAAAGAGACAAGCCGTAAGGAATTATCTTCTATAGTAGTTGCAAACAAAATCGTATTTTTCACATTATCAATTATACGGCATACAGTAATAAAGAGGGAATAGCGGAAAGCTATATCCGATTATTTCCTTGTATTATGAATGGGTAACTATGAAAATATCAGGAAAGGAACGATCCGTAAAAAGCGTTGAGCCTTAGATTGTAAAGAACGCGCGGATCCGTAAAATGAATAATGTCGTACTAATGGCGCTGGTCGCAACAACGGGCACATGGCTTATCACCGCGCTCGGCGCCGCAATGGTCATATTTTTTAAAAATACTAATAAAAAAGCGTTGAATTTAATGCTTGGTTTTGCAGCCGGCGTCATGATTGCCGCAAGCTTTTGGTCTCTTCTTCAGCCAGCCATAGAGAGAGCTGAGACGCATTTAAATATTCCCGCATGGATAGTGGTAACCGTAGGATTTTTGTTTGGAGCCGTATTCATGTGGGCTTCGGATAAAACGGTCACGTTCGCACGCAAAAGGGTTGGAACGACGGTAACAGATACGTCGAACCGGATAAACCGGATAATACTTTTATGCCTGTCCATTACGCTTCATAACATACCTGAAGGACTTGCGGTTGGAGTAGCGTTTGGAGCTTTGCACTCTGAAGGATATCCTGCGGAAGCTCTTATGGGAGCCGTTACAATAGCAGTGGGTATCGGACTGCAAAATTTCCCTGAAGGCGCGGCGGTTTCTTTGCCTCTTCGAAGAGAAGGATGTTCGCGGCTTAAGAGCTTTTTTCTCGGTCAGGCGTCCGGAATGGTCGAGCCTATAGCGGGAGTCATCGGAGCTATAATGGTAGTGCATATTCAAACTATGCTGCCATATGCGCTGGCGTTTGCAGCCGGAGCTATGATACTCGTAGCAGTACATGAGCTGATACCCGAATGTCAACAGAATCAAAGCTCAAATCCTTACTTTGCCACTATGGGAATTGTAGCGGGATTTACCGCCATGATGCTGCTTGACGTAGCTCTTGGATAAAACTGATTTTAGCTTTCATAAGCAATTACTCGTAAATTTTAACATGGCAACAAGTCTTCTTATCTAATATTTTTCCATTTGACGCTTTTCCCTTGTTTTAGGCCGCTGCAAGCCTAAACAAGGGATACTTTTTTATGGTTATAGATTATATTGAGCTTGAAACGGAAACGGTTCTTCATCGACTATTACTAATCATTAAGTTGTTATTTATGACAATCTATTTTCGGGGAGGAGAACATTGTCCTCATATAAAAATAGTTCGCCATATTTATTTTCAAAAAACAAAACAGATATATCTTCCGACGCTCCATATAAGAATAAATCCGGCGACAGTTGTTGAAACTGAGCGCGTTCGCCGATAGAAGTTTTAGTAATTAGATTATAACATCTATCGCATCGTTCTATCCATAATTTTTGATAATCGGCCTCATTTAAAATGCGGTTTTCCAGACGTGCGATAGAAAGTAATTCAAATCTCTTAGCCCACTCAATATCCATCATATACATTTCTTTTCCGATCGGGTTAGTTATAATATCGTCGTTGTCGTAGAAAACTGGCAAAGAAGATACTCCGCATTTATACGCTACATATGCTCTTGTGTGTCCGTCTGTAAGCGTATATTTATTATTTCCAAAATCGTGTACCGGTAAAGGATGAATATCGGCAGTATTCGAAGCGTCAAACCATTCCGTTACAGACGCGATTTTTTTAGAGCTAAGATATATTTGACTTATACCAAGGCTGTCGATTTCAATTAACTTTATGCCGTCAAAATTCATTTCTCGTACGCCTTTTCATAAAAAATAGGTTGTGTTTTAGGCTGAAGTTGTTTTTATTTAATTGTAGACTCATTTATTATTTCGTCCAATATTTTGTGAGCTGCTTTTTCTTTACTCATAAGATCAAGTCTACGTTCGCCGTTTTTTGTTATCAAAGTTATAATATTTGTGTCGCATCCGAATCCAGCTCCGTCGTCATTAAGAGAGTTGGAGCAAATCATATCGCAGTTTTTGCTGAAAAGTTTTTTTCGGGAATTCTCGATAACGTCGTCTGTCTCCATTGAAAAACCGCAAATAAACTGTCCTTTTTTCCGGTTTTCCACCAGATATTTTAGTATGTCGTCCGTACGCTTTAGCTCTATACTCATGTTTCCGTCTGATTTTTTTATTTTGCTGTCGGATACGTTTATGGGAGTATAGTCCGCTACGGCGGCGGACATGACGACGATATCTTGGCAGCGCGATTCCGTACGAACAACCTCGAACATGTTTTTAGCGGAGTCTGTTTCAATTATCTTTACAAAAGGAGGATAATCGACCGTGCAGCGCGCGGCTGCAAGAGTTACGTCGGCTCCTCGAAGCATAGCGGCTTTTGCTACGGCGACGCCCATTTTTCCGCTGGAATGGTTTGTAATAAATCGAACCGGATCAATAGATTCTCTTGTCGCTCCGGCGGTAACAAGTATTTTCTTTCCAGAAAGATCTTTCTTATATGCTATTTCGCGAAGAATATAGTCGACGATTACGGATTCTTCGGGCATTCTCCCGTCTCCGGTGTCTCCGTTTGCAAGCATACCTTTTTCTGGAGAAACTATTTCGTATCCGAAACGCTTAAGTCTTTCGATATTTTCCTTCACGATAGGATTATGATACATGTTATGATTCATGGCGGGGGATATAATTTTTGGGCATGCGCACGCCATAACCGTCGTCGTCAGCATATCGTCGGCGATGCCTCCGGCAATTTTGCCTATTATATTTGCAGAGGCTGGAGCAATAACGACGAGGGAAGCCTTTTTTGCAAGCGCGACGTGTTCTACGCTATGTTGAAAATTTCTGTCGAAAGTATCCGTAAGACACTTGTTTCCAGTCAAGGATTCAAACGTTATCGGGTTTATAAAATTCGCCGCGTTCTTCGTCATTATAACTTGAACGTCGCAGTTTAACTTTTTCAGCGCTCTTGCAATATTTGCGGATTTATATGCGGCGATACTTCCGGTGATTCCTAACACAACAGTTTTTCCGGTAAGCATACTGTCTCCTCCTCAATTTTTTCTCAAATAAATTATTTCATTAAAGCCAACTTGCTCGCAAAACGCGATAGCTACGGTATATGCGCGTGTAATTACATGCCTTACCGTAGCTTATGCGTTTAAAATTTATGCTTTTTCTATAGCGAGTATAAGTTTTTCACCGTTGATATCCCATTCGCGTGAGTTTTTATACTCTTCATTAGTAAATATAAACTTTCGTCCAAGAGCCGCGGACAAAATTTTGTCGGCGTATTTATCCATTATAGTTCTAAGAACCTTTGAGGGAGAAGCGTATATTATGATATTGTCTGTAACGACAAGATCGGATTCTTTTCTCATTGTTTGAATCTTCGATATTATTTCGCGAACAAATCCTTCGTCTACGAGATCTTCGGTAAGGCGCGTGTCGATAGCGACTGTTACGCCGTTGTCGGAAGTACAGAAATAACCGTCTTTTTGAGCTACCTCTATCAAAAGATCTTCCGCGGTTAGCCCTACTTCTTCGCCGTCGAAGTCAAATTTTATAACGCCTTTCTCATCAAGTTCTCGCTTTGCGGAATTTCCGTCCAAGTTTTCAGGAGAAAGCGCGGAGCGTATTTTTCCAAGAAGCTTGCCGTACTTGGGACCGACTGTTTTTAACTGCGGCTTGAAAGAAAAAGTTGAGAATTCCGATGCGTCGGAAACAAACTTAACTTCTTTTAAATTAAGCTCGTCGCGAATTATATCGAGATAAAAACTGTCGAGATTTTCGTCGCTGCATATATACATGGCGGACAGAGGCTGACGGTTCTTAATGTTAGCGCCGTTTCTTGCGCTTCTTCCAAGAATTACAACGTCGAGAACAAATTTCATATTTCTTTCAAGCTCTTCATCGATCTTTTCAATATCGGCTTCCGGGTATGAGCAAAGATGTATTGATTCAGGAGCGGACTCGTCTACCGAGCGGACAAGATTTTGATAAATTTCTTCCGTCATAAACGGAATCATCGGAGCGGCGGCTTTTGAAATTGTAACAAGACATGAGTATAACGTCATGTAAGCGGCGTTTTTATCTTCGCTTTCTCCAGAAACCCAGAAACGCTCTCTGCATCGACGAACATACCAGTTAGACAGTTCGTCTACAAATTCTGAAAGCGTCTTCGCCGCTTCGGGAATTTTGTATTCAGAAAGGAAAGCGTCGGTTGACTTAACCGTAGTATTCAAGCGGGAAATAATATATTTGTCCATTACGGTTAACTGAATGTCGTCAAAGGTATATTTAGTGGGATCAAACGAATCAATATTAGCATACAGAACCCAGAACGCATAGGTATTCCAAAGAGTTCCCATAAATTTACGCTGTCCTTCCGTAACGGCCTTTCCGCTGAACTTGGAAGGAAGCCAAGGAGCGGAATTCGTATAGAAATACCAGCGAATCGCGTCGGCGCCATAAGTTGCTAACGCTTCAAACGGGTCTACGGCGTTTCCCTTGGACTTTGACATCTTTTGACCGTTTTCGTCTTGAACGTGACCAAGGACGATAACGTTTTTATAGGGAGCTTTGTTAAATATCAAGGTTGAGATAGCCATTAGCGAATGGAACCATCCTCTGGTTTGGTCGACGCCTTCGGAAATGAATTCAGCGGGGAATTGAGATTCAAACAGTTCTTTATTTTCAAACGGATAATGATGCTGCGCGAACGGCATGGAACCCGAGTCAAACCAACAGTCGATTACCTCTGGAACGCGGCGCATTGTTCCTCCGCATTCAGGGCATTTGAGAGTTATATCGTCGATGTGCGGTCTATGAAGCTCGACGGTTTTAGCTTCCTCCATTCCGCTCATTTTGTATAGATCTTCTCGGCTTCCGACGCAGTGTCTGTGTCCGCATGAGCATTCCCATATATTAAGAGGAGTTCCCCAATAACGATTGCGCGAGATAGCCCAGTCCTGAATATTTTCCAGCCAGTTGCCGAATCTGCCTTTACCTATTGAATCAGGTATCCAGTTTACGGTATTGTTATTTCTGATAAGATCGTCTTTTACGGCAGTTTCTTTAATGTACCATGATTCGCGAGCGTAATATATCAGAGGAGTATCGCATCTCCAGCAGAAAGGATAATCGTGCTCAAATTTTGGCGCGCTGAATAACAGTCCGCGACTCTCAAGATCCTTTAAGACGTCCGGATCGGCGTCTTTAACGAATTTTCCGGCGAACGGAGTATCTTCCGTCATGTTGCCAGCGCCGTCTACAAATTGTATAAAAGGGAGGTTGTAATTTTTTCCCACGCGGCTGTCGTCGTCTCCAAACGATGGAGCTATGTGGACGATACCTGTGCCGTCCGTCATAGATACATATCCGTCGCAGGTAACAAAATGAGCCTTGCCGCGAAGTTCTTTTACCTTTTTTCCTGTACAGTCAAAAAGCGGCTCGTATTCCTTCATTTCCAAGCTTTTTCCTGGGAATGTTTCGATAACTTCCCACGACAACTCTTGCCCCCCGAGAACCGGCTGAAGCAGCTCTTCAGCCATATAATACGTATATCCGTCTGACGTTTTTACTTTACAATAAATTTCATCCGGATTTACGCAGAGAGCAAGGTTTGACGGCAATGTCCATGGCGTAGTAGTCCATGCAAGAAAATATGCGTCTTCGCCGGCAACCTTAAATCTAACAACGGCCGAGCGTTCTTTCACCGCCTTATAACCCTGAGCTACTTCCTGCGCTGAAAGCGGAGTACCGCAGCGGGGACAATATGGGACGACCTTAAAGCTTTTGTATAATAGACCGCGCTCCCAAATCTGCTTGAGGGCCCACCATTCCGATTCAATATAATCGTCGTTGTAGGTAACGTATGGATGTTCCATATCTACCCAGAAGCCCACGGTCTGCGAGAAATCTTCCCACATGCCTTTGTATTTCCATACGGATTCTTTGCATTTATCAATAAACGGAGATAACCCGTATTCTTCAATCTGTTCTTTGCCGTCGAGGCCAAGAGATTTTTCAACCTCTATTTCTACGGGAAGTCCGTGAGTATCCCAGCCGGCTTTACGCGGAACATATTCTCCCTTCATGGTATGATACCGTGGAATCATATCTTTGATAACTCTGGTAAGCACATGGCCTATATGAGGTTTTCCATTTGCGGTAGGAGGGCCGTCGTAAAATGTGTAC
The DNA here is from genome assembly GCA_949747515.1 of uncultured Eubacteriales bacterium. Lineage (GTDB taxonomy): Bacteria > Bacillota > Clostridia > Oscillospirales > CAG-272 > RUG11130. Next base: position 26,572 of record CATKFO010000039.1, read on the forward strand.
GTCGGACGTCCTTCGCACATTTCCATACTTTTTTCAAATATTTTTTTTTCGTTCCAGAATTTCAGAGTCTCGTTTTCACGACGTGCAAAGTCAAGACCCGTCGAAACTTTCTTGTACATCTTATCGCCTTTCTTATTGTTTAATGAATAAATTATTACCTATGATTTTAAAATAAAAAATGCAAAAGCCCTTCGTCCCGTCTCACGTCCGGGACAAAGAGCTTGTCTTCGTTTATACCACCCGCATACCGACATATGCTTCCGCTATAACGGTCGGATTCCGGCTTACGCTAAATTCAAAAATTCACGCAGCTGCTCGGGAGCGATAATGCCAACGCGTATCATGTCGGGCTCGCACCGTCCCCGGCTCGCTTTGTTGAAATTAGCGCGGCAAATCTCCGTCTTTGCATTTACAAAATTATTATACAATATTTATCGCGCGTATGTCAATACTCGATCGAAAAATAATGCTTATTTAATACGAGATAAACAGAATTGCGATCGTATCAAACGATGAATAAAATAATTTTATTTACTTTGAAGCCTATATCTCCAAGTTCCGAAATAGAATTTTGGGAGCTTCATCATTCTTCCAATACGCGACGGCTGGCACATAAGTCTGTAAAACCATTCAAGTCCGTGGTTACAGAAAAATTGAGGAGCTCGTTTAAGATTACCAGAATATCCGTCGAGAGAACCTCCAAGTCCGAGAAGTAGCTTAACTTCGGGAAGCTTACGCCGATTATCGTTAATCCACTGTTCTTGAGCGGGAGCTCCGAAACAGACGAAAAGTACGTTCGCTCCGCTTTTTATTATTTCATTTACGACTTTATCGTTTTCTTCGCCGTCTTTCTTAAAATATCCGTCGTGAAATCCTACAAATTTAGTGTTCGGATATTTTTCAAGCAGTTTTTCCTGAGCCTGCTCGGCGACGCCTGGTTTACCGCCCATAAAAAATATTTTAAGACCGTATTCCGACGAACGACGTATTAATTCTTCTCCGGTTTCAAATCCCGGAGTTCTTCCTTTCATAGGAGTTCCAAGTATTTTCGCGGCTTTTATTACTCCGATACCGTCGGGAAGGGTAATATCGGCCTTATTTATAACGTCGTACATTTTTGGCGAATCGACGCACATTTGCACGATCTCAGAATTTGGCGTAAATACGGCTGTCTGCCTATTTTCGCGACAGTTTTCAAGCATCATATTTACGGCTTCGTCGACGGTTACGTTGTCAAATTTTATTCCTCTTACGTTAATTTTTTCACTCATGAAGTTCTCCGTATACCAAGAATGCACCGAGCCTTAGCCGAGTGCATTCAAACGATTATTTCGCGTTTTTTTCAAGATAATCAGCTACGTCGGCAACCGTAATGAACTCATGGACAGCGTCGTCGTTGATTTCCAAATTGAATTTTTCTTCGCACATAAGAATCAGATCTGCAAGTTCAAGAGAGTTAACGCCAAGATCGTTCGCAAGGTTTGATTCCGGCTTTATATCGTCTTTATTGACGGAAAGCTCTTCGACTAACATATTTCTTACCTGTTCGAACATTATTTGTTCCTCCAAAATGAAACGTACTATAATTACATATTAAGATTATTATATACTTATGCGACCCGTATGTCAAGATAAATTTAGCAGCTCGGCGTTAATAAGACGAATTTAAAGTTTCAGAAATTAAAATTCGCGAGCCTTTTCAAAATATCTTTTAAATAAAACAGGCGTAATATCTTTATATGTTAGATTGTCAGGCGGCGCGTCGAACTCGCGGGTTTCCGCCATTTCGCTGTTAGGTATTTCTCCGAGTTTTCGTATATTTGCCGTAAATACCATTCCGTTCGCACCCTCTCCTGTATTAGGATCTCCCGCCCAGTAATCGCAAAATGGAACGATATCAAAATCGGTAGCTCCGGATTCCTCAAAAAGCTCGCGTACGGCGGCGTCATAAGGTGTTTCTCCTATCTCTATATGGCCTCCCTGAGTTTCCCACGTAGTTCTTTCTTTATGCCTGCTTAGCAGAATTTTTTCGTTATATTTTGAAATCACTACGACAAATTTGTAGTTGTTTAAGCTTCCGACGTCGTATGTCTTACATATCATGACTTATTCCTCCCTCATATATTGGAGCGGCGCATGTATTCTTTTAGATCGTTCCAGTTTTTTACCGTTAGAATTTCGCTGCAGTCATAATTTATACGCTCCGTATCCGCAGCCCCAGTGTAAAGAATGGGGAAAATACCTGCGTTAAGCGCGCCCGCGGCGTCGAACTCGTACCTGTCTCCAATATACCATACGTCGCATGGAGAAAGACCGGCTTTTATTAAGGCTATGCCAAAGATAGCTTTATTTGGCTTTCGGAACATATAACTGCTTGATGTTATAATAAGTTCAAAATCGTTGTTCGGTAAAAAACTATTTATGCGTTCTGTAACTAAATTTTCAGAATATGCAATATTGCTTATAACGCCTGTTCGTATGCCTGACTCTTTCAGATATTTTAAAAAATCGGCGATTCCATCAGTAGGTTTCCCATCAGATGAAGCAAACCAGAAAATTCGCTCGCATTCTTCATAGCTTATGGACAGTTTGATATCGAGAGATTCGAATAAGTATCGATTGAACATACTGCTTGGGGTTTCAATTTCAAAACAAGCTCTTTTCCCAGAATCAATGTTGCCGATAGAACAGATTATGTCGTTGATTTCTTTCGCTTTTTGAGTCGCGTCTTCCGCCGTATATCCGTGTTTATTTTCAATTGCATAAGAAAGCAGGGCGGCGTTTCCTTTTAAAGGATCGAAATTCTCGTTTACGAGGGTTTGACCGTAGTCGAAAAAAATCATTTTTGGAAGTTTAATCATTTAGCTCTCCTTTTTTAGTTTAATATGTTATTTGCGGCTGTAAAATTCTTCTGCTAATAAACTATACATACAGAAATCTACGATTCTACGGTTACTTAAAACAGCTTGTCTCGCGTTCCTTCATATTTAATCCCGCATTTTTGCATGACTCGACCTGAATTAGGATTAACAAGGATCATTATGAAGAATACAAATTACGTCTTGTATATTTGCTCATGTTTGCCAGCATAAAAATTCCGTTCCTTTAGGGTCGCTTTCACAGTTGTTGAACATTGATTCAGCGTCGCTTTCTACAAAAGGTCTCAACGTTAACCTTTCAGTTCCGATCCTTGCGTTCCTTTATGATTCATTTGTGAAATTTCTTTACAAAAAAACTTGGGCGCTACTTATTTTTTATCGATATCCAATACCTTTGATGTATTGCTCCGTCTATGTCGATTTCATTTTCTAAAATTCCGCCGTTATTTTTGATGCTTTTAGCAGATCCAATATTTTCTTTATTGCAAGTCATAAGTACTTTTTCTATTCCGAGCTTTTTGTACTCGTCCAACGCTAATTTTATCATTTGCGTAGCGATTCCTTTTCTTCTTTCCGAGGGTCTTACTCCGTCTCCAATGTGCCCTCCGCTCAGAAGAAGGCTATCGTTCAGATAATGTCTGATACTGACTGCTCCCACAAAAATGTTTCTTTCTTCATCCAAGCAGAAAAAAGTTGAATCCGGAACTAATGATTTAGAACTGCTTTTAACTTCCGAATTATCCATATAATTGTCAAAATCATGATAGTCGTTTTTTTATGGCGTAAGGAATTATTTTTTCTCCCACGCTGGACCATTCGTCCATCATATCGAATAGATGATGCCGATATTGATTTTCTGACTTCACTAATTTGAGTTTCATGCGAAAATCTCCTTTGTAAATTATAATTAAAACTAAGCGCTTATAACGTTTAATATATTATCTCATTAAATTAGGAGTATCAACGAATTCAATCATATTGCCTGACGCGTCGTCTAAGTAAACTATTGCCGGCTTCTCTTGCTTTGGAACTAAAAAAGTAACTTTATTTGCGTCTATTCGATTACCTGTCATTTGAACAAAGCTCGTTTCTCGCATATAAAAACAAAACGGCGCGCGTCGTTTCTTTTCCTTAAATCGTTCAATGTTGAAATAACAAAAGTCAATTGGATTCTTACACTTAAACAAGAAGCCTGACCATTCAGAATTCAAAAGGTCTGTCAGCATACCGTTTTCATTACATAAATAAACTTGCGAATCCTTCCGACACATCATCATATCGATAAAGTAATAATTGCTTTCGTGTAATATGTATGTTGTTATATGTCCGTTTCCATCGTCGTTAGCGTAACAAAAACTTCCAACCTGATCGTAGATTTCGTGAATAAAATACGCCAGCCAATTTGTGTCTGTGGCGCAGCATCCTTCGTTTGATAATACTGCTTCCTCCGGCGTTTTGTGCCTTTGCCAATGCGTATTGCCACTCCAAAAGTCTTTATTGTCAAGAATACCGCGAAAATTTGACGCTTGAAACAGTTGAACCGCTTCATACAAATTGCCGATATGCTTTTTTCTTTCTTTAATTGACAATTCAGATATTTTAAGCGCCTCTTCATCAGAGTATCGAGATTTTCCGAGAGTATTAATTGGAACCCAATATACTCCGTCGTACGCTTTGGTTTCGAATTCGATTATATTGGAATAGCGGCCGACATTATAACTCATATTCGAACCTCATTTTATAGCAAAATATATTATTCATGCAATAGAAACGAGATAAAAAATCGTTTAACAAAGCTTTGCTCTTGTTGTTTGTCATAAAAATTCGGTTTTAAGCTCATCGTTCAAATTGTGAATAAACATAAATTTGCATCGAGAGTTTTGAGCTGTTAATTTATCTTTCTCCTCATCCCCAACAAAAAATAAATCTTCTAAATTCACTTCGAAAGTATTTGCACTTACCTGCAACCCTGTTATATTCGTTTTCTATATCCGCAACTTTGAGAGGACTCATATAGGTCAAAAAGCGATTTAAGTGTTTTAATGGATTTTTTGAACATGCTGTCAGGCATACCGCACGGTAAATCAGTTAAATAAGCAATTTTATAACCTTTTGATTTATAGTATTTCTGAGTAGTCATAAATAACTGGTTCTAAGCGAATGCCATCGAAAAAACGCAAAAATATAGTACAGATTTATTTTTTCTCACGATAGTTTATTCTTGGATTGAAAGATTTAAGTATATCAATGGATTCTTTAATATCTGTATTTATAAGTTCCAAATTAAATTTAACGCTAACTTGCTCAAAACCCTGTCTGTAGTATTCGACCCATGAAAAAGGCATACCTTTAAATTACATTAACGTTCCGCCTATATCAAATACAATTACTTTGTTCATATGTTTTTCCTTTGTTTTTACACGCCAAATAATTGCGATTCATTTGTAATTAACGCGATTGCCACAAACAAAAATTATTTCAATCTATGTTTCGTGTTTGCCATCCTACATAAGGACCAGTTAAGCGTCGATTCTTTTACCGCGTCGGCAATGTCCCATAAATTGTCTACTATCCTAATTTCAACATTTCGTTTAATTAGTTCGGAAAATAAATCGTTAATACGATACTTTGCTATTGGTATTTGAGTTGTTGTCGATACGTAGTAACCGGCTATTTCGTCTTGTAAAACAAATTTGTCAGCGTCAAATTCATATAAATATAAAGTTGTATTCTTCATTTTATCAAATTGATCGCTTTCAATAATAAGCGCGTACGAATTCTTTGGCGAGGTAAAAAATTTTGTTTTATCTGACTTAGACGTTTTTATACCTGCATGATATGCAATTCTTGGGCAATCTCTGGGGGTAAGAAAATTGGGAAGTCTAGCTTCGTCGATAGCCCATACCAACGCAACCGTTTGATCTAAATCTTTGCGAGTAGGAAGCCTTGGTTCGAATACTTGAATATTTTCTTCTTCGCTAACATGAAATAATCTCATTGCAATCCTCTTATCTTAATTTGAATTAATTATTATTTGCATATCTTTCTTCAAACCATTTATTTGCTTGAATTAACTCTTTGTGCGGCAGCAATATCGTATGGTTTTGCAAAACAAAATTAACGTATGAATATGCGGCGAACGGAAGAGAAATATTTAACGCATTATATACAATTTTTAAAAAAGGAGGTTCGCCCTCTTGATCCCATGATATTTTATCAGCCAAAAAAAGAGCTAAATCATAATCGGACGGATTTGCTTTAAGAGTGGAGTGACACTCAATAGCGAATAACGCGTCTTTATTGCTAATTCCATAGTAGTTTTCGGCAATTATTTTGGAAATTTTTTGATGCAGAATGAAGCGTTTAAGTCAAAGCGCTTCGCTAATTTCAAACATATTTCAGCAACGTCAATGCAATGCGCGGCGGTTTTATTTTTATCATTTACATTTAACAGATTCATAACGTCTGTTTTTAAATCTCCCGTCATAAAGGGCTGTTTTATATATGAAAAATCAAGAATCATGCGTTGCCCCCAATAAAAAAATTCATCAGCGCTCATTTAATATAGGAAAGATCATTTAAACAGGATATAGTCCGATTGTTTTCTTTATCTTCTTGTAAAATTGATATTCCTCCAGTTTTGCCTGAAAAACTACGTTTGTTAAGCGTTTCAATATCTAATCCTATCCATAACGCGTACAGTATGCTTAGCGCCCCGTCATGAGAAACAATTATTAGATTATCTCCACTATTTATCATTATTTCATTCAAAAATTCTGAAAGTCGATTCCACACATCTAATTTCGATTCGGCTCCGTTAAAAGGTTTATCACGAATGTTTTGAGCCCAGTCAATAGTTCCAGGCCAAACAGTGCAAGTTAAATTATTAACAGCCCATTGTTTTGAATGTCCGACTGCTTCGCCTAAATTAAATTCTCTTAACGCGTCGGTTAGTATCGGTGTGATGCCAAGATATCTTGATACAATTTCCGCAGTATGTTTAGCTCTCTGCAAATCCGACGAGTACATAATATACCGCTGGCCATGAAGGTCTTCCGAAAGGCGTTTTCCTATTCTATTAGCTTGTTCAACGCCAAGTTTTGTTAAATCCCAATCGTTCCATGAGCCAATCATTTTATTTAAATGTTGCTCCGATTGAGTATGTTGAATAGTAATTATTTTTTTCATTACTGTTTCCTACATAATATGCTTATACGATTTTCGTTATTTGGCTCCTCGCACATCGTTAAAAAGAGCGGATATAAAATAAAACACGTTTATATGCTGCATATGACGTCGATATCCATTTTTATCAAAATTCTTTTTGAGCGCAATTTCGGTGGGGATCATAGTACATATCATAATGAGAATTTGTATTACGCAAACTGCTCCGCCAATTATACTCACGACAATGATATTTCTTTCAAATACAAAGAGCATTGCGGCCGTAGACATTAATAAAACAGGCCAACCGCATACTTTCCATAGCTTTCCTATATATTTATGCGCAAATTTCCATGTATTCTGATTTTTCATAGACATCACTGTTCTATATCCAAATAAGGCGTTGATTTCTTTCGGAGGATTTTTCTCAAATCTAAATCCAAAATAAATCATAGTAAGCGGCGTCAATAAATCCATAACTAACATAAATACCCAGAACCACATACAAGTTCCTCTTTAATGTTGACTTTTTAGATGGACAAATTTTTATTTATACCATTAGAAGAATATTCGCATATCATATTTTAAAAAAATCAGTCTGACGACAAATGTTTTTTAGACGCCCATCTAGGCGAGTAAGAGCACGACAATATTTTTATACTGTCTTTTTAAAAAGCATCTACTTTCGGCATCGTAGAGTTTGACGGTTCAACCCCAAAATATTTAAAAACTAAATATCCTAAATTTGCAATGCTGTTTCTGTAATCAAGAAAATTAATACTCATTACAACATCGCTTTATCATATATTTCAATGATAATTATTTGCTTGTTCTACTCTCTAAAAGAGTTAATAACATGCGGATCAACTATAAATTTTTCGAGTATCTTCTGGTAATTATAGCTTTTCCATTTACAATATTTGAGACCTTGTCCTGTAATATAAAACCATTTTTCTCCATCACCTTTGAAGAACCATAGTTATCGTCGTCGCAAGTAATTAACGCGTAAGTTATTCCTAACGCTTTGGCTTTTTCCAATGCTAACCGCAGCATCAAAGTTCCATATCCTTTGTTCCATTCAGAAAAGCGGATTCCGTATCCGATATGGCCTCCATACTGTTTAAGCTCTTCCGTTAATCTATGTCGAATGCAAATTTCGCCGATAAAATAATTATTTTTCTCATCAACCAACCAGTAATAGTCTGCGCCGACTCTGTTTGGTTTCAAATTGCGCTCCGATCTATAATTTTCATATTTTTCGAAGATGTTGTTGACTCTTGCATCATCAAATGCATAAGTTTCTACATTGTTCATTTTGTACTCATCGTAAGCTTCGATATATGATTGTAAATATTTTTCGCAGGGAAGAACAATAATCGCCATAATTACACTTCCTATCCTAATAATATTTAACAAGCCTAAAAAATTGTTTTGACTATGCGACTTTATATCGTATTATAAAATGTATGGAAATAGTGACAGATCACTTTTCGTCGCCAAGTTTATCGCTATAGTTTTGGGTGTCGATAATGTATCGGCTAATTGCGTATATGCATCAAACATACCGTCTCAACATGTTCGCTTCTTGGAAACATATTAACGGGAGTCGCTTCAATCAATTTGTATCCGCCTTCTTCCAGTTTTTTCATGTCCCTTGCAAGTGTAAATGGATTGCATGAGACGTAAATTATGCGCTTCGGCATAACGTTTAGTAGAGCGCCTATAGTTTTCTTTGAGCATCCGGCGCGGGGCGGATCTATTACTGTGAGGTCTGGAGAATCGTCTCCGCATATTTTCGCGTATTCCGAAGCGTCTCCCCTTTTGAAAGAAACGTTTTCAGTAAGGTTAAGAGCAGCGTTCATCTTTGCGTTTTCCACCGCGGCCTCATTGATTTCAATTCCTATAACCTTTGCCTCCGGATGTTGATTTGCAAGGAATATACCAATGGTTCCCGTTCCGCAGAATAGGTCGAATATGTTATAAACCGGTTCTTTTCCCGCCATTTTTTCTATTTGAGAAAATATTGCTTCGGCGCCTGAATAATTTATTTGAAAAAACGAGTTGGGAGATACGATATATTTTATTCCGCAGACGTCGTTTTTTATATATTTGTCGCCAAATATAGATATATAGTCGCCTGAAGATTTTTCTCGCGAGAATATTCCGCAAACAGAAGGGAACACGTCTGTTATTTTTTCGACGCATGACAAAAAGCTTTTATTTATACGCTTGCCGTCAAAAGCAATCATAATTTTACCTGTTGTCGATATCCTCAAAGTCATTGAATCCGGCGAGTCGTTTCCAAATATATTTGTGCAGAAACGCGCTATATCGGAAAATTCTGATGGAACTATAGCGCACGGAGTATCTGCGAGAGGTATTATATTGTGAGTCCCGTTTTCATAATATCCGACTTCTCCGCATTTGCTAAAATGAAACGTCGCCTTATTTCTGTAACGCTCGTCTGACGGCATAACAATATGGTTGAGTTTATAGTCGTGAACGTCAGCCTTTTCCAAAGCTTCTCGTATTGTTTTTTCTTTAATTTTTCCCTCATATTTATAGCTTACATGTCTTAGCGAGCATCCTCCGCAGCGAGCGTAGTAAGGACATCTATTAACAATTCTTTTTCTTGACGGCGTAACAATCTGCTCGCAGGAAGCTAAAAAGTAATTTTTTTTCGCTTCGGTTATTCTTAAAATGCATTCGTCTCCGGCGGCGCATTTATCTGCGAATACGACGGCTCCGTCTATGCGGGCTACTCCAGCTCCCGCCGTCGTAGTATCGATAATATTAGCCTCATAAATTTTACCTATTTCCGGCATATTATATCTTCCTTGTGTATTTTTTGCTTTATATAACTATAAAAATTATACTACATTGTTTCAGACGTGTCAATCTAAAGGCGTGGCAAATATGAGTACGCGGCATAAAATAAAAATAAGTCGTCTTTAGGAGGAATATACGAGTGAAGGACTGTATAATAGCTATGCGATCAGTCACTCTTGCCAATAAAGCTGAAAGGGCCCTTCGCTCAGAAGGAATCGGATCCGAGCTTGTAAGCGTAGATCCGGCTCTCACAAAACGGGGGTGCTCTTATGGGCTTACGGTGCGGTGTGACATGGTGGACAATATTGAAGAAATATTGAATCGGCGCGGCATAAGTCACGGCGAGATAATCGGTAAATATTAAAGTAGGAGACGAAGGTAAGGCAATGCGAGAAAAAACAGTATATTTTGATAATGCGGCAACGTCGTTTCCTAAGCCGCCCCGCGTTATTAAGGAAGTTACGCGAGCTTTAAATATATGCGGAAATCCAGGGAGAGGTTCTCACCGCCTTTCAAGAGCCGCGTCTGAAATATTATACGATTGTCGAGAGCGAGCCGCGGAGATGTTTGGAAGCGAACCAGAGCGCGTTGTTCTTACAATGAACGCTACGCATTCGCTGAATATCGCTATAAAGGGATTAACCCATAGAAACGAACATGTTCTTATATCCGATATAGAGCACAATTCCGTTCTGCGTCCGTTATGTAAGATGGCTGACCGCGGAGTCAATTTTGACGTTTATAATACCTTCGGAGGAAACGAAGAGAAGATACTTGATTCTATATCTTCAAAGATACGCGGCAATACTCGCGTAATAGTAGCTAACCATGCGTCGAACATTTGCAATATAATTCTCCCCATTGGTAAAATAGGGAAGTTATGCAGAGATCGGGGAATTATTTTTATTGTCGACGCTTCTCAAAGTGCTGGAAGAATTCCTATCGACATGAGGAACATGAATATAGACGCGCTTTGCATGCCCGGACATAAAGGGCTTATGGGACCGCAGGGAAGCGGACTTTTAATATTTGGAGATAATGTTGATTTAACGGCGGATACGCTCATAGAGGGAGGTTCCGGAAGCAATTCTCTTGATGTGAGAATGCCAGACGAGCTGCCCGATCGCTTTGAAGCCGGAACGCTTATGACTCCTGCTGTTGCGGGACTTTCGGCCGGAATTGAATGGATTAAAAAAATTTATCCTGAAGTTAATATCATAGAAGCAAATGATGGGCCTGATGGCAGAAAATTCGCTTACGAAAATGGAAAAGAGGCTGAAGATATTCAGAATAAATATATAGTCCATAAATTGAATGGAATCAAAGTTATACATGTATATAGTGGTACATTTTATGGGGAAAGTGTAGCAAAGGCTTTGGAAGCAGAAAATAAATATATTTCGATTGATTTAGAGTCATTGCCTGTTTCGGGAACTAAAATTCGCAACAGTCCATACGAGTATAAAGATTTTATGGAAGAATTTGTGTTTGATGAATATATAAAAAGTAGGAAAGGGGATAACAATGAGTAATTCAATATTTACTATTCCATCTGACTTCAATGTCAACAATTTAATAAGACTGGTTAAAGAGAATGAAAAGTTAAATATTAAAGCAAAAGAAGTCTATGGTTCATTAAAAACTTCCGCTTATGGTTCAGGGAGAAAGTTTTTTGAACTGCCTGATACAACACATGATAATTTTGTTCAATATTTAGCAGAATGCAAAAAAAATAATATTTGTTTTAATTATACCTTGAACTCAAGTTGTTATGGAAATGACGAGTTTAGCAAGGGAGAAAGGGACAGATTGCTGTCCTGGATTCAGGAACTGGTAGATGATGGCGTGAGGCAATTCACAGTGGCGCTCCCATCTGTTATTCACTTGTTGAATGAGGCGTTTCCGGAAGTTAAAGTCACATTAAGTATTATCATAGGGGTGGATTCTATCTCGAAAATGAATTGCTTTTGCCAATATCCAAATATTA